>JBKJLH010000011.1:0-126014 GCA_046597035.1 Lacisediminihabitans sp.
CTCGGAGCCACGGTGCGCTCATCGATCTCTGGATCGAGAATTACCATTAGTTCGTACTGATGCATAACTAACCCACCTCCTTTGGACTAGAACGGCCACAGACGATCTGTGACAGGAGGGTTTGGCATCGTTGTCCGAATGCGAATCGCTCGCAGACAACCTGCTTAGTGTAGTCAGTTGGATCCCTATCAATCAAGGAGCACTACTCGCATGTCCCTGAAAGTTGCCATTGCCGGTCTCGGAAACTGCGCCAATTCCCTCATCCAGGGGGTCACGTTTTATGCTGACGCCGACGAGAACGAAGTCGTCCCGGGACTTATGCACACCCGTTTCGGCGGCTACTCGATCCGTGACATCTCCTTCGTCGCCGCCTTCGATGTGGATGCCGCGAAGGTGGGCCTGGATCTTGCGGACGCAATGTGGGCGAGCCAGAACAACACGCTCCGGTTCGCCGACGTAGCAACATCCGGAGTGCTCGTGCAGCGCGGACCGACTCTCGACGGGCTCGGCGAGTATTACCGTGAGCTGGTTCAGGAGTCGGCAGCACCGGTCGTCGACGTCGCGCAGGCGCTTCGGGACTCGGGTGCAGAAGTGTTGGTCTGCTACCTGCCAGTCGGATCGGAGGAGGGTGCGAAGTTCTATGCCCAGGCCGCACTCGATGCTGGTGTCGCCTTTGTCAACGCACTGCCAGTCTTCATCGCGAGCGATCCGGTGTGGGCCCAGAAGTTCACCGATGCCGGTCTGCCGATAGTCGGAGATGACATCAAGAGCCAGCTCGGCGCCACCATCACGCACCGCGTGCTCGCGCGCCTGTTCGAAGAGCGCGGTCTCGTGCTCGACCGCACCTACCAGCTGAACGTCGGCGGCAACATGGACTTCAAGAACATGCTCGAACGCCGTCGTCTCGAATCGAAGAAGATCTCGAAGACGCAGTCGGTCACCAGCAATATCGACGCCCAGCTCAATTCACGCGACGTGCACATCGGTCCAAGCGACCACATCCCGTGGCTGGATGACCGCAAGCTGGCTTTTGTGCGCCTCGAGGGCCACGGCTTCGGCAATGCTCCCACCTCTCTCGAATACAAGCTCGAGGTGTGGGACTCGCCCAACTCTGCCGGGGTCGTGATCGATGCCATCCGCGCCGCCAAGATCGCGCTGGATGCCGGGCTCGGCGGGCCGGTCGAATCGGCTTCGGCGTACTTCATGAAGAGCCCGGCGAGGCAGTATCCGGATCCGGTTGCCCGTGAGCTGCTCGAGCAGTTCATCCGCGACCACGGCTGAGGCTGATCGACCGCTGCGGTAGTCCCGTCCCCGTCGGCGGACCCGGCCCCGTCGCGTCCCCCCCGTCGCGTCCCCCCGTCGCAAATGCAGGAACACCCGGTGCGAGAGTGCCACGTAAGGGGTCATCCACCCCGTGCGTCACAGGCGTTCCTGCATTTCGCACGGGCGGGCCGGGTTTTGCCCTCAAGGAGACGAAGGGTCTGGCCGCGAGTCAGGGTCGAGCGGCCCACCAGGCACGCAGACGCTCGGTGGCGGCATCCGCTCCCAGCACGCCCTCCTCCAGCCGAAGCTCGAGCAGGAAGCGGTAGGCCTCACCGACCTCTCGCCCGGGCTTCAATCCGAGAATGTCCATGATCTGCTCGCCGACGAGGTCCGGACGGATGGCGGCAAGCTCCTCTTCCTGACCGAGCACGGCAATGCGCTCCTCGAGGTCGTCGTAGGCAAAGGACAGTTGATCGGCTTTGCGACGGTTGCGCGTCGTGACATCGGCCCGGGTCAGGATGTGAAGGCGCTCGAGCAACGGACCCGCATCCCGCACGTACCGGCGCACTGCCGAATCGCTCCATGCTCCCTCGGTGTAGCCGAAGAATCGCAGATGCAGCTCGATCAGCCGCGCGACTGCCGCGATCGTGTCATTGTCGAACCGCAGCTCCCTGAGCCGTTTCTTCGCCAGCTTCGCGCCCACGACATCATGGTGATGAAAGGTGACGACACCATCGCCCTCCGTGCGCTTCGTGGCCGGCTTACCGATGTCATGGAGCAGCGCCGCGAGACGAAGAATAAGGTCAGGCTCGGATCCCGGATGTCGCGACTGCTCCAGCTCGATCGCCTGGTCCAGCACGGTGAGGCTGTGCTCGTAGACATCCTTATGGTGAAAATGCTCATCGATCTGGAGTGAGAGCGCGGGCAGTTCCGGCAGCACGACGCCTGCGATACCGGAGTCGACCAGCAACCGGAGGCCAGGCCGGGGATTTGTCGAGCGCAGAAGTTTGCCGAGCTCATCACTCACCCGCTCGAGCGAGATCATCGAGATGCGGTCAGCGAGGGCGTGGAGCGCGCGCGCTGTCGGCGCGGCGACGGTGAACCCGAGTTGGGAGGCGAAGCGCGCGGCCCGCATCATCCGGAGCGGATCGTCCCCGAATGAGTCTTCCGGGGCACCCGGTGTCGTCAGTCGTTTCGCGACCAGATCCTCCAGGCCGCCAGAAGGATCGACGAGCACCCGCTCGGGAAGCCGCAGGGCCATTGCGTTGACGGTGAAGTCGCGCCGCACCAGATCCTGTTCGAGCGAGTCACCGAATTCGACCACCGGCTTTCGGGACTCCCTGTCGTACGCATCGGAGCGGTAGGTGGTGATTTCCACGGTATGACCATCGATGCGCGCACCGATGGTGCCAAACGCACGTCCGATGTCCCAGTGGGCATCCGAAATCGGTTTCACCAGGGCGAGAATGTCATTCGGTCGCGCGTCGGTGGTGAAGTCGAGGTCAGTGAGTTGACGATTGAGAAACGCATCGCGCACGGGACCGCCGACCAGGGCGAGTTCGAATCCCGCCGCTGCGAATGTCGCCGACAGTCGCGAGATGTGGGGGGTGGACGCGAGGTCCGACAGTCGCTGAATTGCCGAGGCGACGCTCTCCATAACCTCCAGACTACCGGCGTGTGCCGTCCCGCACCGCGGCACCGCCTCACGCGCCGTCAAGCTGCAAGACCCTAGAATCACTGAAGGACAGCCCGGGTAGTGCCTCGCCGATCCCCCTTCGCTATGAGAATTGTCACATCTTTGTTCGCGGTGGCCCTTGCCATCGGTGCCGTCATCGCGCCCGGTCTCGCGCCCAGTGATGCGCTGGCGGCGACACCGGCCGTGGTGCAGGCCCTACCGAGCGCCAAGCCCGTGCTGACCTTCGCGCCCGCCGCAAGTGGAGTGCTCACTGCCGGGCAGGATCTCGTAATCGCTGGCACCATCGCAAACCCCAGCACCACGTCGATATCGGCAGGTTCCGCCGCCATCGTGCTGGGCCGAGACGTGGTGCGTACTCGGTCGAAGCTCTCGGGCTGGCTGAATCCGACCACGACGTCCAGCGGTGATTCCCTCGGTACCACCGTGTTGACGGCAGCGACACCGGAGGTGCCTGCCGGTCGCACCGTGCCGGTGCAATTCACGGTGCCAGCTGCCTCAATCGATTTCGGATCCCAGGCCTCTGCCTGGGGTGCACGCACGCTCGAGGTGCGGATAACCGCCGATGGCATCGAGATCGGACAGGCCCGCAGCAGCATCGTCTGGAATCCGGGCACTGGCGTGCAATCAACCCGACTCGCGCTCGTGATTCCTCTCACCGTCCCCCAGAGTTCGAGTGGATTGATCTCGAGCGAACTGCTCGCCGGCTACACCGCGGCCGGTGGACTGCTCTCCCGCCAGCTCGACGCCGTTTTCGACCAGCCGGGTATCGCCATCGCGATCGATCCGCGAGTGCTCGCCTCCATCCGTATCCTCGGTGACTCGACTCCCTCCTCTGCTAAGGCCTGGCTGCTCCGACTCGAGGCAGCGTCGAACGACACTTTCGCTCTGAGCTATGCGGACTCCGACTTGGCTGCAGCCAACCAGGCTAAGGCGACGCGCCTCCTCGTGCCCACGAGCTTCCCCATCGACTCGACACAATTTCCCGGCGCTCCCACTGTGGCGCCGACGAATCAGGCGACTGCTCCTCCGACCCACGGTCCCACCGGCGGATCGACAGTAGCCCCAGTTCCGGATCTGGCCGCACTGCAGGCCTTCGACTACACCGTCCCCGCCCTCGCCTGGCCGGCGGCCGACACTGTCGTCGAAGGAGACCTTGACAGATTCGAGGCTGGAGGGCTCACCACCACGATTCTTGGTTCCGGAAATGTCGGTTACGGTGATCTCGGCTACACCCCAAGCTCCGCGGCTCTGGTCAGAAAGCACAAGGCGCTGGTGTCCGACGACGCACTTTCGGCAGACCTGAATGCTGCGGTCCAGGCACCCACTCCGGCCGAGTGGCAGACGGCCATGTCAAAGCTGTCGAGCGCGATTGCCGTGATCTCCCTCGAGCGACCTTCGGCGGCACGCACGATGCTAGCCACGCTCGATCGTTCGAGTCCCGGCGCGAATGTGCGGTTGGCGCAGACCCTCTCGGCGCTCGCCACGCTGCCGTGGGCGGCATCCGCGTCGCTGTCGGAAGTGGATGCCGCCTTCGGCACTGGTTCGACGATGCCTCCCGCGACCGCCACTCTCACCGCCAAGCCCGAGCCGGCGGAAAGAATCGCTATGGTGACCTCCCTGCTCGCCGCGGAGGCGACCGCGGCCCGCTTCTCTTCCGTGCTCAATGACCCGAGTTGGATCACCGGCGAGCGCCGGCTGACGCTGCTCGCACTGCTGTCGAACTCGTGGACCGGTGACAACAGCTGGGCGGCTGAGGCCACAAAATACCTCGCCAAGTCGAATCGGTATGTCACTAAATCGGTCACCGTCGCCCGCAGCAGCGCGACCGTCTTCACCTCCCGCAACAGCCCGTTGCCGATCACCGTGACAAACGAACTGCCCTGGCCGGTCACCGTTTACGTGACGGTGCGTTCCCCGTCGAACATCATTACGATCGACAAGGACCGGGTCGAGCTCGTGGTCGAGGCGCAGTCCCAAGCGAAGACCACCGTTCCAGTGATGTCGAATGCGAATGGACCGGTCACCCTCACGGTGTCGCTCTCGAGTGCCACCAATGTGCAGATCACAACCCCGACGACGATCGACGTCGATGTGCAGGCCCAGTGGGAGACCGCGTTCACCGCCGTCGTGGCCGTTCTCGTCTTCGGGGTATTCGGGTTCGGCATCTATCGCACCGTCGCCAAGCGACGAAGGGCGAAACGGGCAGTGGATGTCTCAGACCCGGGTGACCGGTCCGACGACACGCCCATCGACCTATGACGACCGCCGAGGGAACCACGGCGGCAGCGGGAGGGATGGGACGAGCAAGCGCGATCCTGGCCGCTGGCACAGTGGTGTCGCGAGTTCTGGGCTTCGCACGCGGAGTGATTCTCGCGCTCGCCATCGGGCAGGTTTCAAGCGCGAGCGCGAACGCGTTCGGGGTCGCAAACCAACTTCCCAATAACCTCTATGCCCTTGTGGCGGGAGGGGTATTGAGCGCAGTACTCGTTCCACAGATCGTCAAGGCCGGGCTGCACACCGACGGCGGCCAAATGTTTATCAATCGAATTGTTACTCTCGGAATCGTCATCTTCGCAGTCGTCACAATTGCAGCGACCTTCGCCGCACCCGCACTCGTCGGCCTCTACACCCACCAGTCGGGGTCTGGCACGCGAGGATTCGATGCGGCGACAGTCCAGCTCGCCATCACGTTCGCTTACTGGTGCCTGCCACAGATCTTCTTCTACGCGCTGTACAGCCTCCTGAGCGAAGTACTCAACGCGCGCCGGGTCTTCGGCCCGTTTACCTGGGCACCGGTGCTCAACAATGTGGTGTCCATCGCCGGGATCGTCCTCTTCATCGCACTGTTCGGCGGAGCAGCGGCAAACAAGGATCCGAGCGTATGGTCGGCCGGTCGCATCGCCCTTCTGGGTGGTGTGACCACCGTAAGCGTCGCAGCCCAGGCGCTGATCCTTTTTCTGTTCTGGAAACGGGCGGGCCTGCAGTTCCGTCCCGATTTTCGCTGGCGAGGCGTCGGGCTCGGTGCCACCGGAAAAGCCGCCGGTTGGCTCTTTGGGATGGTACTCATCACCCAGATCGCCGGAGTGGTGCAGACCCAGGTATCGACCCTCTCGCCCACCGCCGGGGTCGCTGCGCTTCAAAACTCATGGCTCATCTTCATGCTGCCCCACTCGGTGGTCGCCGTCTCGATTGCCACCGCCTACTTCACTCGGATGAGCGGTGCCGCTTCCCGAGGTGATCTTGCCGCCGTCCGCGCCGACCTGTCGGCCTCCCTGCGCTCGATCGGGCTCCTGATCGTGTTCGGTGCCGTTTCACTCTCCGTCGTCGCGTTTCCCTTCGCCCGCATCTACGAGAGTGAGTTTTCGAATGTGAAGGCCATGAGCGGGGTTATCCTGGCGTTCCTCCCCGGGCTGATTCTGTTCAGCATCCTCTTTGTGATCCAGCGCGTTTTTTATGCCCTTGGCGACACCCGCACGCCGTTTTTCATGCAGTGCCTGCAGTCCTCGCTCTTCGTGGTCGGAGCTTTGCTGTGCACTCTATTGACACCCGATCGCATCGGAGCCGGTCTCGCGGCGGTGACCTCCCTCGCCGGTAGCGCCCAGGCAATTCTGGCCATTCTGGTCGTGAGACGCCGATTGGGAGGGATGGATGGGCGGCTCGTGTTGCTGCGCCACGTCCAATACCTGGTTTTCGCGGCGGTGAGCGGTGCGGTGGGTCTTCTCGTGGTCTTGGTGCTCGGAGGATTCGACGCTCACGGTTTCGGCCAGTCCGCCATCGCAGCAGCCGTCCTGACCATTGTCGGAGCGGGAACGGTGATGGCCGCCGTCTATTTCGGGCTGCTCGCGGCCTTCCGCAATCCCGAGCTTGCTGCGGTCACCCAGGTGGTGGCGGCCCGATTCAGACACGGTCGCTAGGCCAGTTCACAGCCGCCCGCATCGGTGGAATATCGTGCGAATAGGATGTGTTGTACCCCCCGTGGGACGGGGAACCCCGCACCCATTCCATTCAAGGAGATGTTCAGTTGCGCCAGACCATCATTATCGGTTCCGGTCCCGCCGGCTACACGGCCGCGATCTACGCCGCGCGCGCCAACCTCAAACCACTGCTCATTGCGAGTTCGGTCGAGGCTGGCGGCGAGCTCATGAAGACCACTGAGGTAGAGAATTACCCGGGCTTTCCGGACGGCATCATGGGGCCGGATCTCATGGCCGCGTTCCAGGCGCAGGCTGAGCGATTCGGCACCGAGATCGTGCTCGATGACGTCACATCCCTCGATCTGAGCGGCGTCGTGAAGATCGTCACCCTCGGCAACGGCGATGTGCACGAGGCACTCTCGGTGATCTTCGCCACAGGTTCGGCATATCGCAAGCTCGGCCTCGACGACGAAGAACGACTCAGTGGCCACGGTGTCTCCTGGTGCGCCACCTGCGATGGCTTCTTCTTTCGCAAAAAGACCATCGCAGTCATCGGCGGAGGCGACTCCGCAATGGAGGAGGCCAACTTCCTCACGAAATTCGCCGATAAGGTCTATGTGATCCACCGCAGCGACTCGCTTCGGGCCTCCAAAACAATGCAGGACCGCTCCTTCGATAACCCCAAGATCGAGTTCCTCTTCAATCAGACCGTGGAACACATTTACGGCGAGACTGCAGTCACAGGTGTCGGCCTTCGCGACACAGTGGATGGTTCGGAGACCACTCTCGACCTCAGTGGACTGTTCATCGCAATCGGTGCCGACCCGCGCACACACCTAGTGCACGGCATGCTCGACTTCAGCACCGACGGCACGATCGCCGTCGAGGGACGCAGTTCGCGCACAAACCTTCCAGGAGTGTTCGCAGCGGGCGACGTGCTTGATCCCACCTACCGCCAGGCCGTCACCGCCGCCGGTTCGGGAACGGTCGCGGCGCTCGACGCCGAGCACTACCTTGCATCGCTCCCAAAAGACCTGCTTGCGAAAGCGACCGCCGACGCCGAGCCCGCCGCAGTATCGGCCTGACGGCCGTCATCCATGAAAGAGAGAAGACAATGACCACTGCTAAAGATGTAACCGACGCCAGCTTCCAGGCCGACGTGCTCGATTCCGACAAGCTCGTACTCGTGGACTTCTGGGCCGAATGGTGCGGCCCCTGTCGTGCAGTCAGCCCGATCCTCGATCAGATAGCCGCCGAACACGCCGACAAAATCGAGCTCGTCAAGGTCAATGTGGATGACAACATGCAGATCGCGGCTAAGTATCAGATCACTTCGATCCCCGCCATGAAACTCTTCAAGGGCGGCGAAGTCGTCAAGAGTGTTATCGGCGCCAAGCCGAAGCCCGCCCTCGAGGCAGACTTTGCCGAATGGTTGAAGTAGCACTGCGCTGAAGTAGCACTGCGCGGAAGTAGCACTGCGCGGAAGAAGTACGTTCGGATATCTCCTTGGTCGACCTGAGCTGGTAGCCGGTTACCGGCCCGTTCACAGCCGGGCTAACGGGGTATTCAACATCCCGGGACTACTCTTGAGAGTTCACCCCATCGACCGACGCGGAACCTTATGACACACGACGGCGCCAACGGCGGCACGAATTTTGACCCGTGGTACGACCGCTACGCCGAGCGCACAGCCGGCCTGAGCGCCTCAGAGGTGCGCGCGCTCTTCGCTGTGGCATCCCGCCCGGAAGTTGTCTCCCTCGCCGGTGGCATGCCGTTTGTCGCTGGACTGCCACCAGAGCTGATCGCGGGCGCGTTCGAGCGGATGATGGCCACACAGGGCCCGCAGGCCCTGCAATACAGCTCGGGGCAGGGGATCCCGGCGCTCCGCGAGCAGATCCTCGAGGTGATGGCATTGGAGGGCATCCGAGCGAGCGTCGACGACGTCGTCGTCACCACGGGATCCCAACACGCGCTGGAGCTCGTCACGAAGCTGTTCATCAACCCCGGCGACGTCGTGCTCGCGGAGGGACCGAGCTACGTCACGGCAATGGTCGTGTTCAACTCGTTCCAGGCCGACATCAACCACGTGCCGATGGATGAGCACGGACTAATTCCCGAGGCTCTCCGACAGAGGATTACCCGCTTGAAGTCCGCGGGCAAGACGATCAAATTCCTCTATACGATTCCCTCCTTCAGCAATCCCGCGGGTGTGACCCTCAGCTGGGAGCGACGTCTCGAGATTCTCGAAATCTGCCGGGCCGATGACATTTTGGTGCTCGAAGACAACCCCTACGGGTTGCTCTACTTCGACTCTCCGCCTCCCCAGGCCATGCGTTCGGTCGATGAGGCCGGCGTCGTCTACCTCGGTACCTTCTCGAAAACCCTCGCTCCCGGCTTCCGGGTGGGGTGGGCACTCGCACCGCACGCAATTCGTGAAAAGCTCATTCTCGCCAACGAGGCGGCCGTTCTTTCACCGAGCTCATTCGGCCAGCTGATGATCTCGGAATACCTGAATACCGCTGATTGGAAGGGCCAGATCAACACCTTCCGAAACATCTATCGCGAGCGACGAGATGCGATGCTGGCGGCCCTAGCGGAATACCTCCCGCAGCTCTCCTGGACAGTGCCGAATGGTGGCTTTTACGTGTGGGTCACTCTGCCGGATTACATGGACTCGAAGGCGATGCTCCCCCGGGCGGTGCGGGAACTGGTGGCGTACACACCGGGGACCGCGTTTTATGCCGATGGCACCGGCCGCAACAACATCAGGCTCTCATTCTGCTACCCCACACCGGAGTTCATCAGGGAGGGCATCCGTCGGCTATCAGTGGTTATCAACGGCGAACTCGACCTGCTCAACACCTTCTCGCAGACCTCGCCGCTGGCGACGATCCCCCTCAAGCAGGGTGTTACGAGCCCGCCGTCGAATATCGGCTAGTCCATGACCCCCTCTACTCCCGCGCGATCAGTCGTCGTTCTTGCCGGCGGCATCTCCCACGAGCGGGACGTTTCTCTTCGCTCGGGGCGCCAAGTTGCTGATCGACTGCAGGAACACGGCATCAAGGTGACGCTGAGAGACCCGGATGCCTCGCTCCTGGCCTTCCTCGTCGAGACCCGCCCCGACGTGGTCTGGCCGGCGCTGCACGGTGCGAGTGGGGAGGATGGCGCCCTGCGGGGCCTTCTCGATTTCATCGGCATTCCCTATGTCGGTTCCACTTCGGACTCATCTCGGCTCGCCTGGGACAAACCGACCGCAAAGGTGCTCGTCGCGCGCGCAGGGATATCGACGCCGCTCTCCATCACCCTTAGCCGGGATTCCTTTCGTGAACTCGGAGCGAAAAGCGTACTCGACAGCCTCGCCGGTAGCCTCCCCGTGCCCCTCGTGGTGAAGCCCGGCCAGGGCGGCTCTGCTCAGGGCGTCACCCTTGTCGACAGCCGAGACGACTTGCCGCGCGCCATGGTGGATGCCTACACCTATTGTGACGTCGCAATCGTGGAAACTCGCGTCGTTGGCACCGAGATCGCGATCAGCGTTATCGACACGGGTGATGGTCCCGTCGCCCTGCCGGCCGTAGAGATCCAACCCCTCTCCGGCGTCTACAGTTTCGAGGCGAAATACAACGCGGGCGAGACCCGGTTCTACACGCCCGCGAGACTGGGCGAAAATCTCTCGCACACAGTGGCCGAGGTTGCGCTCCTTGCACACCGAACACTCGGTCTCCGCCACATCTCCCGCATCGACCTGATCGTGGATGCGGCGGGGGTCCCGTGGTTTCTCGAGGCGAACGTTCTGCCCGGGCTCACGGAGACGTCACTCCTCCCGCTGGCACTGGAGGCCGCCGGGCACGATATCGGGTGGGTCTATTCGGCGCTTGCCGAGGCAGCGATTCGTGACGCCAAATAAAAGTAAAAATAGCCTTTGATCAGCAATTTATCCAAACTCTGGTTCGTTCAACTCTGCGAGAATCCGGTTCAAGTCGGCCACCGTGGCGAAGTCGATCACGATGGTTCCCTTCCGTGCCCCGAGGCTCACTCTCACCCGGGTGTTGAGGCGATCACCCAGCCGTTCCGCGATCTCATCCAGGTGGCCCTGGCGGCGGCCTGCACTTGGTTTGCTCATCCGCGGCAACTTGGTCGTCACGAGCCCTGCGGCTGCTTCCGCGGCGCGCACAGAAAGGTCTTCGTTCACGATCTTGTCAGCAAGACGCTCCATCGTGACCTCGTCGCCGGCCGAGAGTATCGCGCGGGCATGTCCCGCACTCAACACACCGGCCGCAACGCGATTTTGCACTCCGATCGGAAGCCGAAGCAGGCGGATCGTATTGGTGATCTGAGGACGTGATCGGCCGATCCGCGTGGCAAGCTCATCCTGGGTGATTCCAAAATCGGCGAGAAGCTGCTGGTACGCCGAAGCCTCCTCAAGCGGGTTGAGGTTGGCGCGGTGCAGGTTTTCGAGCAGCGCATCCCGCAGCATCGCGTCGTCCGCCGTGTTCTTCACCACCGCCGGGATGCTCTCGAGACCGACTAGCTTGCTGGCCCGCAGGCGACGCTCACCCATCACCAACTCGTACTGTGGCTGGCCGGCTAGCGCTCCGATGATCGGGCGAACGACGATCGGCTGAAGTACCCCGACTTCACGGATGGACGCCACGAGCTCGTCGAGATCTTCCTGCACGAAACTCGTTCGGGGCTGCGCCGCGTTCGGGACGATGTCATCAGGCGATAGATTGGCCAGCCGCGCACCGGGAACACTGACGAGAGGGGGACCAGCGTCTTCGACCCCCTCGAGCGAAGATCGGGGGAAGAACACATCGACCGGGCGGGTAGGGCTGCCAATATCGGTGGGAATGAGGGCACCGATGCCACGCCCCAGTCCCGTTCTCTTCGGTGCGGCCATCAGTGCGGGGCTCCTCGTCGGGCTATTTCGGCTGCGGCCTCGAGATACGACAACGAGCCGGGTGAGTTGGGGTCGTAACTGATCACGGTCTGACCATAGCTGGGCGCCTCGGAGATCCGTACCGATCTCGGGATCGGGGTTCTAAGCACCTGCTCCGGAAAGTGGTCGCGCACATCTTGCGCCACCTGATTCGCGAGGTTCGTGCGGGAGTCGTACATCGTCAACAGAATCGTCGAAACCGCAAGTACCGGGTTCAGGTGCCGCTCTATGAGCTTGATGTTTGTCAGTAGCTGACTCAGCCCCTCCAACGCGTAATACTCGCATTGGATGGGGATGAGTACCTCCTGCGCAGCGACGAACGCGTTGATGGTGAGCAGCCCCAGTGATGGTGGGCAGTCGATGAAAACGTAGTGGAACGGTTGGTCGTTCTCTTCGAGAAACTTTTCGAGGGCCGTGCGCAGACGCTGTTCGCGCGCCACCATTGACACGAGTTCGATCTCCGCTCCCGCCAGGTGGATCGTCGCGGGCACACAGAAGAGCGTGTCGAAATCGGGAGACTTCTGGATCACGTTGGCGACGGGCTCGTCATTGATGATCACCTCATACACGCTGATTGTTTCGGAACGATGTTCAATACCGAGCGCCGTGGAGGCATTTCCCTGCGGATCGAGGTCAATTACGAGAACTCGTGCGCCGCTGCGGGCGAGTGCGGCAGCAAGGTTGACCGTCGTCGTGGTCTTGCCGACCCCGCCCTTCTGATTCGCAACGGTAAACACCCGCGTCTTGGGTGGCAGTGGTAGTACCTCGGCTGCAATGGCCTGCCTTCGGCGGGTATTCTCCGAAAGTTCGCGAGCAAGAGGCGTGTCTCCAAATGAGAACGGTGCGGGGATGACCGGAGCCGGATCGGCAGCCGGATCCGGCCCGTGGTCCTGAAATGAGGACGGCGTGGCGGGCCTCGCGGACGCCAGCTGCGCGGCGGGCGGGGGGACCTCTGTCGAGTACTCCACTGGGCCAGCCTCCTCGAGGTCTCTTGCCTGATCGGCTGCTCGCGAGTCAGCCGCAACCGGGCTTTCTTGCGAGGTCCCATTGACGTCCGTCTCGACGGCCTCGTTCAGCAACGCCGCGTAGATTTCAGCAGCGTAGTCGACGTGGACTTCGCCGTTATCCGGATGTTTCACGTGAAACCTTCTCGATCTGGTAAGTCGTCTTTCTCAACACGGTCAAACAACCTAAGAATGGTTTCAGACCCATACCCGAGTATTGATCTCGGCTGGCCCTGTCGCGTGAATCCCCCGGGATGAACAGTCAGTCAACTGTAGCCCGAAAGACGCGCGTCATCTCGGCGACGACACCCTCGCCGAGCGTGATCACCTCGACATTCGCCAGTCGCGAACGACGAATTACCTTCGCGGCCGCCTCGATTTCCGCCTCTACGGTCGCTCCCTTGAGAAATAGCAACTCACCGCCTGATCGCACGAGTGGCACCGTTAGTGGGATCAACTTTGACAGGGCACTCACCGCGCGTGCCGTCACCTGGTCAAACCACGGCGAGAGTTTCACTTCCTCGGCCCGAGAGCGAATCACCTCGACGTTATGGAGCTCGAGGACTTTCGTCTCCCGCCGAAGCCAGTCGACACGTCGTTCCATTGGTTCTATCAGAAAGAACTGCGCATCGGGCCTGGCGATAGCGAGTACTAACCCGGGGAGGCCCGCCCCGCTCCCAATGTCACCGACGCGACCTGACTTTATCAGGGGAGCCAGGAGGACGCTATTCAGGATATGGCGAGTCCACAGGCGTGGTATCTCCAACGGTCCGATCAGTCCGAGTTCTTCGCCTTGGGCTGCTAAATCACCGGTGAACTGGCGCGCGCGATCGATCCCACCACCGAACAGCAGTTCTGCTACCGCTGGCTCGGCTTCAGGCTGCAGCTCCCGAGGATGATCCATGTGGTCTCCTCCGCCCATCACCATCTCCACCCTTGGAATGTTTCACGTGAAACTAGGAGCGGGAAATAACGGTGTGACGGTCAGAGCCCTCACCTTCGGACTTCGACACTAGACCCCGGGCTGCCACCAGGTCATGGACCAGCTTGCGCTCGTACGACGACATCGAGGGCAACGAAGCAGATTCCGCACCGCCCCCGATGCGATCAGCGGCGCGTTCGACAAGTTGGGAAAGCTCGGCTTCACGCGCTTGGCGCGATCCGCCGACGTCGAGAATGAGCCGGGAGAACACACCGGTCTTCGACTGCACGGCGATCCGTGTGAGCTCCTGCAGTGCATTGACCGTTTCCGGCTTTGAGAGCAGCCGCAGATTACTTTCCTGGCTCGAGTTCACCGAAAGGTAGGCACGGCCATCCCGTGCATCGATGTCGATGTCCCCATCGAGATCCGTAATGTCGAGGAGCTCCTCGATGTAGTCGGCGGCAATCTCGCCCTCTTCCTCAAGCTGGGTCACCGAACGAACCGCGTCAGCGGAGCCGGTGCCATCCGCGGGGCTGATCCCAGCGTCATCGACGGGACTGATCTCGGTCGGCAGACTTGCGGAATAATCAGCTATAACCGGATTGGTTGATGCGCCGGGGTTCGGAACATCTTCTTTGCCATCGGGCTCGGTCGCCGGCTGGGGAACGGTCTCTGACATGTCGAAGCTCTCTTTCTAGTGAGACTGGTGGTAGGTGGCGGGAGAGCCTACTTCTTGTTGCCCGTTTTTTTCGACCGGTTCTTATTCACCGGCTGGATCCTCTGATTGTTGAGCTTCACGTCGTCCACCGTCAGAGGCTGGTCCTCAATGATGGAAAATCCCCGGCGCTGCGCTTTCTTGGCCATCCGAGACGCACGCTGTAGGGCTGCTTCACTCCCTGGCGTCGGCATATTTCGAATGACCAAGAACTGCTGGCCCATCGTCCAAAGGTTGGAGACCAGCCAGTAGAACATGACGCCAAGGGGGAAGGTATAGCCGGAGAAAGCGAAGACCAGGGGCAGCAGATAGAGCAGGATTCGCTGTTGCTTGAACATCGGGCTGGCCTTCATCTCCGCCGACTGATTCTTTGACATGATCTGCAACTGTGTGATGAATTGCGATGAGGTCATCAGGATAATCATGATGATCGCAATCACGATCACGGCACCGTTGCCCTTGGCCGTGCTGATGGCGAGATGAAGGGGCGCGATGTCGAATAATGATGACGTGCCGAATGATTCAGAGAGGCGAGGATTCAAAAGTCCGACCCCGGGCACTCGTGTGCCATTGGCGTTAACGTGCTGAGCGTTGCTCAGTACCGAGAATAGGCTGAAGAAAATGGGCATCTGCAAAAGGAGTGGAAGGCAAGAACTGAGAGGGTTGGTTCCGGTCTTCTTGTAGAGCTCCATCGTCTCTCGTGACATCGCCTCGCGAGAGAATTGGTCCTTCTTACCCTTGTACTTGTCCTGGATCTTCTTGAGTTGGGGCGCAACCTCCAGCATTCTGCGCTGACTTTTGATTTGCCGAACAAAGATCGGAATCAGGGCCGCGCGAATCACCAAGACCAGTCCAACGATAGACAAAACCCAGGTCAAACCGGCATTCGGGTTCAAACCGAGGAAGCTCCAGAGTTCGTGGAAGGCCACGAGGATGAGTTCCACGACCCATTTAATGGGCCAGAGAAGCGTGTCGATGATGTTCATGGACTTAGGTCACCTTTCCGTGGCCATCGATACAACAAAACCAAAGGGTGTCAGCGCGTATTTCTTCCCACGCCTGGCAGAGGAGCGTTGGGGGACGTCATCCACTCCGCCGGCAGCCCATGGGTGGCAGCGTACGATCCGGCGAGCTCCCATCCAGCTCCCGCGAGCGACGCCATACTGCTGAATGGCCTGCAACGTAAAGGAGGAACAGGAGGGGTAGTAGCGGCAGACATCGCCATAGAGCGGCGAAATAACGGCACGGTAAATTCGCAGAATGAGAATGCAGACATTACGGGGCAGGAGGAGCACGAATGCCATGACGGGATTCACGCTCGTGTCACTCCTCCACCCAGTGCCCCTGAGATTTCATCCATCAGAGTATCCCAGGTAGCCTGCGCTGCGCCTGGCAAAGCTCGGATCACGATCTCGGTGCCCGCCGCCAGTTGGGGAATCGCTGCGTAGGTCAAGGCCTTAAGTCGCCGCCGTACGAGGTTACGATCGACCGCCCCGCCGACCGACTTGGCGACGATGAAGCCAAACCGAGGAGGGCGGGAAGGGTCGGCACAATGCAGGTAGATCAGGGCATGGCGGGTCGCCAGTCGGCGACCACGGCGCACCAGGCGCCGATAGTCGTCGGCCCGGACCAGCCGGTTGGCTTTGGCCAACACCTGGGCTCGACTATGCGGAGAGTTCGGTGCGTCCCTTGCGGCGACGCGCACCGAGAATAGCGCGCCCGGCACGGGTGCGCATTCTGAGACGGAATCCGTGCACTTTGGCGCGGCGCCGGTTGTTCGGCTGGAAGGTTCTCTTGCTCATAATCTAGATCTCTCGCATGTCAGAACTCCGCACGGCCAACTCGCTGAGGGCGAAGAAGCCAGGGAAGTGAAAGTAAGCCCGAGGGCTGAAGTCAACTGATTAAAAATACGGTCTTAACGGGCTGCGGTCAAACTCTGGGGCGATCCGGTGCATTATCCACACTCCGACAAAGTCGGCGCGGCAGCGACATGCGACCGGAACTAAGGTGGTGTGACTGCACAGACGGTGGATAACCCTGTGTATAACTTCACCCGATCACAGCGAGGAACCATGACAGACTTCACGGATTCGACCCAGGACATCTGGAAATCCGTGCTTTCCACCCTGCGTGATGATCAGCGGATCACTCCCCAGTTACAGGGATTCATCAGCCTGGTCGAGCCGAAGGGCGTGATGGCCGGCACTCTCTATCTCGAAGTACCGAACGATCTCACACGTGGAATGCTCGAGCAGCGCATTCGCCTTCCTCTTCTCGATGCGATCACCAACCTGGACGAGGACCATTCGGTGAACAACTTCGCGATCGTCGTGAATCCAGAGATTGCTCATGACGGACTAGCTCGGGCGAACGACACGGCGGTCGAGCAGCCCTACATCGAGCAGATGATCGTGCCCGCACCGAAGTCGGAGGGCATCTCATCCGGCACCCGCCGCGCGGATTCACGCCTCAACCCGAAATATAACTTCGACAACTTCGTGATCGGTAGCTCCAACCGATTTGCACATGCCGCCGCGGTCGCTGTGGCAGAGGCGCCGGCCAAGGCATACAACCCTCTGTTCATCTATGGCGACTCCGGCCTCGGTAAGACCCATCTGCTTCACGCTATCGGTCACTATGCGGAGAGCCTGTATCCGGGTATCCGAGTCCGATATGTGAGCTCGGAAGAATTCACCAATGATTTCATCAACTCGATCGCAAACAACCGCGCCTCAGTGTTCCAGTCGCGCTACCGTGAGATCGATATCCTGCTTATCGACGACATCCAATTCCTCCAACGTGCGGTCGAGACCCAGGAAGCCTTTTTCCATACCTTCAACACCCTGCACGACCACAACAAACAGGTGGTAATCACCAGCGACCTCCCGCCGAAGGCTCTCACGGGCTTCGAAGACCGCATGAGATCCCGCTTCGAGTGGGGCTTGATCACAGACGTGCAGGCTCCCGACCTCGAGACGCGCATCGCGATCTTGCGCAAGAAGGCTCAGAGTGAGAACCTGCAGGTCAGTTCGGAGATCCTCGAATATATGGCCACGAAGGTCTCATCCAATATCCGGGAGCTCGAGGGCACTCTCATTCGCGTCACGGCCTTCGCAAGCCTCAACCGCACCCCGGTAGATCTCGCTCTCGTTCAAACCGTATTGAAGGACCTGATCACCCTCGATGACGACAACGTGATCGCTCCGGTCGACATCATCAATCACACCGCCGAGTACTTCAAGTTGACCGTCGACGACCTCTACGGATCATCCCGATCCCAGGCCGTCGCGACCGCACGCCAGATCGCCATGTATCTCTGCCGTGAGATGACCAACCTCTCCCTGCCCAAAATCGGCCAGCTGTTCGGTAACCGAGACCACACGACCGTGATGTATGCCAACAAGAAAATCACTGAGCTGATGAAAGAACGGCGCTCGATCTACAACCAGGTAACAGAACTAACCAGCCGCATCAAGCAGAATCACCGCTACAAATCGATTTGATCTCTCTAGGCAGTCGGCTCTATCTCACAGTGTGGATAACCTGTGGATAACTGTGGAACACGCCGATAAATACTGGCAGCTGAAAACCCGACCTGTGGAAACTCAGCCGCGAACCCGCCGTTGGGAAAGTGGACTCGACGTCGGATGCCACACACTCCCCACAACTCACACCGTTGTAGTTCCCCGCAACCGACGAGCATCGGCCGAGTTATTCACAGATCGCACAGTGGTTAAGAGTGTTAGTTCTTAATAACAATTATTTTGGGAAAGATAACCCTTGGGTTCGGCGAAAGTACCGGCTGTGCCAGTATTGACATCCCGGATCAACGCTCGCTCAGAGCGCACTGTTCACGGAGCAGGTTCGAAAGCAAAGGGTGCCCATGAAGTTCCAAGTCAATCGCGATGTCTTCAGTGAAGCCGTCTCCTTTGCGGTGAAACTCCTTCCCCAGAGGACTACTCTGCCGATCCTCAGTGGCGTACTGATTGAGACCACCGCCGACGGCCTCACCCTCTCATCGTTCGACTACGAGGTATCGGCCCAAGCCGAGATCGTCGCCGAGGTTGAAGAGGCGGGTAAGATCCTGGTTTCCGGTCGTCTTCTGGCCGACATCGCGAGCCGACTTCCCAATGCTCCGGTACAGTTCGCCACGAATGAGGGTCGAATCTCGGTCACCTGCGGCCCGGCCAAATTCACTCTTCTCAGCATGCCCGTGGAGGAATACCCCACCCTTCCCCAGGTTGCGGAGCAGTCCGGCCTGCTGCCCGCCGAGGCATTCGCTACCGCGGTGGCTCAGGTAGCAGTCGCTGCGTCCCGTGACGACGTGACTCCGGTGATAACCGGGGTGCAGCTCGAGGTCTCCGAGAATAGTCTCACCATGGTTGCCACGGACCGTTATCGCGTTGCCGTCCGTGCCATCGACTGGGACTCCGGCGACATCACGTCCGGCGAGACGCTTACCGCTCTTGTTCCAGCGCGTACGCTGCAGGAGATCGGTAAGACCTTCGGACATAGCGGCACGATCTCGGTGGCCATCACCAATACCGATGATCGGGAACTCATCGCGTTTCGAGCCGATCGGAAGACCGTGACCTCCCTATTGATCAAGGGGAACTTCCCGCCCGTGAAACGGCTATTTCCCGAGACTGTAGACAATTACGCCGTCATCAACACTGCCGAGCTCATCGAAGCAGTGCGGCGGGTTTCTCTCGTGCTCGAGCGAGAAGCGGCCCTGCGGTTCACCTTCACTGTCGATGGGCTGACTCTCGAAGCGATCGGATCTGAGCAGGCACAGGCTTCCGAGTCGATCGACGCGCACCTCAGCGGTGGTGACACTGTTGTCTCCCTCAAGCCCGCGTTTCTCCTCGACGGGCTGGGAGCAGTGCACTCGGAGTTCGTGCGCATCTCCTTCACAAAGACGGAGAATCCCAACAAGCCGGGTCCGGTGCTCATCACTAGTCAGTCGTCAAAAGACCAGCCGGGCGCGGATAATTACAAGTATCTCCTGCAACCCAACCTCCTTCTGCGGTGAGTTCACCGTGCGACATCCCCTAAGGAATTTTTGATATGCACATTGGACTCGTCGGCCTCGGAAAAATGGGCAACAATATGCGTGAGCGGCTGCGCGCGCACGATGTCGAAGTGACGGGTTACGACCGTAATCCCGATGTGACGGATGTGGCGAGTCTCACCGATCTCGTGAAGGCGCTCCCCACCCCCCGTGTGGTGTGGGTGATGGTGCCCTCCGGGGCAATCACCGACTCGGTGGTGAGCGGGCTGGCCGGGGTACTCGAAGCCGGCGACATCATCGTCGATGGTGGCAACTCTCGGTTTACCGAGGACATCAAGCATGCCGAGCAGGTTTCGGCCAAGGGCATCGAATATGTGGATGTCGGTGTCTCCGGCGGCATTTGGGGCTTAGCCAACGGCTATGGTCTGATGGCTGGCGGCGACAAAAAAAATATCGACCTGTTGATGCCGGTCTTCGATGCGCTGCGACCCGAGGGTCCACGCGAGGAGGGTTTCGTTCACGTGGGCGAGATCGGCGCCGGGCATTACGCGAAAATGGTTCATAACGGTATCGAATACGCCCTGATGCAGGCTTATGCCGAGGGCTACGAGTTGCTCGACAAGCGTGATGACATCATCAAAGACGTTACCGGGACCTTCAAGGCCTGGCAGCGCGGAACAGTGGTGCGCTCCTGGCTTCTCGAATTACTGGTTCGTGCTCTCGAGAAGGATCCTGAATTCAAGGATATCGAGGGCTACGTCGAGGATTCCGGAGAAGGGCGCTGGACCATAGAAGAGGCGCTTGCCAACGCGGTACCGGTCCCCACTATCAGTGCGTCGATCTTCGCGCGGTTTGTTTCGCGCCAGCCGGAGGGGTCTCCCGCGATGAAGGCCGTTGCCGCCCTGCGCAACCAGTTCGGTGGGCATTCGGTCAAAGCGGTCGATTGATGCTGTGATCGTCACCCACCTCAGCCTCACCGATTTTCGCAATTACCGCACGGCCGAAGTACCCCTGGCCGAGGGGTCGAATCTCTTCGTCGGCAGCAACGGCCAAGGCAAGACCAATTTGGTCGAGTCTCTCGCGTACCTCAGTACCCTCGGCTCGCACCGAGTGTCGGTTGATCATGCGATGATTCGCCAGGGAAGCGACTCCGCGATCATCCGGGCCCGGCTCGAACACGGTGAGCGCCGGATCCTGGCCGAGGTACAGCTCAATCGGTCGGCGCCGAACCGCGCGCAGGTGAACCGGTCGGTGATCAAGACCCGCGAGCTACCCCGCTATTTCTCGAGTGTGTTGTTCGCACCGGAGGACCTGGCGCTGATCCGCGGTGATCCGGCGGGCAGGCGCCGTTTTCTCGACGAGATGCTCGTGTTGAGATCGCCAAGAATCTCCGGGGTCATTGCGGATTACGAGCGCGTCGTTCGCCAGCGCAACACGCTGCTCAAGTCCGCCCGCTCATCCGGTGTGAAGGGAGAAAAACTTGCCACCCTGGACATTTGGGATGAGCGGCTGGTTGCGCTTGGATCACAAATAATCGAGGCGCGAACCACACTGGTGGCAGAGCTGGCCCCCGAGGTCGTGAGCGCCTACACCTCGGTGGCGGGCGAGGACCATCATCCGGCGCTGACGAACCATCTCAGCATCTTCGGAGCATGGTCGGGTGTCGACGGCCGGGAGGAGAGCATGGATTCCGGTGAGATGAGTAACGTTCGGCTCACCGCGGCTGATGCGGCCGTGGCGTTCCGGGAAGCCCTGGGACAGCGGCGTCGGAACGAGTTCGAGCGCGGAATCACCCTGGTCGGCCCGCACCGGGACGATCTTATCCTGGACCTTAACTCGCTTCCTGCTCGTGGCTATGCAAGCCACGGGGAGTCCTGGTCTTTTGCGCTGGCACTGAAACTCGCATCCGCGGTGCTATTGCGCCGCGACTCATCCACTGGGGATCCGGTGCTGATGCTGGACGATGTTTTTGCCGAACTGGACGAGGCTCGCCGAGGCCGCCTCGCCACCGCAGTCGGCGATTTCGAGCAAGTGCTGATTACCGCGGCGGTCTTCGGTGACGTTCCGCGGGAACTCACCGGTAATACACTACATATCTCCCGCGGAACGATCGTCGACGCGGAGGCGCTATGAGGGAGATGGCAGACGCGCCGGAAGAGTCCGAATCGGTGTTGGTTTATCTCCGCTTCCGTCGGGTGTTCGGCGACGGATCCAGCCGCTCTTCCGACGCACGGAAACGGGCGAAGAAGGAACTCGGGTCCACGATCCCTTTCGGAGGGGGGCGCGATCCGGAAGGCCTCGGCGCGGTGATGGACTCGCTGACGTCGAAGCTGGGCTGGAGTTCGCCGCTTGCACGGTCAGAGCTCCTGTCTTCTTGGATGGAGATTTCGGGGCCCGATACCGCCGAACACTCGACTCCAGTCGGCATCGAGGAGGGGGTGCTCACCGTGAAATGTGACTCGACCGCCTGGGCGACCCAGCTGAGACTTATGCGAGTGCAGATCATGGGTCGGATCGTGTCGCGCTACCCGGATGCCGGCATCAACTCGGTGAGGTTTGAAGGACCGGGTGCCCCCTCGTGGAAACGGGGCCCCAGATCAATCCCAGGGCGTGGTCCGCGCGATACTTACGGTTGACAGGGCAAAATAGGTCGCCCCACCAAATCTGAGTCCCCAGATCGCCGATTCGCGACCAACTGCGCTGAGGGTTTGGTAGAATTAGAAAGCCGTCATGGTAGTTCCTTTCTGAGGAACCTGAGCCGCGAACGCACAATCGATCTATCTGGCAGGAGCCCAATTTCACATGGCAGAGAACCGCTCGAATTCCGAATCTGAAGACAGCTACGGAGCAGATCAGATCCAGGTACTTGAGGGGCTCGAGGCGGTGCGAAAGCGCCCCGGAATGTACATCGGCTCCACCGGACCTCGCGGCCTCCACCACCTCGTGTACGAGGTCGTCGACAACTCCGTTGACGAGGCCCTCGCCGGCTATTGCGACACCATCCTCATCACCATGTTGAAGAACGGCGGCATTCGTGTCGTCGACAATGGTCGTGGAATCCCCGTAGACCTCAATAAATCAGAGAAGAAGTCGACGGTGGAGGTCGTGCTCACCATCCTGCACGCCGGTGGAAAGTTCGGTGGCGGAGGGTACTCGGTCTCGGGTGGGCTCCACGGGGTGGGAATCTCCGTCGTCAACGCGCTGTCGAAAGAGCTTGATGTCGAAGTGCGCCGCCAGGAGCATGTCTGGCGCCAGAGCTACCGGCACGGTGTGCCGCAGGCGCCCCTCGCACAGGGCGAATCCTCTGACGATCACGGGACGACGGTGACCTTCTGGCCGAGCCCTGACACCTTCGAGACCGTGATCTTCGACTACGAAACCCTTCGCGCGCGATTCCAACAGATGGCCTTTCTCAATAAGGGCCTTGCGATCACGCTGATGGATGAGCGGCAACTCGAATCGGACGAGAACGTCACTGTCACTTACATGTACGAGAACGGGCTCGTCGACTATGTGGAGTATCTCAACTCAGCGAAGAAGGTCGAGGTAGTGCATCCGGATGTCATCTCCTTCGAGCTGGAGGACAAAGATCTCAAGATTTCGCTCGAGGTCGCGATGCAGTGGACCACCTCATACCAAGAGAGCGTGCACACCTACGCGAACACGATTAACACGCACGAAGGCGGAACCCACGAGGAGGGCTTCCGTGCCGCGCTGACCTCCCTGGTGAACAAGTACGCCCGCGAGAAGGGGATCATCAAGGAAAAAGATGAGAACCTCACTGGCGATGACGTGCGAGAGGGGCTTACCGCGGTCATCTCGGTGAAGCTCGCCGAGCCTCAGTTCGAAGGTCAGACTAAGACAAAGCTCGGTAACACCATCGCGAAGTCCTTCGTCCAGCGCATTGCGGGAGACCAACTGGGCGACTGGTTCGATCGCAACCCGACCCAGGCGCGCGACGTGATCCGCAAGGCGATTCAGGCATCCGCTGCCCGACTCGCAGCCCGTAAGGCGCGGGAACAGACTCGTCGAAAGGGTCTTCTTGAATCAGGCGGAATGCCGGGAAAGCTGCGCGACTGCTCGAGCAAGGATCCGGCGCTCAGCGAGATCTTCATGGTGGAGGGCGATTCGGCTGGCGGTTCGGCGGTACAGGGGCGCAACCCGGAGTTCCAGGCGATCCTTCCGCTGCGCGGCAAGATCCTGAATGTGGAGAAGGCCAGGTTGGACCGCGCACTGGCAAACAACGAGGTGCAGGCAATGATCACGGCCTTTGGCGCCGGTGTCGGCGAGGACTTCAACCCGGAGAAGGCGCGATATCACAAAATCGTATTGATGGCCGACGCGGATGTCGACGGTCAGCACATCACCACGTTGCTACTCACACTACTGTTCCGGTACATGCGTCCCCTGATCGACCTCGGGTACGTGTACCTCGCCCAGCCTCCGCTCTACCGCCTCAAGTGGACGAACTCCCCTCACGAATACGTCTACAGCGACCGGGAGAAGGATGCTCTCCTGGCCGCGGGATCCGCTGCCGGCAAGCGGATGCCGAAGGACAGTGGCGTTCAGCGTTACAAGGGCCTCGGTGAGATGGACTACAAAGAGCTGTGGGAGACGACCATGGATCCGGTTACCCGCACTCTTCTGCAGGTCACTCTCGACGACGCGGCAGCGGCGGATGAGATCTTCGACACCCTCATGGGCGAGAACGTGGAATCCCGCCGTAACTTCATCCAGAAGAACGCGAAAGACGTGCGCTTTCTCGATATCTGATCGCACGCAGAGCAGCGATCAGATTGAGGAGGCCGCCCGCGGCCGCGTCGAAATCTTGACCGGCTGCAGAGCACACCACCCGGTCTCGATCGAGGCCATAGACGGCCCTCCTCGAACAACCCAGTTCAGAAAGCGATTCAAAAATGGCTGACCTAACACCCCCGGACGACGCCGAACCGCAGATCGCCGGCAAGGAGCTTGACCTCGCTCACGACAAGGTCACGCAGGTCGACCTCCAGCTCGAGATGCAGCGCTCCTACCTCGACTACGCGATGAGTGTCATCGTCGGTCGTGCTCTGCCGGAGGTACGCGACGGACTCAAGCCGGTGCACCGCCGCGTGATATACGCGATGTACGACGGCGGCTACCGTCCGGACAAGGGATTCTCCAAGTGCACCCGCGTCATCGGCGACGTGATGGGTCAGTTCCACCCCCACGGCGACTCCTCGGTCTATGACGCCCTCGTACGCCTGGTGCAGCCGTGGAGCCTGCGCTACCCACTGGCGCTCGGCCAGGGTAACTTCGGTTCTCCGGGAAACGATGGCGCCGCGGCCCATCGGTACACCGAGACCAAGATGGCCCCCCTCGCCATGGAGATGGTGCGGGACATCGAGGAAGAGACTGTCGACTTCCAAGACAATTACGACGGTCGTACGCAGGAGCCCTTCGTACTTCCCAGCCGCTTTCCGAATTTGCTCGTCAATGGGTCGGTGGGCATCGCGGTCGGGATGGCCACCAACATCCCCCCACACAACCTGCGCGAGGTCGGCGCGGGAGCGCTCTGGCACCTTGCCAACCCGGATGCCTCCCAGGAGGAGCTCGTCGAGGCGCTCATCCAGCGCATCAAGGGACCCGACTTTCCGACCGGAGCGCAGATCCTGGGCCTGAAGGGCATCCAGGATGCCTATCGGACCGGACGCGGATCGATCACCATGCGTGCGGTCGTTAACGTCGAGGAGCTGCAGGGCCGCACCTGCCTCGTGGTCACCGAGCTTCCGTACCAGGTGAACCCCGACAACCTTGCCCTCAAGATCGCCGAGCTCGTCAAGGAGCAGAAGATCAGCGGCATCGCAGATATTCGCGATGAGACATCCGGTCGTACCGGTCAACGCCTCGTGATCGTGCTAAAACGCGATGCGGTCGCAAAGGTCGTGCTGAACAACCTCTACAAGCACACGCAGCTGCAGGAGAACTTCGGCGCGAACATGCTCGCGATCGTCGACGGCATCCCGCGCACCCTCGCGATAGACGGATTCATCACCGCGTGGAGCGACCACCAGATAGACGTAATCGTCCGCCGCACCGCGTTCCGGCTGCGTCGGCACGAAGAACGGGCACACATCCTTCGCGGCTATCTCAAAGCGCTCGACGCTCTGGACGAGGTCATCGCTCTCATCCGTCGCTCCGCAACTGTCGAAGATGCCCGTGACGGCCTGATCGCGCTGCTCGAGATCGATGAGCAGCAGGCCCGCGCCATCCTAGAGATGCAGCTGCGTCGACTCGCCGCCCTCGAGCGTCAGAAGATCATCGAGGAGAACGAGAAGATCGAGATCGAGATCGCGGACTTCAAGGCGATCCTGGCGAGTCCGCAGCGCCAGCGCGACATCGTCAGCGAGGAGCTCACCGAACTCATCGCGAAATATGGCGACGACCGCCGCACCGAGATCATGTTCGGCTTCGATGGCGATATGAACGTGGAAGATCTCATCCCCGAAGAGGAGATGGTAATCACCGTCACCCGCGGCGGCTATATCAAGCGCACCCGCAGCGATAACTATCGCACGCAGCACCGCGGGGGTAAGGGCGTCAAGGGGGCCCAGTTGCGAGCGGATGACGTGGTGGAGCACTTGTTCGTCACCACCACCCATCATTGGTTGTTGTTTTTCACCAACAAGGGTCGGGTCTACCGTGCGAAGGCTTACGAGGTGCAGGAGGGCGGCCGCGACACCAAGGGCCAGCACGTCGCCAACCTCCTCGCCCTGCAGCCAGACGAAGAGATCGCGGAGATCCTCGACATCCGGGACTACGGAGTCGCCAAGTACCTCGCCCTCGCCACGCGTGGTGGTCTGGTGAAGAAGACGCTGCTTTCGGAATACGACACCAATCGCACCGGCGGGATCATCGCCATCAACCTGCGGGAAGACGATGAGCTGGTCTCAGCAATGCTCGTCGAGGAAGATTCCGACCTGCTGCTCGTCTCCCGTAAGGGCATGTCCATCCGCTTCACAGCATCGGATGAGGCGCTACGCCCAATGGGTCGCGCCACGTCCGGCGTCATAGGTATGCATTTCCGTGACGAGGACACGCTGCTCGACGCCTCGGTAGTGGCCGATGCCGGATACGTCTTCGTCGTTACCGAAGGCGGGTTCGCAAAACGGACCTCGGTAACCCAGTACCGGGTGCAGGGCAGGGGCGGTATTGGAATCAAGGTGGCGAAGCTCCAGGAGGCCCGGGGGGACCTGGCCGGCGCACTGATCGTCGGAGAGGACGATGAGGTGCTCGTCGTGCTCGCCAGTGGCAAGGTGGTACGCTCGTCTGTCGCCGAGGTGACGGCCACGGGTCGTGACACCATGGGGGTTGTCTTCGCACGTTTCGCGGACGACGACAAAATCATCGCTGTCGCGAAGAACAGTGAACGCAATCTGGAAGCCGAAGGTCTGGAAGCCCCCGACGAGGAGCCTGCGGCCGGAAATGTCCAGACCGGAAAGGACGAGTCCGTAGATGAGTAGCGTCGCCGAAAAGCTCCAGAGAAAATCGCAGCGTGCCACCTCGACGAAGCAGGTGCGCCTGAAGCTGGTGTACATCGACTTCTGGTCGGCCGTGAAGTTGTCGTTCCTGATCGCCATTACGCTCGGAATCATCCTGATCGTCGCCAGCATGCTGGTTTGGGTCGTGCTCGACGGAACGGGTATCTTCGACAGTCTCAACAAGCTGTTGAGGGAGATCCTGGCAAAGCCAGATTTCAGTGTCACGACAAGCTTCTCACTGGGCCAGGTAGGTCTTTTCGCGGTGGTGGTGGCCATCATCAATACTGTGGTCGGCACGGCTCTCGGTGCGATCACGGCAATGCTCTATAACTTCAGCGTGCGCATCACCGGAGGCCTGCTCGTCGGTTTCACCAACAATTAGCAGGGCTTGGGTCTCGATTCGGTGAAACTCGGCAGGTGCGATACTCTCGTATCTGCCCTGAGTGAATCGGGACGACGGGGATATAGCTCAGGCGGTTAGAGCGCTTCGCTGATAACGAAGAGGTCCCAGGTTCAAGTCCTGGTATCCCCACTAGGAATCTCCCAGATTTCCGGGGACGTAGCTCAATTGGCAGAGCACCGCCTTTGCAAGGCGGGGGTTAGGGGTTCGATTCCCCTCGTCTCCACGGTTCATCCGGTCGGTGTTCACCGCCAACCCTCACTCTCGGCAGTCTCGGCCTTGGACGGTGCACCTGCTCAGTCCGGTCCCGAGCCCCTCCCTGCCCCCTCAGTGGCCCCTTGTTCAGACATGGCCCCCATGTGCCCAACGTGTTCTCACATGCACGAAATGCAGGACCCAGTGTGACTGGTGGGGGCCATGTGCCCCGTGAGGCGCCATTGTCACGGGGTGTCCTGCATTTGCCACCGCTGGCGAGGGGGGACGCGCCCGCGGCCCTGACATACCAGTCTCGATCGTCGCATTCGTGTCCGAGATCAACGCCGGACCAGCGCGCAGATCTGCCGCAGGCACGGGCGGCACCATGCGCGAAATGCAGGACTCAGTGTGACTGGTGGGGCCCATGCGCCTAGTGGGACACATTTGTCACAGAGCGTCCTGCATTTGCTGCAAGAACAGCGTCGTGCGGCGGGCACAACAGGGCGGCGGGACACCGGGGCAGTGATGAAGCGGAGGCGTCGTGGGAAAGGCGCCTGCCCCGAGCTCGTCGCCGTCGTCAGGCGCTGAGAGCGCGCGGAATGCTAGGCGCGCGAGGAAGCCGAGCCGGGGATCTCCGCCTCGTCGTCGGTCACCCAGAGCTCGTCATCGGCACGCAGGGTCTGCCAGGCCGCATACGCGACGCCGGCCGCGGCGACCACAGCGAGGGCGATGACGATGTAACGCCCAGGGCCCGGTTGGGGCTTAGATGGCACGACGCCAGCCTTGGCGCCCAGGTGTGTGCCGGCCTTCCGCACGTTGCTGAGCGCTTCGCGCACCCGCGGATCCTTCGAAACCTCGAGCACGGCGAGAGCCGAGGCGAGTGCGGATGAGACGGCGGGCAGCACATCGCGCTGCATTTTATCCTTCGCCGTGTCGGCGACGGCGCGACCGGAGGCCACCCCGAGGTCGACGACCGGGCGTACCCGGTTGTCGTAAGTATCTCGAACGCGCGGTGCGACCTCTTCGCGCCCGGCGTTGGCCGCCTGGCGACCCGCCTCCTTCACGACGACAGAGGCGTGCTCGAGCACTGCCCTTTGGTCGTCCCAGAGATCGGATGCTGCGGCGCGAAGTCGCTTCAATTCTTTTGTACGCTTACGTGACAGTGCCACGGGGACCTCCAGTAGTCGAACGAAGAATTGTCCCATCCTTGCACGCACGCCTGCGCAGACAAACCCGGTTGACTGGACGAACTCTGAACGCTAGGCATTGCTGTGAAAGAATAAGGTCATGTCTATGCATACCCACACCGCCACCTTCCACACTACCGAAGGTGACATCAAGGTCAACCTGTTCGGTAACCACGCTCCCAAGACCGTGAAAAACTTCGTCGGCCTCGCCGCCGGAGCGATCGAGTGGACCCACCCGGGCACCGGAAAGGTGTCGAAGGACAAGCTCTACGACGGTGTGGTCTTCCACCGCATCATCGACGACTTCATGATTCAGGGCGGTGACCCGCTGGGGCAGGGCACCGGCGGACCTGGCTACAACTTCGACGACGAGATCCACCCGGAGCTGACCTTCACGAAGCCCTATCTCCTCGCGATGGCCAACGCGGGAACTCGCGGTGGCAAGGGCACCAACGGCTCGCAGTTCTTCATCACGACCGTTCCGACGACCTGGTTGCAGGGTAAGCACACTATCTTCGGCGAGGTCGCTGATGAGGCGTCCCGCGACGTCGTCAAGAAGATCGAGGCCGTGAAAAAGGACCGCAACGATCGCCCCATCGAGGCCATCGTGATCAACTCGGTCTCGATCGACGAAGTCTGATGCACCAATCCGGTCGATGTCTCGTGAACGCTCAGTGAGCGAGGGGTCGGCCAACCCCGACAATTTCTGCTACCGGCATCCCGACCGCCAGAGCTTCGTCCTGTGCCAGCGATGCGGACGCACGATCTGTGCCGATTGCCAGACGCCGGCGGCCGTCGGCGTTCACTGCCCCGAATGCATGCGTGAGTCTCGCCAGAACGCCCCGAGTACGAAGCCCGCTGTCGTCACCTCGGTGCGGCGCCTTGCCCAGCCCGGCACGCCTATAGTCACCTACGCCATCATGGCGCTCTGCGTGATCGTATTTCTCCTGCAACTGGTCACCGGCGTCTACGGTCCCGTGTTCCAGGCGCTCGCTTTTCAGGGCAGCCTGGCTTCCACAGAGCCGTGGCGAATGCTTACCGCACTCTTCGTGCACGGTTCGATCTTGCACATCCTTTTCAATATGTTTTCGCTGTTCGTGCTCGGACCGGAATTGGAGCGGATGGTGGGGCGCTGGCGTTTCAGCGCCCTATTCCTGCTGAGTGGTCTTGGAGGTTCGGTGGCCGTGCTCCTGACCAGCCCGAATTCTGCGGTCATCGGGGCATCCGGGGCAATCTTCGGACTCTTCGGCGCCTACTTCGTGATTGCCCGGCACCTCGGGAGCAACAGCCGGCAGTTGATCGTCGTGATCGTGATCAACCTGGTGATCGGATTCGTCGTGCCAGGAATCGCGTGGCAGGCACACGTGGGTGGCCTGATCATTGGAGCCCTGGTGGCATTCGCGCTGGTTCGCACGCGTGGGCCACAAAAGCGCGTCCTCCAGTTGCTACTTCTGGCGGGTATCGTGACGCTACTGATAGTGGCGTCCGTTATCGGTGTGCAGCTCATTGGCGCCTGAAGCGACAGTTATCCACAGCCTTTTCCACAGTGGGGATAATTACAGCTGTGTAATTGCCTTGAGCGGGGACGCGACCTCAGCGCCAGCGAGTTGTCATGAGGAATCCCACGAAGAGGATTCCGAAGCCGATCAGGATGTTCCACTGGTTGAACTGTGGCACGGGAAGCGTGCCCTGGCTCACATAGAAGACGATGATCCAGGCGAGCCCGAGGAGCATTAAACCGAACATTATCGGTTTGAACCAGATCGGGTTCGGAGCGTCGTCTCCGGAGCGATTATCGGAGGGGGCAACGGCCTTGCTGTGCGGAGTGGATCTTGCCATTGACGAATTCTAGCCTGAATGGGCTTGTCGGCTCGAGGGGGGTGACCCAGGCATGGCATTCGCACCGAACACTTAGAATCGAAACCATGGATGACCACCGGCCAATGCCCGCGCTCGGCGCGTTGCCGAAGCGTCGGAACCGGACGAAGCTGGTCGGCGTTTTCGGCGAAGTGCTGATCACCGCGGGCGTACTCGTCTTTTTATTCCTCGGGTGGCAGCTTTGGCTCAATGACCTCATCGTCGGGGCTGAGCAGAACAAGGCCGGTACTGCCCTTGGCCAGAGCTGGGACACCGCGTCACCTATTCATCAGCATCCGATCAGCGTGCCCGAGACCAACTTCGGAGATCCCGTGGTGGCGCTTGCTCCCGGTGACGCGTTGAAGTTCGCGGTGATGTACGTGCCGCGTTTCGGTGCCGATTATGCTCGATCCGTCTCCGAGGGCGTGGAGACAGCGACGGTGCTCGACAAGAACGGCATCGGGCATTATCCGGGAACCCAGATGCCGGGCCAGATCGGCAACTTCGCCGTTGCTGCCCACCGCACCACCCACGGCGCCCCGTTCAAGCAGCTGGCGACGTTGCAGGTGGGTGACAAGATCTATGTGCAGACGCAGGATGGCTATTACACCTACGACTTCCGCGGGCTGGAATATGTGCGCCCGACCGGAGTCGGGGTGCTCGACCCGGTACCACAGTTCGCGGGTATCGCGCCGGCGGATCGAGTTCTCACCATGACCAGCTGCAATCCGATGTTTTCCGCAGCGGAGCGCATCATCGCCTACGCCTCGCTCGAATCGTGGCAGCCGATCTCTGCCGGAGCCCCCGCCGCCATCTCGGCGGCCGTGACGGCGAAGGGTTAGGGCGCGGTCGATGTACGCAGCACTCTGGCGATTGATGCCCGGCCCGGTGTGGCTTCGAGTCGCCCTCTTCATCCTTTTTTTCGCGGCGGTGCTCGCCGTACTTGTAATATTCGTGTTCCCGTGGCTCAACACCTTCGTGAACGTGAACAACGTGACGGTGGGAACATGACACGCATCCTGGTGATCGACAACTACGACAGCTTCGTCTACACGCTGAACGGCTATCTGCTCCAACTTGGTGCGACGACGGATGTCGTGCGCAACGATTCCTTCGCGGCGCATGATGCGGCGGCGCGGATCGCCGAGTACGACGGTGTGCTGCTGTCCCCGGGACCGGGAACTCCGGCCGCTGCCGGGGTCTCCATCCCGATCGTCACGGCGGCGCTCACCTCGGGCCTGCCGCTTCTCGGGGTCTGTCTCGGGCACCAGGCCATCGCGGAAGCTCTCGGCGCGACCGTGACCCACGCCGACGAGCTCATGCACGGCAAGACCTCGGTTATCAGGCACGATGACAGCGACTTCTACCGGGACGTGCCGCAGCCGTTCCGCGCGACGCGATATCACTCGCTCGCCGTGGTCGATGCGACCGTGCCCGTCGAGCTGATCGTGACCTCGCGCACCGAAGGCGGCGTGATCATGGGAGTGCGGCACGAATCCGCCCCGATCTTCGGAGTGCAGTTCCACCCGGAGTCGGTACTCACCGAGGGCGGCTACAGCATGATCGCCAACTGGCTGACAGTGACGGGGCTCGAGACTGCTCGGGACGCAGCCGCGGGGCTGACACCGCTCGTCAACCTCGGCTAGCCGCCAACGGGGCCCACAGAGCCCGCAATAACTTACCGGGGATCAGCCGCTGCAATAGGTCAGGGTGATCGTAGAGTGCTGGGGCTGGTCACCGGTAGGGAACACCGCCTTCACTGTTCTGCCGGGGCAGCTCGGGTCGGGAACCGCCTTGATACTGAGTTGAAGGGCGCCCAGTTGCGCATTCGCGTCGTTGATGTCGGCGTTCATGAGGTTGGGAATCGTGACAAGACCGGTCGAAATAACGAGGTTCACCACATCGCCCTCCCGCGCTGCAGTGCTCGCAGCAGGATCGCTGCGAATCACGGTGCCGGCGGCGATGGTCGGGGAGTTCTCGGGAGTATTGGTACCCATGGCCAGTTTGCGTGCTTCCAGCGCTGCTTTGGCCGCCTCGACGGTGAGATTGCTGAGGCTCGGTATGCTGGTGGGCGTCTTGCCCGATGACACCGTAAGGGCGACTGTGCTGCCCTTCGCCACCTTCTGGTCTGATCCGGGATCGGTGCTGATGATGTGACCGGTCGCAACATCCGAACTCGGCAGGTCGATCCTCGTGGTCTTGAGGCCGAGGTCCTTCAGCTTCGCCGCACCCGCGTCGTAGAGCTGCCCGGAGACGCTGGGTACTCGCACCGAGAGATTATCGCCGATCGTGGCGGGCGGCAGGTTGATCACCCAGAACACCACGGCGATGAGGATCACCGCGAGAACAGTGATACCCACCCAGATCCAGGCGACCGGTGGCCGTGTCTGGGTGCGAACTCCTCGCTCGTCGTTGGGGGCGGCCAACTGACGAAGTGCTGCCTCTGATCCGGCTGTGGCCGCCGGGTTCGCCCCGAAGAGTGTGGAGTTGAAGTCGCTGACCGGAGGCCTTCGGGGCGGGATGCCGCCAGCGCTCGCATCCTCGAGATCTCGGCGGAACTCGGCCGCGGTCTGGAAGCGCTGGAACTTGTCTTTGGCCAGGGCGTGCAGAACGACCGAGTCGAGTGAGGGGGAAACCCGCGGGTTGATGGTGCTTGGGGCAACCGCAGCCTCACTGATGTGTTGATAGGCGACGGCGGCGGCGCGATCTCCGCGGAACGGCGGCCGGCCCGTGAGCAGCTCGAAGAGCACGACGCCGGTCGAGTAGAGGTCGGTGCGAGCATCCACGGTTTCGCCGCGGGCCTGCTCGGGAGAGAAGTATTGGGCGGTGCCGAGTACCGCACTGGTGTCGGCCACGGTGGCGGAATTGTCGGAAACGGCGCGGGCGATGCCGAAGTCCATCACCTTGATCTGGCCGTTCTGGGTGACCATTACATTGCCGGGCTTGATGTCGCGATGAACGAGCAACGCGCGATGACTGTATTCAAGGGCGGTGAGGATGCCCGACACGATACGCACGGCCTCCTTGGGCTCGAGCGGGCCATCCGCCACGATGTCCTTGAGCAGTCGTCCGTCCACGAACTCCATGACGATGTACGGCACCTGGGTCTCGAGGCCATTTTGCTCGCGCACCGTCTCCTCGCCGGCATCGAACACGCGCACGATCGTGGGGTGCGCCATGCGCGCCGCCTTTTGCGCCTCCTCACGGAACAACACGCGAAAGCGTGGATCCGTAGCCAGCGCAGGCTTGAGTAGCTTGACGGCCACTCGGCGGCCGAGCCTGATGTCGGTACCAACATGCACATCCGACATTCCACCCCGACCGATAAGTGCACCAACCTCGTAGCGGCCGGCGAGCAGCCGAGTGCCTTCAGTCACGAATGATCTCCTGGGAGTGCGGGGGGCAGGACCTTGCCAGTGTAATGCGTCGTACTTTTGCGCCTGGTGGTCAGGGTTTGGGGGGAGTGGGTGGGGGAACTACCGGTACCGGTGTCACGGACGACTCGGTCAGTGTCTGTGACGACGGTGAGGTGCCCCCGGAGCAGTTGGCGACGTAGGTCATGGTGTTCTTCGTGGTGACTACCGGCGCGAGTGTCCAGGTGAGACTCGTAACGGTCGCCCCGACCGGGTTGACCGGGGTGAAGGTCGATGGTGCGCTGGCGGTGACCGTGAAATTGAGGAGGGTGGAGCCCGTCGGGCAGCCGGTGTAGGTCGGTATGGTGACGGTGACCGTGTTGTCGGGGTTGGTGGCGCCCGTGAGCACACCTGGCTGGGTGGGCGTCGCCGCCACGGCCCCGTAGAAGCGCACTGTGATCGTGTCATTCTTGCGCACGTTGCCGGTGGGGTTCACAAAATAGGCCGTACCGACCTTGGAGGCGTCGGGTGCCGGGGTGGCATCCGGCACCATGTTCGCCACGAGTCCGAGCTCATCGAGCTTCGCTCGTACATCGGCCAGTTTCTCGCCGATGAACATCGTCGGTCCGATGTTGACGATGTTGCTGCTCGGCGTCGGGGAGGGGCTTGTCGCTGGGGGGCTCTGCGAGGGGCTGCTCGGTGGTGCGATTGGCACCGGGGACGGATTGGCGACGAGGGTGATGAGGGTGCCGATGAGCACGACAAGCAAAATCGCCACCAGTGCGATCAGTGGCCAGGTCCAGGGGCTGCGGGTCTTGGTCGGCAGTGGCGTCGTCGGCGGCCCAGAGTCCACCGCAGTGGCGGTGGTGAGTAGCCGGGTCGCCTGAGTCGCCGGGTTCTCCCGCAGCAGGGCGGGAAGGGTGCCGGCCCCGAGGATTCCGGGCACTGCGGATGCTGCGCCCGCAACATCCCCTCGCCGAAGGGCCTGCGCGGCACGAGCGAGATGTGCGGCCGAGGCCGGGCGGTCGGCCGGGTTCTTGGCAATGCAGGCATAGACGAGGTTGCGCACCGGCTCGGAAACGGTGACGGGCAAGTCCGGCGGAGCTTCGTTGATCTGCGCCATCGCGATCGCGACTTGCGACTCGCCGGTGAACGGTCGCTTTCCGGCGAGGGCCTCGTAGGCCACGATGCCGAGCGAATAGATGTCGGTGGTTGGAGAGGCGGGGTGCCCGCTCGCCTGTTCGGGAGAGAGGTATTGCACGGTACCCATGACCTGTCCCGTGGCGGTGAGCGGCACTTGGTCGGCGATGCGGGCGATGCCGAAGTCGGTGATCTTGACCCGACCATCCGGGGTGATCAGCAGGTTACCGGGCTTGATGTCCCGGTGCACGAGCCCTGCGGAGTGCGCGGCGTGCAGAGCGGATGCCGTCTGCGCCACGATGTCGAGCACGCGGTCGGTGGAGAGAACGCGTTCCCGCTCGAGGATCGTGGACAGCGCTTCGCCCGGCACCAGCTCCATCACGAGGTAGGCGCTGCCCTCCTCCTCGCCGTAGTCGAAGACGTTAGCGATACCCTCGTGATTGACCAGTGCGGCATGACGAGCCTCGGCGCGGAAACGCTCGAGGAAACCGGGGTCTCCGAGATACTCGTCCTTGAGGATCTTGATGGCGACAGTGCGGCCGATCACCAGGTCGGTCGCCTGCCAGACCTCGCCCATTCCGCCGATGGCGACTCGGCTGGAGAGTTGGTAACGTCCCCCGAAAGTGAGGCCACTCGTGGGTCTCATTTGCCAAGCACCGCCTCTATAACCTTTTTCGCAATTGGTGCCGCGACTACATTGCCGAAGCTCGTCCCGTTTTCCACGACCACCGCTACAGCGACCTGCGGATCGTTGGCCGGGGCGAAACCAGTGAACCACAGCGTGTACGGGTTGCCTGTACCGTTCTCCGCTGTCCCGGTTTTTCCTGCCACATCGACCCCCCCAATTCTTGCATTACTGGCCGCCCCGTTGCTGACGTTGTTGACCATGAGCTGGGTCATCGTGGCGCTGGTTGCGGGGGTGATGGGCTGGCTGAACACCTTTTGCTGAAAGGGTTGGATTACGGTGAGATCCGGGGCGGTGATCTCTTTGATCAGAGTCGGCTGCATGAGCGATCCCCCGTTTGCGATGGCCGCAGACGTCATTGCGACCTGCAGCGGGGTCACTCGGTCCTCGAACTGTCCGAAGGCGGAGAGCTCCACTTGCGCGGCATTGCCGACGTTATAGATACTCGGCGTCACGGCCATGGGAATCGAGAGCTTCTGGCCGTAGCCATAGGCCGTCGCGTACTTCTTGATCTCATCGCCGCCGATCGCGGCTCCGAGCTGGGCCATCGGGATGTTGCAACTGAGACGCAGCGCGTCGGCGATCGAGACGGTCGCACCCCCACCGCAGCTGCCTCCCTCGGCATTGGAGATGGCAGTGGACGTGCCGGTGAGCGTGAGGCGGCCGGGGTTCGGAAAGGTGTCGGTCGGCACATACTTGCCGCTATCGATGGCCGCGGAAGTCGTCACCAACTTGAAGACCGATCCCGGATGGTACAGATCGCCCGTGATCGCCCGATTGATGAGTGGCCTGGTGGGATCGGCCAGCAGTTTCTTGTACTCGCTGATCACGTCGTTGGAGTTATGTGAGGCGAGAAGGTTCGGGTCGTAGGCGGGCTTGGACACCATCGCCAGGATCGCCCCGGTACGCGGATTGAGGGCCACCACGGAGCCGGAGTTGTTGCCGAGGGCATCCCATGCCACCTGCTGCACCTTGGGGTCGATGGTGAGAGAGACCGATCCCCCCTTGGGCTTCTGGCCGGTGAGGATCGAGTTGACCTTGGTGAGGAACTGGTCGTTCGCCGTGCCGCTGAGGTAACTGTTGAGAGCGCCCTCGACGCCGGTATTGCCCTGGTTGAGCGTGAAGTACCCGGTGACGGCGGAGTAGAGCTGCGGATTGCTGTAAACGCGCTGGAACTTGTACTTGTCGGCGACGGCCTTCGACTCGGCGACGGCCTGTCCGTTGACCAGGATTGGTCCACGCTCGGCCGAGTAGCTGTCGTAGAGGGTGCGGACATTGCGCCCGTCGGCATTGAGCGAGTCCACCTGGAACACTGTGATGATCGTGGTGGAGGCGAACAACGCGAGGAACATCAGGAGCACGGCGATGGTCACGCGCTTGAGTTGGCGATTCATCACTCCACCACCAATTGAGGTTGATTACGCACGCTGTCGGAGAGCCGCAGGAGGAGGGCGGCGATAATCCAGTTGGCCACGAGGGAGGATCCGCCGGCGGCGAGAAACGGAGTGGTGAGGCCGGTGAGGGGGATCACGCGGGTCACGCCGCCGAGCACGATGAAGACCTGAAGGGCGATGGCGAAGGACAGGCCCACTCCGAGCAGTCGGCCGAAGTCATCCTGGCCGGCGAACCCGATACGGAAGCCGCGCGATACGAATAACAGGTACAGGGCGAGGATCGCGAAGAGGCCGGCAAGACCGAGTTCCTCGCCGAGGCTGGTGATGATGAAGTCGCTCTCGGCGAGGGGGGTGATGCCGGGGCTGCCCCTGCCGAGTCCGGTGCCGATCAGGCCGCCGTGGGCGAGACCGAAGATGCCCTGTACGAGCTGGTAGCTGCCTCCGGCCACGTCGTAGATCTTCGGATTGAAAGCATCCAGCCAGGAGGTGAACCGGCCGCCCACATAGGGGAGCACCTGACTGGCGAAAAGGGCGCCGCCGACGAACAGAGCGAGGCCGAGAATGACCCAACTCAGCCGACCGGTCGCGACGTAGATCATCACAAGGAAGAGCCCGAAGAACAGCAGCGCTGTACCGAGGTCGTGCTGGAACACCAACACCGCCATCGCGGCCAGCCAGATCAGGAGGATCGGACCGAGATCCCGCACCCGGGGGAATCGCATGCCGAGGAACTTGCGCCCGACAAGCGAAAGGCTGTCGCGCGCGGTCACGAGGTAGCCGGCGAAGAAGATGGCGAGAGCGATCTTGGCGAGTTCTCCCGGCTGGAAGTTGAAGCTGCCGAAGCGGATCCAGAGCCGGGCCCCGTTGATCGTCTGGCCGATACCGGGAAGCATCGGAAGAAGCAGCAGCACGATCCCGACGAACATCGCGACATAGCGATAGCGCTGCAGCACGCGATGGTTTCGGATGAACAGCAGAACCGCGAGAGCGAGAAGCATCGCCATGGCGGTCCAGGCGATCTGCCGCACCCCCGCGGCCTCCCAGCCCGAGTGGTGCCTGCCGATGTCGAGGCGGTAGATCTCCGCAATCCCCAGGCCGTTGAGCAGCGTGATCACCGGCAGGATGAAGGGGTCGGCCTGGGGCGCGACGAAGCGCAGCGCCAGGTGGATGACCAGGGTGATCACGCCGAGTCCGGCTCCGAGTGCGAGTACGGGGCCCTGAATGGCACCGAGCGCTCCCAGCTCGACCAGGGCGATCGATGCTCCGACGATGGCGAAGGCGAAAAGCAGCAGCGCCAATTCGAGGTTGCGGAGCCTCGCCGGCACCCGCAACTTCAGGCGGATCGTGTTGGTGAAGGTGGACAGGGCTCCGGCGTCAGTGTCGGAGCCAGGGGCCGCCGGCGCGGGTATCCCGATCTGGGTGGTGCCGTCGGTGTTGGTCAAGGCAGCACGCTACTTGCCGGCATTCGATAGTCGTTTGATGATTGCCTTCGCGTCGGCGAGGTCGGACGCGCTGATGGTATCTGTGACCGTCTTGCGGGTGTAGCTCGGCAGATCCGCGAGCCGAACGCTCGTCTCGGAGTAGATGCTGTGCAGCGAGATCGGCCCGAGGTCCTGTTGCACTCCGCGGTAGATGGCAACGGTCTGGCCATCGGCTCCCACGTAGTAAAGGGACTGCGACCAGCGATAGCCCACGAATAGCGCGGCGACGATCAGCGCGACGATCAGGACGATACCCACCAGCCAGGTAATGCGACGGCGTCGGGCGCGGCGGCGATCTTCGAGAATCAGTTCGTCGAGGTATTCATCCGACTCCGGCTCGAAGTGGCTGTCTTCGTGCGCTTGGCTGGACTTGAGCGGATGCAGCAACAGGGTGGGCAGTCGAAGCGGTCGGCGGCCGGACTCGCCCTCGAAGGTGAGGGGGGCGGCGGCGGAACCCACGATCATGACCGGTGACGACGCCGATTCACCGGTCTCGTCGATATCGACGATCACCACGGTGACGTTGTCCGGCGCGCCCTGGTCGAGGCTCTCTTTGACCAGGCGGTCCGCGGCATCCGACACGGCCGACTGCACAGAAAGGAAGTGCTCAATCTTGTCGTCGGTGACATAGCTCGAGAGGCCGTCAGAGCACAGCATCCACCGGTCTCCGGGCAGAACATCGAACACCGTCGTGTCGATTTCGGGGGTGGCGTCGACGTCGCCAAGCACCCGCATCAAAACGGAGCGTCGCGGGTGAACCGCCGCCTCTTCGGGAGTAATGCGGCCGCTGTCGACGAGGCGCTGCACGAAAGTGTGGTCGGCGGTGATCTGCTTCAGAGTGCCATCCCGGAGGAGGTAGATGCGCGAGTCGCCGATGTGAGCGATTGCGATCTGCGAGCCGCAGCGCAGGATCGCGCTCACTGTGGTGCCCATGCCGGTGAGTTCGGGATGCTCGAACACGGTCTCGGCCAGTATCGTGTTCGCAGCGCCGAGCGCAGACTGTAGCGCGAACTCCGCGTCGGCGGCCGAGGCATACTGTCGGTCGGCTTCCATCACCCGCTTGAGGGCGATTGCTGAGGCGACATCACCACCGGCGTGGCCGCCCATTCCGTCGGCGACGACGAAGAGCTGCGTACCCGCATAGCCAGAGTCCTGGTTGTTCGCCCGAATCTTTCCGACGTGCGAAACGGCCGTGCTCTTGCCCGATATGGCCATTCACCTACCGCCGAAGTTCGAAACTGGTCGTGCCGATCCGAACCGGTGTGTTGAGAGGAACCGGTGTGGGAAGAGTGACCCGAGTGCCGTTGAGGAACGTGCCGTTGGTCGAGTCTAGGTCCTGGATCACCCAGTCCTCGCTCCAGAGCATAAGGCGCGCGTGGTGCGTCGAGGTGTAATCGTCGCGGATGACGAGACCGCTCTCACTTGAGCGACCGATGGTGAGTGGCTCCTTGGGAAGGCTCAGTTCGAGTCCCTGCTTCGGTCCGGAGGTGATCACCAGCCGGGTCGCGACCCCCGGGAGATTTCTATTGTCCGCCTGCACATTGAACGCCTCGGTGGCGTCAGAAGCCGATGCCGTACCCCAGTTCGGAGCCGGGGGTGCCATGGCCGGGGCGATTACGGAAGCGACGAAGGGCGGGCTGGATGCGGCGGCACCAGACGCGACGTCCGCCGGCAATCGGCGCACCCGCTGCCCGAGCAGATCGGTGCGAAGCGCGTAGACGACGGCGAAGACGAATACCCACAGTATGAAAAGGAAGCCGAACCGAAGAAGCAGAAGGGTGAGTTCACTCATCGACGGCCGCCGACACCGTCGTCGCCGGAACGGAGATCAGAGATCTGATCAGCAGAGGCTGATTGGGCGAGCACTCGGAATACGATACGGGTTCTTCCGATGTTGATGACGGAATCCGGGGCGAGTGGTGCTTTTTGAACAGGGGCGCCGTTGAGTTGGGATCCGTTGGTAGAGCCGAGGTCGTTGACCTCCGCGCGGGTGCCGTCCCAGAGGATCTCGACGTGTTTGCGAGAGATGCCGGTGTCGTCGACTGTGATGTCGGCGTCACTGCCTCGCCCAATGATCGTGCGGCTCTTGACGATGGGGTAGCGCTTGCCCGCGACATCCAGGACCGGGGTCCATGAAACGGTTCCCTTGACGCTGACGGAATCGATGCCGAGCACACCCTGGATGAGCGCGGGATCCTCAGCGAAGGCGATACTGACGCCGCCGGAGAACTGGTAATGCTGAGCTGCAGCGTGCTGCTGCACGAGTCGACCGAGCTCGTCGATCAGAGTCGGGCCGATGGCGGTCATCTTGGCGTAGTCGACGCTGGAGAGTCGCACGGTGAACCGATTGGGCACCAGGATGCGGTCGCGCGCTACAACGGCGGCCTTGGTGTCGAGCTCGCGGCGGAGAGCGGAGGTGATCTCGATCGGCTGCAGGCCAGACTTGAAGGTCTTGGCGAACGCTCCGTTTACGGCGCGCTCCAAACCTTTCTCGAAGCTGTCAAGCAGGCCCAACGTTCTCCCTCGTTACCGTGCACGCGTGTAGGACGATGTTAGCCGCACGGACTGTGCCATGCCTTCCGTTGACCGGCTCCCTCGGGCCTCGCCTGCTGTGGTAATGTCGCTGAGTCTGCGCGAGTGGCGAAATTGGCAGACGCGCACGGTTCAGGTCCGTGTGCCCGAGAGGGCATGGGGGTTCAAGTCCCCCCTCGCGCACAGTGGGTCCATTTCGGAACTGAAGCAATTCAACTGCGAAACCAGCCCGAAAACGAAAGGCCACCGGTCGCCCGGTGGCCTTTCGCCTTGTCTGGGCGGGTTTCGAAGGATGTATCCCCGACGGTGGTCAGTCGGCGATGAGCGCGGCTCGAGCGAGCACCGTGGCCCCGACGACGCCGGCGTCGTCTTCCAGCTCGGCCACCACGAACTTCAGATCGGGATCGGGCTGCAACATCCACGGGATTGCTGCGTCAAACAACCTCTCGGCAAGGTGCGGTCCGAGCTTCTCGGCCAGCCCTCCCCCGATGACGACCCGGTCGAGATCGAGCAGGTTGACCGTGGAGCCGATCGCAATACCGAGGGTCTCGATCGCGGTGTCGAAAAGCTTCGTCGCTAACGGGTCGTTGTTCCCGAGAGCCTTCGCCCAGACTGTGGCTGTCAACTTCGTCTTCCCCTCATCGTCGCGGACGGTGAAAAGAGAGGTCTTCCATCCGGTGTCGACCATGGCGGTCGCGACGCCTCGAAGCGAACGTCGGCCTGCATGTGCCTCCGCGCAGCCGCGGCATCCACAGGTGCAAAGCGCTCCGCCCGCGAGCACGACGACATAGCCGATCTCTCCCGCGGCTCCTCTGCTTCCGAGGTAGGGCCGCCCGTCGAGAATGGGGCCACCACCGACGCCGGTCTCCATCCAGAGACCGAGGATGTTGCTGCCGCCCCGGGCTGCAACCGCCGTCCACTCCCCGAGCAGCCGCACGAGTTCGACGTTCTCCGTCCACCCGATGAGGTTCGGCACAGTGAGGGCGTGTCCCTCGTGCACCACGCCCGGGATCCCTACACCGACCGCGATGTTAGTGCCCACCACATCGACGCCGATGACAATGGACCCGGTTTCACACATAATGAATCCTCATGCGCTTGGTTGTACCTCGATACCCGTCACGCGAAGGCGCCGCAGATCTCGCTCCTTCCGGACAGCGGATTCGTTGATCCTAAAATCTCCGATTCCCCTGTGACGGTGCCCTCCTTTTCTCAGCGGCGTCGAGCCCGCCTCCAGAGTGATCGCGCGGCTTCATTGAGACGAAAACCGACGGTGTCGGTTCGGTGAGGCATCGGCTCACCCTTTCGCAAGAGTGCCCCGAGTTGTTCGTCAACGTGTGCGGTGTGCTGTGCGAGATCGCTGACAGTCGTGTCTCGCGGCGGGAGCTGGAGTTGGACTTCTGCCTGAATGCCGGCCTGAAGCTCTCGCCCGCGCTCGAGCTCGGTGTTGAATTCAGCTCCGAGTAGGAGCGCGAGATTGACAAGGAAGATCCAGATGAAGAAGATGATGACCCCGGCGAGTGTCCCGAACGTTTGGTTGTAGGTCGCGAAGTTCGCAATGTAGAACATAAAGCCGACTGACGCCGCGCCGAGCAGAACGATGGCGAGGGTTGCACCGGGGCTGAGCCAACGGAATCGCGGCTGTCGAATGTTCGAGGTGGTGGCGTAGAGCATCGTCACAATCGCAACCACCGCCACGAAGAGGACCGGCCACCTGGCGGTGTCCCACACCAGGACGGCGGTGTTCCCGATGCCCAGAGCACCCCCAATGGTCCGTAGGATCGGCCCCGAGACCGCCACGATGATGGCAATTAGAAGAACGAGCAGAATGAGGAGCACTGTGACGGCGAGTTGGGTGGGTTTCCGTTTCCAATACGGTCGCCCCTCGTCCACTTCGTAGATGCGGTTCATCGCCCGACCGAACGCGCTCACATAGGCTGAGGCCGCCCACACGGAAGCAAGCATTCCCGTGAGTAGGGCGACATTCGCGGTGGAGGTCGAAGCGATGTCATGGAGAGGTTGCCGGAACACATCAGCGACAGATCCCGGCGCCACGTGATCCAGCAGCGACAGCAGGCGGTCAACCGTGGCAGGTCCATCTGCGACGACTCCGATCAGTGACACGATCGCCAGCACTGCCGGAAACACAGAAAGGACGGCGAAGAACGTCAGCCCGGCGGCTGCGTCGATCCCCCCGTCTTGGCCGAATTCGTGGAGCGTCCGGCGCAGCAGGTAGGCCCACGTCTGCCGTCGAATCTGCGTCGGCCACGATGCCTTCGCCGCATCATCCGGGGACGGTGGGATTGTGGGCATGGTTTTCGCTATCCCACCCGCACCGCGTCAACCCTCGCTTAGCGCCCACCCTCGAGACCGCGATTGCGCTGGGCTATTCCGCCCACTCCGTAGGGATAGTCGTCGGCGCGCGGCGTGCTCGCCGTGGTGAGGCTTGCGAGTTCGTCGGGCGCAAGCTTCAAGTCGACCGCGCCGAGGTTGTCGGTTAGCTGCGCGACCGTGCGGGCCCCGAGTATCACCGAGGTCACAGCGGGCTGGGCACCCAGCCAAGCGAGAGCCACCTGCGAGGAGCTGGCGCCGTGAACATCCGCAATTTTTTTCAGCGTGTCGATGATGGCCCAGGTCTGCTCTCGGGCGTTGCGCTGCTTCCACGCCTCCATGCCGCGCTCGGGGTTCTCGCCGAGACGTGTGGCACCGGTCGGCGCCTGGTCGCGCCCGTACTTACCGCTCAGCCAGCCGCCGCCGAGCGGTGACCAGGGCAGCAAGCCGATGCTCGCGTCGAGGGCTGCTGGTACGACCTCATGCTCGATGTCTCTAACCAGGAGGTTGTACTGCGGCTGCAGGGTGACGGGCGGCGCCCAGCCGTGCGCCTTCGCCACGTGCACGGCCTTGGTCAACTGCCAACCGAGGTAGTTCGAGAAGCCGTAGTAGGCGATCTTTCCCCGAGCGATCGCGTCGTTCAGAAAGCCGAGAGTCTCCTCAATCGGGCTGAGGGCATCCCACGCGTGCACCTGGTAGAGGTCGATCTGCTCCACTCCGAGACGGCCGAGGGATGCGTCGAGCGCGCGCCCGAGATGGCGGCGGCTGAGCCCGAGGTCGTTGGGGCCGGCGCCCATCGGGAAGCGACCCTTGGTGGCGATGACAACCTGCTCACGCTCGGTGGGGTGGGACGCGAGCCAGGCTCCGATGATCTCTTCCGAGGTACCGGAGCTGTAGACATCGGCAGTGTCGATGAAGGTGCCGCCGCCCTCGAGGAACGCATCGAGAATGAGGTGGGAGGTGGCTACATCGGCCTCCGCACCAAAGGTCATTGTGCCGAGTGCCTGAGCTGAAACCACAGTTCCACTGTTTCCGAGTGTGCGATATTTCATACTCTAAACGCTAGCCCTGATCTCGAATGAGGGTCCCCCGCTGCGTTCCGCGGCTCGATCCCGTAGGTTTCTCTATGAGTTTCGTTGACCCGATGTGGCGCACGACGTCGTGCACCAGCCGTGAACGAACACTGATCGAGGAGCAAGAATGAGCGAGTACATCGTCACCAATCCCGCAACCGGAGTGCAGGGATCCGTCTTCCCCACGGCCACTGACGGCGAGCTGGATGCCGCCCTGGGGTCCGCCGACACGGCCCACCGCACCTGGTCGCGCACCAGCACGCTCGCCGAGCGCACCGCTCTGGTGCAGCGGGTGGCCGAGTTGCACGTCGAACGTCGGGAGGCGCTCGCCGCGATCATCGTTCGTGAGATGGGTAAGCCGCTCGATCAGGCTCTCGGCGAGGTCGATTTCAGCGCAGCCATTTACTCCTATTACGCCGAGAACGGCGAGAAGTTTCTTGCCGATGAGCAGATCGAGCTGCTCGACGGCGAGGGCAGCGCATTCGTGCGCCGGTCCTCCCTCGGCCCGCTGCTCGGCATCATGCCGTGGAACTTTCCGTACTACCAGGTTTCTCGTTTTGCCGGGCCCAACCTGGTGCTCGGCAACACCATCCTGCTGAAGCACGCAGGCCAGTGCCCGGAGTCCGCGGCCGCGATCCAGCAGATCTTCCACGATGCCGGATTCCCCGCGGGTGCCTACGTCAACATCTTCGCGTCCAACGAGCAGGTCGCCGACCTGATCGCGGATCCGCGTCTCGTCGGGGTCTCGCTCACCGGCTCCGAGCGGGCCGGAGCGGCGGTCGCCGAGGTTGCGGGGCGCAACCTCAAGAAGGTCGTGCTGGAGCTCGGCGGTTCGGACCCGTTCATCCTGCTCAGCACCGATGACCTCGACGCAACGGTGGATGCCGCCGTCTCGGGTCGCATCGACAACAACGGTCAGGCCTGCAACGCCGCGAAGCGTTTCGTCGTGCACGGCGACCTGTATGAGGACTTCCTCGCCCGCTTCACGGCGAAGCTCACCGAACCGACTCCGTCTGACCCGATGGCGGACGGCACGGTGCTCGGCCCGCTGTCGTCGGCCCTCGCCGCCGACCGCCTCGACGAGCAGGTGGAACGCGCCATCGCTCAGGGCGCGACGGTCGTCGCTCGCGGCGATCGCATCGGAACCTGGTTTCCGTCCGTGGTGCTCACTGGGGTCACTGCCGAAATGGACGCCCACCACGAGGAGTTCTTCGGCCCGGTAGCCATCGTCTACAGTGTGGCAGATGAGGCCGCAGCGGTCACTCTTGCCAACGACACCCCCTTCGGGCTCGGGTCGTACCTGTTTTGCACCGATTCGCAGCAGGCGCTGCGCGTGGCCGACCAGATCGAGGCCGGAATGGTCTTCGTCAACGGCGTTGGACTCGACAGCCCGGAACTTCCCTTCGGCGGAATCAAGCGCAGCGGCTTTGGTCGTGAACTCGGGCGCTTCGGTATCGAGGAGTTCGTGAACCGCAAGATGATCCGCATCCTCAGGTAGCGACTGGATGGTGGGCTGGGCGGATTCGTGCAGCCCACATCTGTGCCCTCGGCGTATTTGAGATGCGCTGCGGGCGGAAGCCGAAGGCACCGTGGGTCAATGTAAGGGTGGGCCCAGTGGATCAAACAGTGGGCGAGAAGCTACCGGCGAAACGGTACGCGGTGACCGGCCCGAATGGAGAGTGACCGCCGAGGAGCATCGGTCGATGTCGCTTCCTGCCGTCGACGTGAATTCCTCTCAGGAGAGCAGGTGGGTCCAGCCGGATGAACTCGACTTCACGCCGCTCATGATGGGGACTTTTGAGTTCGCGTTGCAGTCACCGTTGGCCAACCTGACGTAGCAGCGGCTGGGCGGCTCGAGCTGACGTTCCTACGCGCGTGCTTTCATTTTCTTCGACGCCGCAAACTTCTGCTGCAGCAACACAGCCACCACGATGATGATGCCTTTGACGAGTGCCTGAACGGAGGTTGACAGGTTGTTTTGCGTGAAGACATTGATAAGCGTCGCAAAAATCAGTGTGCCAAGTACGGTCCCCACGATCGTGCCGCGGCCACCAACCAGCAAGGTGCCCCCGACCACGACGGCGGCGATTGCATCCAGTTCGTAGCCGATGCCGTGGGTTGATGTGCCAACGGTGGTGCGTCCGATCATCATGATCGCGGCAATTCCTGCGGTCAAGCCCGCACATGCGTAGACGTAGACCATGTGACGCTTTACTTTTATACCGGCGAGGCGCGCGGCCTCCCGGTTTCCGCCAATGGCGATCGTACGGCGGCCAAAGGTAGTGCGGTTAAGCAAAATCCAGCCGAAAACAGCGACCAGCAGGAACATCCAGATCAGGATTGGAACGCCGAACGCCTTGCCGCCGAAGAAGTTGAGAAAGCCTGGGCTCGTCACGATTTGCGTGGTGCGGTCGGAAAGAATTTCGGCGAGCCCTCGTGCTGCGACCATCATGGCGAGCGTTGCCATGAACGCGACAACATTGCCGTAGGCGATCACCATTCCGTTGATCAAACCCGCGAGCACTCCGACGGCGAGGGCGACGATGACCATGAGAATCCAGTTGCTGCCCACGATCAATTGAAGCGAGGGCAGCGTGGTGATAACCGAGACCAGGCCGAGGAGCGATCCCACGGAGAGGTCGATCCCGCCAGCGATGATCACAAAAGTTGCGCCGATACTGAGTACTCCGACGACGGTCGCGTAGTTGACGATTGTGAAAAAATTACTGAGGTTGACGAATCGGCTGCCGGCGGTGATCGAACCGGCGAGCATGATGATCGCGAGCGCGATTACCAGGCCGATGTTTCGCCCGGCGGGGCCGCTGAGAAACTGGCCGACCCGGATACGCCGGGAGTACGGTGCCGGTTCGTGCAGCGGGGTGGGGGTGATGGTCTGGGCGCTCATGCGGCGTTGTCCTTCATTACGAGGTCGAGCACTTCTGGTTCATCGATTTCGCCCGCGAGGGCGGTGGCCACGATACGTCCATCAGCGATGACGAGCACCGTGTCCGACAGGCCGAGAACTTCCTCGATTTCACTCGAGACGATCACAATTGCCGTGCCAGCCTGAGCGAGCGATCGGATGAGGGCGTAGATCTCGGCGCGCGCGCCGACATCCACTCCCCTGGTCGGCTCATCGAGCAGCAGCACCCTCGTGCCGTGAACGAGCCAGCGTGCCAGCAGGAGTTTCTGTTGGTTGCCACCCGAGAGCGCGCGCGCGGGCAGGTCAGGGTCCGCCGGCCTCGTCTCGAGTGCCACCAGTTCGGCTCGGGATGCGTTACGTTCGGCGGATTCGCGCAAAAAACCCAGCCGTGCAAATCGGGCGAAGCTCGAGAGCGTCACATTCTTGTAGACCGGCTCATCGAGCAGCAGACCCTGGCTTTTGCGCTCTTCCGGGGAGAAGCCAATGCCGGCATCAACGGCGTCCGGTACCGAGAATTTCTGCAGCCGTCGCGATCCGACCGAAACCGAACCCGCGGTCGTCTTCCGTGCCCCATAGATGGCTTCGAGAATCTCTGAGCGACCCGAACCCACAAGACCGGCAAGCCCGACGACTTCGCCAGCGCGAGCGGTGAAGCTGACATTGCTGAACTCCCCCAGAACGGACAGGCCATCGACACGGAGGACGACTTCGGCGTCGCTCGCGACCGCGGCTGAGCGCGCAAACAGGTTCTCGACAGTCCTGCCTGTCATGAGCGTGATGACGTCTTTGGTAGACGTTTCTGCCACCGTCAGACCATTCGCCATGCTGGCGCCATCTTTGAGGACCGTGATACGGTCACCGATCTCCCGAATTTCGGCGAGCCGGTGAGAGATGTAGACCACCGCGATCCCGGATGCTGTGAGCTCGCGAATTACCCGGAACAGGTTTTTGACCTCCTCCGAATCGAGCACAGCCGAAGGCTCATCCATGATGATCAGGTTGATGTCATGGGAGAGAGCCCGCGCCATGCTGACGATCTGTTTGCTCGCGGGAGAGAGCAGTGCCACTTCGATATTCGGCGATATGTCACCGTGGCCCAGCCGATTCAAGATTGCGCGCGCTGCGCGGTTGGCGCGGCGGGTTCGCAGCATGCCAAAAGTGTCGAACTCGTGGCCCAGAAAAATGTTCTCAGCCACAGTCAGGCCTTCGACGACATCGAGCTCCTGGTACATGGTTGCGATACCGAGTCGGATGGCGGCAAGGGGATCTGAGATCACGAGGGGCTTCCCCTGCCAGAGAATCTCACCACCGTCGGGGAGATAAACGCCCGCGAGGATCTTTATCAGTGTCGATTTGCCCGCACCGTTCTGGCCAAGAACGCAATGCACTTCGCCGGCCACGACTTGAAGGTCCACACCCTTGAGCGCCCGCACGCCCGCGAAGCTCTTCGTGATGCCTTTCACCTCAAGAAGAAGCGCGCCATGGTCGACTTTGATCATGAGCGCAACATAACAGATGGTGCCCGCAGCGCACCACAGGAGAAGGCGAATTGGATGTCAATAGCATTAAAACATTGATGAAAATGCATAGACCGATCCGGATCATCAACAGATGAGCAAAGTAAATCGTATTCCTAGGAGCTCGGATTTCTGTTATGTTGCGAGAAACGTCAATGTCGATGAATGGAACTTCATCCCGCTCTCATGAGAAGAGGCCTCCGTCCAATCTTGATCTGCATCGGCGAAGAACACTGCGGACCACTATTCAAGGAGGAATACGATGTTGGCAAAACACAGCTCTCGCAGCAAAATACTGATGGTCGCCGGGGCGTCCATCGTTCTTGCCGGGCTTCTCAGCGCATGCACAACGGCACCCGCTGCGACTACGGGCAACAATGATTCGAACTCGGCCTCGGGCAACGCGGCCTCGGGCAAGAAGATAGTTATCGGTTTCTCCGGCCCAGCAGCGGACCACGGCTGGCTCGGCGCCATCAACTCGTCGGCGATCGCCGAAGCGAAACGGTACCCAGACGTAACCCTCAAGGTTGCCGAGGGCACAAACGATGCGAATCTTCAGATCAGCCAGATTGAAACCTTCATCAATGACAAGGTCGACGCCATAGTCATCCTTCCCACTGACGGCGCGGCGGTCACCGGGGTTGCGCTCAAGGCGATGAAGGCGGGTATCCCGGTCATCAACGTCGATCGCGAGTTCTCGAGCGTGTTCGCAGCCAGGGTCACCGTCCTTGGCGACAATTACGGTATGGGTGTGAGCGCCGGCACCTACATCTGTGCGGCACTGAAGGGTAAGAAAGACGCCATCGTCGCTGAAATCGCTGGCATCGACTCGCTGCCCCTCACCAAAGACCGGAGCAAAGGGTTTGCCGACGCACTCGGCGGCTGCGGACTGAAGGTGAACAATCGCGTGGCTGCCGACTTCACCGTCGCCGGTGGCCAAGCAGCCACGGCTCAGTTGCTTGCAGCCGCACCGCGTATCGATGCACTCTGGAACCACGATGACGATCAGGGTATCGGCGTTATGGCGGCAATCAAGGCGGCAAACCGCAGCGAGTTCATCATGGTCGGCGGCGCGGGTTCTGCCAATATGATGACCCTCATCAAATCGGGTGACTCGGTTGTCAAAGCAACCGTCATCTACCCTCACACCCAGAGCGCCGACGCAATTCGTATCGCACGTCTCCTGGTTCAGGGCAAAGCAATGAGCGACCTCGTCGAGAGTGAGATTCCCCGCAAGATTCAGCTCAACGCACCGGTCGTGACCAAGGACAATGTCGACTCATATCTCAAGTCGGCCTTCCAGTCGTAGGCCATAGCCATCACGGTGCCCGCGATCCTCACGGGTCACGGGCACCGTCTCCTCTCGATCGAGAAAGCAGCCCAAGTGCCCGTCAAAGATTCACGCCTCAGAGTTGCCATGATCGGTCACGGATTTATGGGAGCTGCCCATTCGCAGGGGTGGCGGGTCGCTCCGCATTTTTTTGACCTGAGCGCCGAGCCGACGATGAATGTCCTCGTCGGCCGCGATCCTGAAACTACGCGCCAATCGGCCGAGAAATGGGGTTGGGCCGAGTCTGAAACCGACTGGCGCCGCGTGATCGAGCGTAGTGACATCGATATCGTCGACATCGTCACCCCCGGCGATTCCCACACCGAGATTGCTATTGCAGCGCTCGAGGCAGGCAAACATGTGCTGTGTGAAAAGCCTCTGGCCAACAGCGTCGAAGACGCCAAGCGAATGGCAGATGCAGCCACTCGCGTCGCATCCGCTGGTGTTTTCGCGATGGTCGGATTCACCTACCGCCGGGTGCCCGCCGCGACCTTCGCCCGTGATCTGGTGCACGCAGGCAAGCTTGGAACGATTCGTCAGGTTCGGGCGAGCTACCTCCAAGATTGGCTTGTGGATGCCGAAGCTCCGCTGAGCTGGCGGCTACAGAAGGACCGTGCGGGGTCGGGTGCACTCGGAGATATTGGTGCTCACGCCATCGACCTGGCCCAGTTCATCACCGGATCATCGCTCGCCTCGGTTTCGGGGATTCTCGAGACACTCGTTTCCGAACGCCCGTTACTTCTGAACTCGCACGGCCTTTCAGGCACAGCCGGCACCGAACGCGGCACTGTAACGGTGGATGACCTCGCACTCTTCACCGGCCGTTTCGAAAGCGGCGTGCTGGGGTCATTCGAAGCCACCCGCTTCAGTACCGGGCGTAAAAACGCCCTTCGGATTGAGGTCGCCGGCTCGCTGGGCGCGCTATCGTTCGACCTCGAAGACTTGAACACCCTGCAGTTTTATGATTCGACTGACCCTGACACGGAGCAGGGCTTTCGGCGTATCTCGGTCACCGAACCGGGACATCCCTATTTGCACGCTTGGTGGCCGGCCGGGCATGGCCTCGGTTATGAGCACGGGTTCACGCATCAGGCGCGCGACTTTATCGAAGCGGTGAGTGCTGGCGTGCAACCCACACCATCTTTTACCGATGGCCTTCAGGTGCAAAAAGTACTTTCCGCGGTAGAGAAAAGCTCTGCAAATGGGAGCGCATGGATAGACATAAGGAGCACACAATGACTCGACCAATTACCCTCTTCACCGGCCAGTGGGCCGATCTTCCTTTTGAAGAAGTGGCAAAGCTCGCTTCGGGATGGGGTTACGACGGCCTCGAAATCGCCTGCTGGGGTGACCATCTCGACCCGTGGCGCTGGGATGACGACGAATATGTTGCGGGCAAGCTGGCCGTTCTCGCGAAGTACCGGCTGAAGGTCTTCGCTATCTCGAACCACCTCAAGGGCCAAGCCGTCTGCGATGATCCGATCGACCAGCGGCACCGCGACATCCTGCCCGATGTCGTCTGGGGCGATGGTGATCCGGAAGGAGTTCGTCAGCGCGCCGCGGAGGAAATGAAGCACACCGCGCGCCTGGCTGCGAAGCTCGGTGTCACAACGGTTATCGGTTTCACGGGCTCATCCATCTGGAAATATGTGGCGATGTTCCCGCCTGTCTCTCAGGAGGCCATAGACGCGGGGTACCAGGATTTCGCGGACCGCTGGAACCCGATTCTCGATGTCTTCGACGAGGTCGGAGTGAGATTCGCGCATGAAGTGCACCCGAGCGAGATCGCGTTCGACTATTGGACGACGGTGCGCGCGCTCGAAGCGATCGGACACCGCGAAGCATTCGGTCTCAACTGGGACCCGAGTCACTTCGTCTGGCAGGACCTCGATCCGGTCGGCTTTCTCTGGGATTTCAAGGACCGCATCTATCACGTGGATTGCAAGGACACCCGCAAGAGGATGGTCAACGGTCGAAACGGTCGGCTCGGCTCACTGCTTGCCTGGGCTGACCCTCGTCGCGGTTGGGACTTCATCTCGACCGGTCATGGCGATGTGCCCTGGGAAGACAGCTTCAGGATGCTCAATACGATTGGCTACGCAGGACCAATTTCAATCGAGTGGGAGGATGCCGGAATGGATCGACTGCTTGGTGCACCCGAAGCGCTGGAGTTCGTGAAAAACCTCAACTTTGACCAACCCGATGCCGCTTTCGATGCCGCGTTCAGCGCGCGCTAAATGACAGCACCTCTTCCCGTTTCGCTTGTTTCGGTGACTCCTCGTGCCAATCGGGGTAACAGCAATGACGATATCCGGCGGCATAATCTTGTCGTCGTACTCGGGATGTTGCGGCTGAGCCGCACGCCAGCCTTCGCGGTCGGCCGAGCCAAACCGTATGGCCCGACCCCGCCGTCGTCAGCATCGCCATCAACCCTGAAGTTGATGCCATTTCAATAGGCCTCGTGAGCTTCGATGGCACAATTATCAAGAAGATCCGCTCCATCACCGAGCGGGCGCCCTCGGTGCGTGAGGTAACTAAGATCAGCGTTGCGGTCATCGATTCGATGCGCACCGAGATTGACGCGCACTGCCTCGTGGCGTGCATCGGCATAGCCGTCCCTGGTCAGGTTCGATCAAAGGATGGATCTGTACGGCGTGCGCCACCGCTTGGCTGGGAGGACCAGGCGATCGCACGAATGCTGAGCGAGGCAACGGGATTCGACGTGTTCGTCACAAATGATGCCCATGCGGGCGTGCTCGCCGAATCTAACTTCGGTGCCGGCCGGGGTGTCGACGAGCTGGTGTACCTCTATCGAGGCCCGAGCAGTATCGGCGCTGGAATTGTCTCAAGCGGGCTCATCGTGCGTGGAGCGGGGTTTGCGGGCGGCATTGGGCACACCATGGTGCGTGAAAATGGAGTGGCCTGTCGTTGTGGCTCAACCGGGTGCCTCGAAACGGAGGCGCGCCGAGAACTCCTCCTGCCCCTCCTCGACCTCGAAAATGCCGACGAGGGGCAACTCGAAGCGGCTCTGATCGCCTCAACCACCCCGGAAGTGTTGACCGAAGTGTGTCGCCAAATCGACTACATGGCTGTGGCTTTGCGCAACACCATCAACACTCTGAACCCGCAACTCATTATTCTGGCTGGATTTCTGGCCAGCCTCAACGCTGTGGCCCCCGGGCGACTTGAGGGACTTCTCACCGCTCATTCGCTCGGGCCGAGCTCGGCTCCACCTTCTTTGTCGGGGCGGCCGAACTCGCGTTCGAGTCGCTGCTCAAAAACCCGCAGGGCTGTCATTTTTCTCGCTAACAGTTCGCCGTGAGTTTGAGCTGTTCGATCGGAACGCACCGTTGAGCGTCGAAGTGAATGCGGCGTTCCTCATCGCCGACATCGCCTACCTCATTCGGCCCGACTCGGTCGGCTTGTCGTGCGCGAGCGCCGCATCATCGGTGCTGGGACGCCTCCGACTCCTGCGCGGCTCGTCCGTGCTTGGTGCCCCGTGCGAGCGAATCGGCAGTCGAGCGCTACTCACTGCGGTTGGGTTAGGCTCTCTTCCAGATAGTGAGCGCTTCACGACTCTCGGACGAGTGATGTCGTACCCGGTTCTGACAAGACGACATCGGTGGAAGGTCGTCATGGCTCAACTCATCCAAGTCCTTGGATCTCTTCTCATTCTCACCGGATTCGCGTCGGCCCAATGGGGGTTTCTGCTCCTCGAGGGTGTGTGGGCCATCGTCTCCGGGATCAGTCTCATCGGTGTCCTCCGGCAGCGGGCGGCGAAACAGGAAAACTAAGCGCCTGAGGCGCTTCGGCAACTGTCCTGGGGGTACGACTTTGCGGGTTTTCGCAGCACCTCGCCTTCAGCAACACCCGCGCGGCGCTGTACTCACGGAACAGAGCGACGGCTGCTGAGAGGGATAAAACGAAACGGGCTGCCCACACCTCTCAGGGTCCACCTTCTGAGAGTCCACCTTCTTGGGGTCCACGACTACGACATGAATCATCGAGATGCGGCAGGGGCAGGGTTGGACGCCGGACAGACTCGTGTACGAGTGTGGCGTTCAGCTCCGAACCGTCCAGAGACGAGAAACGGGACAGGACTCACACCGGGAAACGTTGTCCCTCGTCGCCGAAGCCCTCCGGGTTTCGGTACGAGACCTGTTCTCTGTGATCGACCACGCGGAGTTCGGCAACGGAGTCGATTCGTTCCAGGAACGGACGAAGGAACATCAGTCCGATCGAAATCGGATCAGTGGAGCTTGACGATGCCTGTCTGTCGGAATCGGTGTGGTCCTGCCCAGGTCAGATTTACGTTTGCGCAGCTGTTGGTGCTGTTCCGCTCACAATGGACAGGTGACCACATAGTCCTGGCTGCGATCCGCACGCTCTACCTCGAACCGCGTCTTGATCAGAAAGACCCCCTTTCGCGAGGCAAGCAGTCGCGCCGCATCCGCCGCTGGAACCCGAAGATCACGGAATCCGTGGAGGACGAAGCGTCCTCGAAATAGCGCAATGAGCACGTCGAGCACCGGGGCAGGCCGCCGAGCCGGGATCGTAGGACCACCACTATCGTGTTTTCATCGCCGCGAATTATGCCACTCCGCCGTCTCCTGATGCGATGACGCATCTGATCGTGTGCTTCGGCAACGCGCCGAACGTCGGAGAGCTCGACGCTGTCATGGTCCATCGTGACGAAGATATTCCTGGCGCGTGCCCTTCCGTTCTCGTCTGGCACTATGGGCCGATGACTGATTCGATCCCGGATGCTCCGCGCACACTCCGACTGCGGCGGATGATGGGGCGCGACCCACTGGAGGCGCACCGGGTGGCGACGCCGCTCGAGCTGCTCTTCGACCTCTCGTTCGTTGTCGCGTTCGGCGCGGCCGCCAGCCAGTTCGCGCACCTTGTCGCGGCCCAACATCTCGGGGAGGGGCTTCTCGGATTCGCGTTTGCGATGATCTCGATCTGCTGGGCATGGATCAACTTCTCCTGGTTCTCCTCCGCCTACGACACCGACGACTGGTTCTACCGCATCACGACGATGGTGCAGATGATCGGCGTCATCGTCCTTGCCCTCGGCCTTCCGTCGCTCTTCCACTCGCTGGAGGGGGGCGCCCACATCGACAGTCGGGTTGTTGTCGCCGGGTACGTCGTAATGCGGGTCGCCCTCGTCGCACAGTGGCTCCGCGTCTCGGTGCAGGATCCAGACCGCCGCCGCACTGCGCTCACCTATGTGCGTTGGGTGAGCGTCGCGCAGGTCGGTTGGGTCATTATCGCGATCATCGACCTTGCGCTCGTGCCCACGGTAGCGCTAGCCAGCGTGTTCTTGATTATCGAGTTCACCGGTCCCGTCATCGCGGAGCGTCGCGTCGGAGGCACGCCATGGCATCCGCACCACATTGCCGAGCGATACGGACTTCTCGCGATAGTCGCCCTCGGCGAGGGGGTCTTCGGCACGGTCACAACCGTCTCCGCGATCGTCGAGCGCCAGAGCTGGAGCGCGGAATCGATCATCGTGATTGTCGCAGGCGTGGGGCTGACCTTCGGGATGTGGTGGGCGTATTTCATCCTTCCGTCCGGAACGTTGCTGGCGCGCCGTCGTAGTAAGAGGTTCGTCTGGGGTTACAGCCACATCCTCGTTTACGCATCAATCGCGGCGATGGGTGCAGGGCTTCACGTCGCGGCCTACGTAATCCAGGGAGAGACCGAGGTCGGCACCCTCGGAGCTATCCTCGCCGTCTCGGTCCCCGTTGCGATCTACTCGATGACTCTCTTCGCGCTCTACGGCTACCTTCTCGAGGTGTGGGACTCGCTGCACCTCTGGCTCATGATCGGCACGATCCTGGTGCTCGCGATCGCCGTCGGGCTCGCCGCGGCCGGGGCATCCCTCGGCCTCTGCCTCATCATCGTGACCCTGGCGCCGGCGGTCGTCGTCGTCGGGTTCGAGACTTCCGGTCACCGCCATCAGGCTGCCGCGCTCGAGCGGCTCGAGGCGCAGAGCACCAGCTCGTAGCGCCCTGCAGTGCTTATCCTGACCCGTGCTGGCCGGTTTGACGGGAGAGCTACGATTCGTCACCGAATTGGCGTGATCTGTCATTGATGGGTGGTGTGCGAGCGCCAACGCGTCGATGCACACCGCGTCGCGTTGAGCGTCGTGCTGACGTCACGGTGCGCGGGGATCGAGGCGCCCAAGAGCCTCGCCGATCGCGCAGCCCGGGACTTCGTCTCCGTACACCCGGGAATGAAGCTCTCAACGATCAGTCCGGGTGTCGACGTTCGCGACGTCTCCCGCATACATGTGCGGGCGATTCACAACGATGCCACAGTCAGTTCACGCCTCTCCACCGCTGCCGATGCCGTCCGGCCGGGTCCGTTCTGCTTGTGTCGAACTACTCCCGAGGGGTGACGCTTCGATGCGAGGGGACGCCCGATCGGCACTACCTGACCGAGGAGACCCCGAGCGGGCAAGAGATCACCTTCCTCCTCGGCTCCGACGACCGATGTTCCTTCTCTAAAGCCTCCCGATCATGGACGGGTCGCAGGCCGAGAAGCGCCGAGCTCGAGGCCCCAGAGAGTGGGGAGCAACCCTGGAAAGGAGCGATCCTGGGGCCTCCCGACTCGGGAGGTTGGTGGCCCGTACGACGGTGAGGAGTCATCCGCTTCCCAGCGCGGCGGTGCACGCTAGAGGGATGCGAGCAAACCGCCGCCTGCTGTTTTGGCTGAGAATACCGTACGCCGCGGACGGCGCACTGGTGGTGATTGGCATTCTTCTGTTGCTTTCTGGACGTGGTGCCGGTTGGTCGGTTCTCATCTTTGCCGGCGTGCGAGCGGCCATCGGGACCGTCGCCCTCCTGGTGTTGGCTCCGCGAATCATGGCGCGAAACTCCGGTTCGCCGCGCGGGTGACCCACTTCCGTTGGTCGGCCGAAAACCGTTATCACGCGGCGAAGAGCACGCCCACTGTCAGCGGAAGGCCGGAATTCCGGTGATGTGGTTACCGATCACGAGGGTGTGCACCTCGTCGGTGCCCTCGTAGGTACGCACACTCTCGAGATTGTTGGCGTGGCGCATCGGCGAATAGTCGAGGGTGATGCCGTTGCCACCGAGCATTGCGCGAGCATCCCGTGCGATCTGGATTGCCTCGCGGCAATTGTTGAGCTTGCCGATAGAGATCTGGTGCGGCTGCAGCGTTCCGGCGTCTTTCAGCCGACCGAGTTGGAGCGCGAGCAGGGTGCCCTTATTGATCTCCAGCGCCATGTTCACGAGCTTCTCTTGAGTGAGCTGGTAACCCGCAAGAGGCTTACCGAACTGGAGACGTTGCTTCGAGTAGTCGAGGGCGGCGAGGTAACTGTCGCGGGCGGCGCCCATCACTCCCCAGATGATCCCGTACCGGGCCTCATTGAGACACTCGAACGGTCCACGCAAGCCCTTCGCCTTCGGCAGCATCGCCGAGGCAGGCAAGCGCACCTCGGCGAGTTCGATCTCGCACTGGATGGATGCACGCATAGACAGCTTCTGCGGGATGACAGTGGCGGTGAATCCGGCCGTGCCGGTGGGCACGAGGAAGCCCCGGATGCCATCATCCGTCATCGCCCAGACCACGGCGAGATCGGCGATCGAGGCGAGTCCGATCCAGCGCTTGGTGCCGTTGATCACCCAGTCGTCACCGTCACGCCGGGCGAAGGTGGTCATACTTCCGGGGTCGGAGCCGGCCGTGGGCTCGGTGAGTCCGAAGCATCCGATGACCGTGCCCGCCGCCATCCGTGGCAGCCACTCCTGCTTCTGCTCTTCGGAGCCGTGCCGGTGGATCGCCGTCATTGCGAGCGAGCCTTGCACGCTCACGAAGGTGCGAAGTCCCGAGTCGCCGGCCTCGAGCTCGAGAGCCGCGATGCCGTATTCCACCGCGGATCGGCCGGGGCAGCCGTAGCCACTGAGGTGCATACCGAGCAACCCGAGCTCGGCCAGGCGCGGAATGATGCTGGTCGGAAATTCCGCGGCGTCGTACCAGCCGGAGATGTGTGGCTTGATCTCCGCGTCGACGAAATCGCGCACGGTTCGCCGCAGCTCGAGTTCCGAGTCGTTGAGTAGCGAATCGACATCGATGAGGTCGGAGGTATCGGGCACGGGGTTTCCTTCGATAGGGATCATTCGCACGGTACCAGCCGACCATTGATGCGACGTGGCAGGTCCCAGGGATTGTTCGGCTGCAGCATGGCGGGAAGCTGGGCGGATATCGCGTTCTGCAGGCTCACCGGACGTACGAACCGGTTGAGCCCCGCGGCGCCGACGCTGGTCGCATCCGGGCGGGAGGTCGTGGGCCACGGTCCGCCATGGTGCTGCGACCAGGTCGTCGCGACTCCGGTGGGCCAGGCATTGACGGCCACACGTCCCACCCGTTGGATGAGTTGGGTGATCCCGACAACGGCATCCGCGTCGTCGCCCGGGCCGGTGAACACCGAGGCGGCCAGTGACGGTTGAAGACGGTCGAGGACCCTGAGCGCATCGGCGACTTCGGCGTATTCGGCGACGAGTGCGACCGGCCCGAAGCACTCCTCGAGCGACCGGGATCCGGGCACCAGTTCGTCGAGAGCCACCGCGATGATGCGGGGAGCGACCTCGTAGCCGGCGGGGGAATTCGGAGAAATCCGAGCTGCTTCGGGATCCAGCACACCGATGCCGCGCGCGTAGGCGACCGCGATGCCGGCCGTGAGGAGAGGAGCGGCGGGCACACGAGAGACGGCCGCGGCGATCGCGGTGACGAAGCCGTGATCGGCCGGTACGAGGATGAGGCCGGGCTTGGTGCAGAACTGTCCGGCGCCGAGGGTGAATGAGTCGACGAATCCCTGGGCGATCGAGTCGCGGTCCGCGGCCGCCGCCGGTGTGACGAACACCGGGTTGACCGTGCCCATCTCTGCGAAGACGGGGATGCCGCGACGGGCGCCCCGCTCGACAAGGGCCATTCCCGCCTGCTGGCTGCCGGTGAACGCCACCGCGCGAACAACCGGCGAGTCCACGATCTGGAGTCCCGAATCGAAGCCGACGACGACGTCGAAGGTGCCCTCGGGGGCGCCGGCTGCAACCAGGGCATCCCGAACCACTGCACCGAGGCGCACGCTGAGGCGCGGATGAGCGGGGTGCGCCTTCACCACGACCGGGCATCCCGCCGCGAGGGCGGAGGCGACGTCATGGCCGAAGATTCCGAAACCGAAGGGGAAGTTGCTCGCGCCGAAGACGGCGACCACTCCGACCGGGATGTTGCCGCGCAGGATCATCGATCCGCCATCGAGATCGTCTCGGCTCACCCCGAGGTAGCTGCCCTCGCGCGCGACCGCACCGTAGAACCGGGCGCTGGCAACCATGCGGGTCAGTTCTCCCTCGAGCCGAGTGACGCCGAGACCGGTCTCGGAGCGGGCGAGCTCGACCAGTTCGGCAGACGCAGCGAGCACAGCCTCGGCCACCGCAGTCATCCAACCCTCGCGGATCGCGGGATTGAGGTTCGCCAGCACCGGTGCCGCTCGGCTCGCGCGATCGAGGGTGCGCGAGACGTCATCTGGTGTCGAGTGCTTCACGGCGCCGGTGCGCTCGCCGGTGTAGGGATCGAAACTCGGGTCGTCCGCGGTTTCGGGCAGGCTCATGCCGTAACGCCATGCTGCTCGATGGCCGCGCTGAGCACCCGAAGGCCGTCTTCCAGAAGTTGCGTACCGATCACGAGCGGCGGAAGAAGACGGATGACGTTGCCGAAGGTCCCGCAGACCAGCACAAGCAGCCCCTCGGCGTGACAGGCCGCGGCGACGGCCTTGGCGACATCCGCCCGCGGAGCGAGGGTGATCGGGTCGGCGAATTCGATGGCGAGCATCGCACCACGTCCACGCAGCTCCGCCACGACGCCGACCGAGTCGAGGAGGGGCTCGAGGTGCGCTCGGGAGACCCTCTCGATGGTTTGTGCATTGGCGAGCAGGGATCCGTCGGCGAACGCCGCGAACACCCCGAGGGCAGCGGCGCATGCGAGTGGATTACCCGCGTAGGTGCCGCCGAGACCACCGGTGTGCACGGCGTTCATCAGCTCCGTACGACCGGTGACGGCGGAGAGGGGAAGACCGCCGCCGAGGGCCTTCGCGGTGACGATGAGGTCGGCGACGACACCCTCGTGCTCACTGGCGAAGAGGGCTCCGGTGCGACCCATGCCGGCCTGGATCTCATCGATGACGAAGACGATGCCGTGGGCGTCCGCGATTGCGCGAAGACCGACCAGGAAGCCTTCGGCCGGTACCAGGAAGCCCCCCTCGCCCTGGATCGGTTCGATGACCATGGCGGCGAAGGTGTCTGGGCCGTTCTCGGCAAGGATGGTTTCGACGGACGCCAGCGCCTCGGCAGCGGCATTCTCTGGTCCACCGGGCCAGCGCAGCGGCGCGGCATTCGGGGCACGGAAGATCTGCTCGGGAAACGGTCCGAAGCCCATCTTGTAGGGGTTCTCCTTCGCCGTCATCGCCATGGTGAGGAGTGAACGACCGTGATACGCCTCGTCGAAAACAAGCACGTTGGGACGGCCGGTGGCGGCGCGGGCGATCTTGATGGCGTTCTCCACGGCTTCCGCACCGGTTGAGAAGAGCGCGCTGCGCTTGTCGAAGCTTCCGGGCGTGTGGGCGTTGAGCCAGCGGCAGACCTCGGTGAATCCCTCATACTCCGTCACCATGAAACAGGTGTGGGTGAAACGATCGAGCTGAGCGGCGACCTTCTCCTGAACGAACGGATTCGTCGCGCCGACACTCGTGACGGCGATGCCGGAGGCGAAGTCGATGATGCGGTTGCCGTCGACGTCCTGCAGGATGCCGCCCTCCGCGCGGTCGACGAAGATCGGCAACGCTGCGCCGAACGCAGAGGTCACCTCGCCATCGCGCTGCTCTTGGAGCTGTCGCGACCGCGGCCCGGGAATGGCATGAGCAATGTGACGGGACTGAAGCACTGGGGCGAAATTCGAAGCCATGGAGAAACGCTAACCATTCCAGCGTCCGCGGTCATTAGATGAATTATCCCCCGATCCGCTCCGATTAGATAAACTGGCTAGAATTTGAAGGAGCGGCTGGATGGTCACACTGGAGCAGCTGTGCGAGAGGCTCGCCGGCGAGCTGCGACCCGCTTCGGCGGGGCCGATCGGTCGCCAGCAACTCACCGGAGTGCACATCTCGGAGCTCGCCGACCCGACGCCGTATCTCGAGGGAGGTGAGCTTCTACTCACCACGGGCATCCCTCTCCACGGGGGAGTCACCGCCATCGACGGTTACGTGCGTCGACTCGCCGCGAAGGGTGTCGCCGCCCTGGCTCTCGGCCTCGGGGCGGGCACCGACCGAGTGGACCCGGCCCTGGTCGCGGCCTGCGCCGATGCATCCCTCGATCTGCTGCTTGTGCCGGAGGCCGTACCGTTTCTCCATATCTCTCGGGCGTTCTGGCAGCTTGTCGGCAGGTCGGAACAGGCCGACCTGGCCTCGAGACTCGGCCTGCAGACCGCACTGGCGCGAGCGGCGACGCGGGAGAATCCCGTCGAGGCGATTATCTCGGTACTGGCCAAGGGCCTCGGCGGCTGGGCGGCCTACCTGCCGATAGACGGCAGCGCCGCAACAATCTGGCCGTCCACCGCCGCCGAGGTCGTGCCACAGTTGCGCGCGGAATCTTCCCGTTTCGACCTCGTCGGCACCTACTCGACGGCCACCTTTCCGGTGAACGGCACGGATGTTGTTGAACACTCGATCACGGACGGTCAGCGTGCCGTGGGTTTTCTGGCTGTCGGCGCCGGCCGTGGCTTGCAGAAGGCCGATCGGCAGCTCATTCTCACCTCGTGCATGCTGTTGTCTCTCACGGCACTACGCGCCGAGGAGTCGACACGGGTGGGCATCGTCCTGGGCCGCACCATCGCTGCTCTCATCCTGAGCGGACACGTTGATGCGGCGATCCTTGTCGCCGCTCAGGCCGGCCTCCCACCGATCGGGGGCTTTGTGAGAGTCCTCGCGGTTCGCGGGGAGGGCCCGCTCGACACCCGGGAGGTCGACGCGTTTATCGGGGCGCTCGGCGTGCCGGAGTCCACCCTGCGTGCGACGGCCGGCGGGGTCGAGATCGTCATCCTTCCCGAAGCCCCGGCACGCGGTAGCGGCGGGGATTTGGCCGGTGTCGCGGGATACGCGGCCTCTCTCAGCATGGTGGTGCCGATCACCACCGTGGCCGCCGCCGTCAGCGAGGTGATGTTCTCCTGCCGCACGACACCACTCGGAACAGTGGTCGTTGCAGATGGTTCCATGGACGTGCGCGGGGATGGCTGGGTGGATACTCTCGCGCGGAATCCGCGGGGCGACCTGCGCGATACGGTGCGGAGTTACCTCGCCCATCGAGGGCAGTGGGAGAGTGCCGCGCGGGACCTCGGTATCCACCGCAACTCCCTGCGGCATCGCATCGCGGTGGCGACGCATTTGCTCGATGTGGATCTCGCCGATCCGGATACAGCTGCGTCCCTGTGGATCGCACTGCGTCGCCGCTTCCTCAGCTAACCGGGCCGGCGAGCCATTCGCGCACTGCGGCATCCTGCTCGCCCAGCAGCGGCGGGGCGGAATTGCGTCGCGTGATCGGTGGGCTCCAGGTGATCGGATGCCGCACCTGCGTCGCCACGGCAACCCCGGAGTAATCGAACACCTCGACGGTGGGCTCGAGCCCCAGGGAGTCCGCGAGGGCGAAGCCGTCGGCGATGGTGCCGACCCGACCCGCTGGCACCCCCACCTCGGTGAGGCGGTGCTGCCACTCGGCCGCATCGTGCAGCCGCAGCCGCTCTTCGAGAAGGGGCACGAGCCCGGCCCGGTTGGCGACGCGCAGGGAGTTATCGAGGAAGCGTGGGTCACCGGCCAGCTGCGGGAGGCCGAGCACTGCGGCCAGACGCCGAAACTGGCCGTCGTTCCCGCAGGCGACAGCGATCGGGCCATCGGCGCATTCGAGGGTCTCGTAGGGCGCGATGGACGGATGCGTGTTACCGAGCCGACGCGGAATGACCCCCCCGCCGAGGTAGGCCTGTGCCTGGTTGACGAGGGAACTCTGCAGGCTCGAAAGGAGGTTCAGCTCGAGCAGCGCGCCGAGTCCGGTCGATTGCCGCTGCAGAAGCGCCGCGAGAATACCGGCCACGGCATCCTTGGCGGTGAGCACGTCAACAAGCGCGACACCGGCTTTGAGCGCCGCTCCATCCGCTTCCCCGGTGATGCTCATGAGCCCGCCGAGGGCCTGCACGACGAAGTCATAGCCGAGTAGATCGCGCCCACCGGTGCTGCCAAAGCCGGTGATCGAGGCGTACACGACACCCGGATTTGCGGCTCGGGCATCGTCGTAGCCGAGCCCGAGCTTTTTCATGCCGCCGGGCTTGAAGTTCTCGACCACCACGTCGGCGCGCGCGATCAACTCCCGGGCGAGGATGAGATCGCCCGGCCCGGTGAGGTCGAGGCAGACCGATTCCTTGTTGCGGTTGACGCTCTCGAAATAGGTGGATCCGGTGGCAGAGAAAGGAGGACCCCACGAGCGGGTATCGTCGCCGACATCCGGTCGCTCCACCTTGATGACGCGCGCGCCGAGATCGGCGAGGGTCATCGTGGCGAGCGGCCCGGCAAGAACGCGGGAGAAGTCGGCCACGAGGATTCCGGCAAGAGGCGTCTCGGCTGGTGAAGTGGTCATCACTGTGACGCTACCCCCGACGCGCGGCGGCTGCCGCCGATGGCCGCGAAGAAACTCAGGAAGAGGGTAAGTGCCAGGCCGACAGCGCAGATCACGAGCCACCGATCCGCACGATTCGTAAACGGATCTAGGCCCTTGATCGCGTCTACCGGTGCGCGCTGTCAGACCACGATGAAAAATGTCGCGAGCGGCCCGATCAAGAGGGACGCTGAAAACCAGTTGAGCCGCGGGCGATTCTTATGCTCCGCGAGGCCGGCATTGACGAGGGCGAGAACGACCCATCCACCGCCGTCGATCGTCCACGCGCTTTGGTCATGGCATCAGAGACTAGCGTCTGCGGCGATCGCTGGCGCAGGGTCCACTGTCCCAGGACAACCACCCTGTCGTGTACGCCATGTTCGACTCGTTGTGCCGTCGTTTTTCTTGGACTCTTACATTGCCCGCACTGCACGTGCCAATTCATTGCCTCGTGGCTCCTGCTATCCGAGTTGACCGATTGCCGCCCTCGATGAACACGCCCCTCGTCTCAGGCCGGTTCGAATCTAGACTGTCCACTCAGCTGTCTTGAGCATGGCGGTCACACGCTCGGTCTTCTGGCTTCTCGTCGGGGTACCTGACCGGCGTTCCTCTGAACGGCCGCGAGCTCGATCCCTGTGAGATCAGGGATGTGTCCGGTGGCCGTGCGGCGGTTTCCGTGGTCTAGCGGCATCTGATCCGGAAGGGGTGGCGGCGACCAAGAGAGTGCCGGCAGCCACGATGATGATCGCTTCCGTGGCCGCTAGGGCCTCGCTGTCACATGGCATTCAGTCATTACGACCGGTCGAGATCTCTGACCTGAATCGCGCCGCGTATCGTTCATAGGGATTAGCGATGACGACGGCTGTCGTGCCCGGTGATTCGAGGCCACCGTAATATTCCGCCTCGACTTTTGTCGGATTTGGTCTGTGGGCACGCGATCGAGGGCGAAATATTGCCTCGATCAGAATGGTGGCAGCAGTTGAAATGTTGTTCTCGTCGGCGTCTGTCTCAGCGCTAGTCGTCTTTGTGGCGAACGTCGAGTGTGACGGCAGTCGGCCCCCAAATGGGGCTGATTCGACCCTCGTGGTGGGCGTTGACAGTGGTCGCGGTTCGGAGGACTCTGACCCAGGTAATAAGCCACCGGGGGGTTCGCATGCTCTCTATTGCCTATGTCAGTGCTGCGGCAGTTGAGATGACCGATGGAGAAATTGCCGCGATTCTTGTCCAAGCTCGGGCAAACAACATCCGTCATGATCTGACCGGAGCGCTTCTCTATCACCGGGGGAGTTTCATCCAAATATTGGAGGGGCCAGACGAGCACGTCCTCTCTCGGTTCGCCGTGATCTCCGCCGACCCACGCCACCCCAGTATTTCTGTGGTCAGCGAAGAATCAATCAGGGAGCGCCAGTTTCCGGAGTGGACCATGGGATTCCGCCCCCACGGACGAAGCACTGAAAGCGTTGTCGGGATACGACGATTTCTTCGACGGACGCACCGGCGAGGTGCGACTCATGCACGCCGACAACAGGGCGCAGCCGTCCCTCGAATGGCTGGGAGAATACTGGTTCGCTCCCGAGTAAAACGAGTCGGGTCATCGATGCCCCCCGCAGCCCTGATCTTTGAACGAGTAATATCCCTCTGTGAGTTATCTTGTGCCCATAGATCGGGCAGCTCGCCGCAACCAACGTCGAGAGCCTGGCACCCTTTTCAATGCGAGTTCTGACGGAATTGGCGCCGAGCATCCCAGGGGCCCAGGGGCGCCGAGAAGACACTGACAGACATCCCCTAGCGACGCCGTACCGCTGATCTGTAGTGTTTTTTGTGAAGTGGGCGTTCTGAAGCGGCGCCGCAGCTCTTACAGTCGGGCGTCGCACGAGGGCTCAATTCGTGCTGCTCAAAGCGGAAAAACGGGTCATTCCGCATTCTCGCCGACGACTTCCGCGCCCCGACGAAACTTATCCGTGTAATTCTTCCTAGCCATCCCTTGAATACTCGCCTCCCCAGCATCGTGCTTGAATCAGCGTTTCCAAGATCAGGGGTCGAGTCCCGATACTCGCGGCGGTGTTGCCACGCTACTTCGATCAGCAGACGGCGGGCGTGAGAGTTACCAGTTTTGGTGATCCGGCCCAGGGAACGAGTCTGGCCCGAGGAACGCTCCGAGGGCACTAATCCCAGGAACGCTCCGATGGTGTTGCCGGTGAAACGGTGCCGCGACTGATCCCACGCAGGCAACCCATCCGGTCAACCAGCGGGGTGAACTGTGACTGGGCCACCATCACGCCGATGGCGTGATCTAACCGATCGTGTGCGCCAACCGGTCTCGGTGGGCGGTTGCCTGGAGCACCACCTCATCGTTCGCATCGAACGTGATCTGCAGGACCGGGTCCTCGGGACGGTGTCGCCGCAACCGCAGATTCTTCGGGTCAGTGTTAGTTGGCCCCGGGATGGTGACCGAATGCGGCCCCACCCGCAACTTGCCGGTGCGATTGCGATGGTGAAAATCAGGGGTAATGCCACTACAAGTGCCGAGGACACGGCCCGACCCATCCAACGCCGGCGGCCGATTCGACACCGCACGGCGGCACATCAGATCATTGCTGCTGTGCAATTCTGCCGCACTGCAACAATATGGATCCGATGGCCACCGGTCGTTATGTGCTCACTTGAGGTCGAAGCGGTCAAGTTCCATGACTTTGACCCATGCTGCGACGAAGTCCTCCACAAATTTCTGCTTTGCGTCATCGCTTGCATACACTTCCGCGATGGCCCGCAGCTCGGAGTTCGAGCCGAAGAGCAAGTCGATGCGCGTACCGGTGATGGTGGGCTCACCTGTGGCGTAGTCGCTGCCCTGATATGCGTGCATACCGGGATCCAGCGCGGTCCACTTTGTTCCGATATCGAGTAACTTGACGAAGAAGTCGTTGCTCAACGCGCCAGGATTCTTGGTGAACACCCCATACTGTGCACCGTCGTAGTTCGTATCGAGTACGCGCAGGCCGCCGATGAGTACCGTCATTTCAGGTGCGCTCAGTGTCAGCAGGTTTGCCTTGTCGATGAGATGGTGCTCGGCGGGGAGTGACGCGAGCGGTCCGTAATAGTTGCGGAATCCGTCCGCGGCCGGCTCGAGCCATTCGAATGACACGGCGTCGGAATCTGCTTCCAAAGCATCAACCCGGCCGGGCGTGAATGGCACCTCGACCGTGACTCCCGCCTCCTCCGCAGCTTTCTCAACCGCGACAGAGCCTGCAAGGACGATGAGGTCGGCGAGAGAGACCGGGGTGACCGATGAGGTGTTGAAAGTGGATCGAATGTGTTCGAGGACTTCCACTACTCTCGCCAGCTGGGTCGGGTTGTTGACTTCCCAACTCCGTTGCGGCTCGAAACGGATGCGGGCTCCGTTCGCACCGCCGCGTTTGTCGCTGCCGCGAAAGCTTGACGCTGACGCCCATGCGGTCGACACCAACTCGGAGACGGTCAGACTTGAGGCGAGGATGTGTTTCTTCAGTGTCGCGATCTCCTCGGCGCTGATGGGCTCGCTGGTTGCCTCGGGCAGTGGGTCCTGCCAAATGAGTGACTCCTCGGGCACTTCGGGGCCGAGATATCGTGCTTTGGGACCCAAGTCGCGGTGGGTCAGCTTGAACCATGCCCGCGCGAACGCGTCCGAGAACGCGTCTTGGTCATCCTTGAAACGAAGCGAGATCGATTCGTAGATCGGGTCGACACGGAGAGCAATATCCGTGGTCAGCATGCGCGGCTCGCGCCGTATAGAGGCGTCGTGTGCCAACGGCACCGTACCGGCTCCTCCACCGTTTTTCGGCCGCCACTGGTGGGCCCCTCCAGGGGAGGTCATCAATTCCCATTCGTAGTCGAACAGGATTTGGAAGTACTCGTTGTCCCAGCGGGTCGGGTTGTAGGTCCACGTCACCTCAAGGCCAGAGGAGATCGTGTCGTCGCCTTTACCGGTGCCGAAACTGTTCGCCCAACCAAGACCCTGTTCTGCCAGGTCTGCATTTTCCGGGCTTGGGCCGTGGTGGCTGTCGGGGGCGGCACCATGGGTTTTACCGAAGGTGTGGCCACCAGCAATCAATGCCACGGTCTCTTCATCGTTCATCGCCATCCGCTTGAATGTCTCGCGAATGTCCCGTGCTGAGGCGAGCGGATCAGGATTACCGTCCGGGCCTTCCGGGTTCACATAGATGAGGCCCATTTGCACGGCGGCCAGCGGTTGCTCCAACTCGCGGTCTCCGTGGTAACGCTCGTTGCCGAGCCAGGTCGTTTCCGGACCCCAGAAGACATCGTCGTCTGGTTCCCAGGCATCGACTCGGCCACCACTGAAGCCGAAGGTCGGCAGCCCCATCGTTTCGAGGGCGACATTGCCGGTGAGGACAATGAGGTCGCCCCAGGAGAGGGAGCGGCCGTACTTCTGCTTGACCGGCCACATCAACCGGCGTGCCTTGTCGAGGTTCGCGTTGTCGGGCCAGCTGTTCAATGGGGCGAAGCGCTGCTGGGCAGTTCCGGCACCCCCGCGACCGTCGTAGGTGCGGTAGGTACCCGCAGCGTGCCACGCCATCCGAATCACGAGGGGACCGTAGTTATTGAAGTCGGCCGGCCACCAGTCCTGAGAGGTCGTGAGCACCTTCGCGATGTCCGCCTTCACCGCAACCAGATCAAGGGATTCGAAAGCTTCGGAGTAATCGAAGTGTGCGCCGAACGGATTCGCTACCGCAGGATTTTTGGCCAGGATCTTCAGGTTGAGCCGGTCCGGCCACCATCCGGTGTTCCCTGGGCCTCTGTTCGGACGTGACACGTTCTGCCCATGAGGGACGGGGCAGGTGTCTCCGGTCGTTGGGGTTGTGGTGTCGTCTGTGGTGACATGCCCGTAATTCTCGGTCATGGAATACCTTCCCGTTATGCGGATCGTTGTGCGGGTCGTTGTGATCAGGCGTGTTGCGAGGTCGAGCAACTGGGGCAGACGCCCCAGTAGATGACATCCGCCGTGTCGATCACAAAGCCGTGATCGTCGGATGGAGTCAAGCAAAATGCGTCGCCGACCGCGCAGTCCACATCGGCGATGAGGTTGCAGGAGCGGCACACAACATGGTGATGATTGTTGCCGACGTGGGATTCGTAGCGCGGCAGAGATCCAGCTGGTTGGATGCGCTGCAACAAGCCCGCCGCTGTCAGGGTGCGCAGCGAGTCGTACACGGTTTGGTGAGATAGTTCGGGTAGCTCAACACGGGCGGCCGCGATGATCGTCTCGGTGTCCGAGTGCGGATGTGCGTGCACCGCGTTCAAAACTGCCATCCGCGGACGCGTCACGCGCAGACTTGCCTCCTGAAGCAACTGCCTAACGTTTAAATTCTCGACCACCTCACTAGCCTGCCACGTTTTCTGGAATGAGTCAAAAATAGACGGTATGACGCACTGACCGGAATCGAGCTGTACACCTGCCGTTCGGTGACCGACGAACCGGTCGACTTGCGGACACACTTCGGGTCCCTCTTTCCGGAGTAGTCAGTGCGTGGTTTGCATGCGCCACCGTGATCGTGTCACCCAGTCCGCTTCATGGATGGGTGACGTCTGATCTTGCTTGCCCGAGAGGGTGGCCTTACGGGGCGACGAGCTCATCGCATAAGGGAATCCTCATAATTTGAGGGCGGCGCTCGGTGAGCGATTCAATTGTCAGTGGTGGGCGCCGGATATTCGGTTCTTCAGCGCCTGCCCGCATGGTTGTTCTTCGATGATCGCGCGGAGCTGCGCGATGAGTCCGGAGACGTCGCCTAATCGATCGATGTCGGCATACAGGCTGTCTTCAATCTTTCGGACGGCTCGTTCACGGTCTTCCCCAGCGGCGGTCAACGTCAGTCGTATCTGTCGGCGGTCTTCGACCGCTGTGGAACGATCCACCAGTCCGGCGTCGACGAGTCGATCAACTATCCGGGACGGATTGGTGCCGCTGTCGCAGACGAGCATCTGACCAACACCGGTCAGGGCGAGCGCAGGGTTTTCACCGAGAATACGGAGTACTTCAGCTTGCGCAGGCGTCAGGGACAACGGCTTCAGCTCGGCGGTGAGGCGTCGATTGCCTTCGCGCTGGGCGGCGAGGATCAGATAGCGAACCTGCTCGGCTTCCCTCACGTTAGCGCCACTGATTCGAGGGCGGCACTGAGAAGGCCGGCCGCCGCCGGGTCGTGCGCGGCGAGTACAACCAGACCTGGATTCTGCGTGACGAGGTTCGCCACGAGTCTCGTTGAGCGCAGCAGCTCGCGCCTGTTGCCAACCCCGGGAACTCGTTCATCGACGAGCAGGCGGACGTCGTAGGTGAGATCGCCGACGAAAAGCAGCGGTGGCATTCCGTGTTGGCGGAGCAGCAACGACATCGAACCGGGCGTGTGGCCGGGTGTTGCGATGAGGACCAGGGTGCCGTCGCCGAAGACATCATGCTCAGGCTCAACGGTTCGCCAACGCAAATTCGGTAGCAGGATGTGGCGCTTGAGATATCCCTTCACTACGGCGAAGGGTTTTCGTACCTCAGCCAATTCGGTTGCGCTGGTGAGGATCTCTGCGTGTGTCAGCTCCGCCAGACCGCCCATGTGGTCTTGGTGCAGATGGGAGATGATCACCGTTGTGACATCTGTGATGTCGTAACCCGCCGCCGACAGCTGGGCGGTGAGGGTATCGGTTGCCGCGATTGTGAACCGAGCGAGACGCGCATAAAGCAGTCCGACTACTCCGTGGGGGAAGTAATCGGTGTCTGTTACCGACCGTCGATCCTGCCCGGTGTCAAAGAGCACCAGTCCGCGTTCGTGCTGGATGACATACACGTTGACGGGTCGCGGAGCCGTCCATCGCCTGGAGGTCGCGAGCCACCAGAGCATCGGCGTTGCATTTGCCATAACGTGCTCGGGCCGGATGGCGACGCTTCCCGTGCTGACGACTGAAACGCTGAAGATTGGTCTTAGTTGCATGTTACAACATTATACGTTGCGACATGTATAACCAAATTCGGTTTCGGATCGGCGACTGCCACGCGAGGTCAGGAATCAGTCACCGGTCGCGATTCGCCCATTCAGGGCTGGCGTTCGGGTTCCACTAAAGGTCATCTGGGATCGACGTTCCCTGGTCTTCGATTTGGACACGATTAATGGCACAGACTGTTCATCAAGGTCTTGTCCTGCGGCACGGCACGGCCCCGATGATGCGGTGAGCTCGGTGGACAACACAGCTGTCAATCGGACGGACCAACTGGCACAGAGCAGTCACCCGACCTTCAGGTAGATCGAACTACTGCCGATTAGCTGAACGGTCCTCCGAAACCGATGTCGGTCGACCCGCCGCGGGCCGACCGGGAGGCCGACAGTACCGCGCCGATACTCGCCGCGATCACCAGACCGATCGCAAGAAAGGCCACCCAGGTGAAACTCTGGCCGAGAATCAACAACCCGGCCGTCGTTGCGATCGCCGGCGACAGGCTCATCAGGATTGAGAACGTCGCGGACGGTAGTCGACGCAGGGCCACCAGTTCGAGCGTGTAGGGGATGGTGGAGGACAACAGGGCGACCACGGCCCCGAGCAGCAGGAGATTCGGTTGAAAGATCATCGGTCCGGCGCTCGCGATGCCGAACGGCACGGTGATCACTGCACCGACCGTCATCGCAATGGCGAGTCCGTCGAGGCGCGGAAACCGCGCTCCGGTACGGGCGGAGAGCAGGATATAGACCGCCCACATGATCGCGGCGCCGAAGGCGAAAGTGACGCCAACGGGATCCAGGTGGCCGAAGCTGCCCTGGCTGAGGATCACGACTCCTGCGAAAGCGAGTGCCGCCCAGAGCCAACTCGAGGCTCGACGGCTCATCACCACCGAGAGCACGAGCGGTCCGAGCACTTCGATTGTGATCGTGGCGCCGAGCGGCACTCGGGCAAGGGCCTCGTAGAAGACGGCATTCATCACGGCGAGTGCGATGCCGAACGTGATCACCGTGAGCCAGTCATTCCGGGTGTGACCGCGCAGTCGCGGCCGCGTGATGACGAGCAGAACGATCGCCGAGAACGCGAGACGAAGCGCGACCATTCCGATCGCGCCCACCGAGGGGAAAAGCAGCACAGCGAAGGAGGCGCCGACCTCCTGGCAGATGAGACCGATGGCTACGAGCCCGACCGCGCCGAACGGGCGCGCCGCCGGGCGAGAGGCGGATGCGGCGGTCATGCTGCAACGCTAGGGCCTTTGCACACGTTCGATTTGCCGTCACGCCCGCGCACCCGGCGGCCGAACTAGCGGGCAACAGTGTTAGCGTCGCCCAATGGCCCGAATAGTCGCCGTTGCCCCCGCGCTGCCGGGCAATGTTTACACGCAGTCCGAGATCACAAACACGATCGCTCCGATGGTCACATCGAATGCAACGAAGCAAGCCGTCCTGCGCCGACTGCACGCGGGCAGTCACGTCGATACCCGTCACCTCGTCATGCCGATCGAGCGTTATCGAAACGCCAGCACGTTCACCCAGTCGAATGACATGTTCATCGAGGTCGCGGCCGATCTGGCCGAGCAGGCTCTGCGGGATGCGCTCACGATCGCAGGCCTCGAGTCCAGCGACGTCGACTATCTCATGTTCACCTCCGTCACCGGTATCTCCGCGCCCTCGATCGACGCCATCCTTGTCGCCCGCCTCGGGCTGCGCTCCGATGTGAAGCGAGTGCCGATGTACGGCCTCGGATGCGTGGCCGGCGCGGCCGGAATCGCGCGCATCACCGACTATCTGGCCGGGCATCCGGATGGCGTCGCCGTGCTCGTCGCCGTCGAGCTCTGTTCGCTTACTTTTCAACGCGACGATGACTCCACCGCCAACCTCGTGGCAACGGGTCTGTTCGGTGACGGATCCGCCGCCGCGGTCATGGTCGGTGACGGGCGGGCAAAGCGGATGTCTGCGATCGGGCCCGACGTCCTGGATACCCGCAGCGCGCTGTACCCCGACACCGAATCCGTGATCGGATTCACCGCGAGCGAAACCGGGTTCCGCATCATCCTCACCGCCCAGGTATCCGACGTGATCGAAGCAAACTTCGGCCGGGATGTCACCGGCTTCCTCGGCGACAATCAACTCGATATCGACGACATCGACACCTGGATCGCGCACCCGGGCGGTCCACGAGTGCTCGAGCAGTTCCAGTCGTCGCTGGGACTTGCGGATGGTGTCTTCGACAACAGCTGGCGGTCCCTCGCCGCCGTCGGCAACCTCTCGTCGGTCTCGGTGCTGCACATCCTCGCCGACGAACTGGCCAGCGCACACGAGCCTGGATCTCACGGCGCGCTCTTCGCCCTCGGTCCGGGAGTCAGCGCCGAGCTGGTGCTTCTTCGGTGGCCTACATGATCTGGTTCACCATCCTGATCCTCGCGACCGGCGCCGAGCGCATCGTCGAAGTGGTGCTCTCCAACCGGCACGCAGCCTGGGCTTTCGAGCGCGGTGGACGCGAGTACGGGCAGCGTCACTATCCCTTTATGGTCGTCCTTCACACAAGTCTGCTGCTAGCCAGCCTCGCCGAGGTGTTGTTCGCGCATCGCCCGTTTCTTCCTGGGCTGGGCTGGCCCATGCTGGTGATCGCTCTCGCCTGCCAGGGCCTGCGCTACTGGTGCATCGGCACTCTCGGTCGGCAGTGGAATGCTCGGGTGATCGTCGTGCCGGGTCTCGGGCGGGTTACCGGAGGCCCATATCGCTTCCTGACTCACCCCAATTACGTCGTCGTGATCGCCGAGGGGATCGCTCTGCCCCTCGTGCACACCGCCTGGGTGACCGCCCTGGTATTCACTGTACTGAACGCGATCCTGCTATTTGGTTTCCGCATCCCCACCGAGGAGCGGGCGCTCACCACCCTGGATGTCGTGGCATGACGATCGACGTGCTCGTGGTGGGCGGTGGGCCAGTCGGACTCGCCGCGGCGATCGAGGCTCGGCTGCGCGGACTGACGGTGACCCTGTTGGAGCCGCGCGACGGCGCTATTGACAAGGCCTGTGGCGAGGGGCTGATGCCCGGAGCCCTACCCGCACTCGCGCGCCTCGGCGTCGATCCACCCGGGTTCGTCCTTCGCGGCGTGAGCTATCGCAGCCTCACCGCGCGTGGGGTTGAAAAGCGGGTCGATCATCACTTCGAGTCGGGTGAGGGCCGAGGGGTGCGGCGCACGGCGCTGCACGACGCGCTGTCCGAGCGAGCGCGATCCCTTGGGGTGGTCGTGGTGGACGGCAAGGCGGGTTCTCTCGAGCAGGACGCTGAGTCGGTGACGGCCGCCGGCATCCGCGCTCGCTATCTCGTGGCGGCGGACGGCCTGCATTCCACCGTGCGTCGGCTGACCGGGCTCGAGCGACCGGTCGCCGTCCGCGGTCGCCGCTACGGAGTGCGGCAGCACTTTCATGCGGAGCCGCAGTCCGATTTGATCGAGGTGTACTGGACGCCAACCGTCGAGGCGTATGTCACCCCGGTGGGCGGTGGGGTGGTGGGCATCGCAATGCTCGGTCGCAAGGGGCTTGACTACGACGCCGCGCTCGCCGCCATTCCCCGATTGGCGTCGTTGGTAAAGGGAGCCGAACCCGCGAGTGAGCGACGCGGAGCGGGGCCCTTCCGGCAGCGCACGACGAAGCGGACGCTCGGCCGGGTGCTGCTCGTCGGCGATGCCTCGGGATACGTCGATGCGATTACCGGGGAGGGCATCCGCCTGGGGCTCGCGCAGGCCGAGGTCGCGATCGCCAGTATCGCGGATGACGACCCGAAGAGCTACGAGCGAGCGTGGATTCAACGGACCAGGGACTTTCGCGCGCTCACGGCCGGACTGGTCGCGGCGGCGAACTCGCCTCTTCGCGGGGCGATCGTGCCCGCGGCATCCGCTCTCCCTCGAGTATTCGGCGCTGTGGTTGAGCGGCTGGCGCAGTAGTTCGCGGCGCTCCGCCTTCTCGTGATGCCCCGGACGTCTGCACCCCGGCCCTGCACTCCTGTCGTTTAGTCCGGGCGAGTTCGGCCACTCCGGGCCAGCACGCCGGCCCGGAGTGGCCGAACTCGTCCGAACTCTTGGGCCGAGGGGTTCAGGGGAGGGCTAGAGTCCCCGCTCAGCCGGCCTCGACCACGTGGATCGTCACCCCGGCCGCGGCGATTCGCTCGAGTTCATCCGGATCCGCGGTGGAGTCGGTGACCAGTTCGTGGATCTGTTCGAGCGCCGCTACCTTCGCCAGCGTGACGCGCCCCACCTTCGAGCCGTCTGCGACCACGAGAACCCGCTCGGCGTGAAGCACCATCGCGAGGTTCGTCTTTGCCTCGGTCTCGTCGTGAGTGGTCGCACCGGCGAGGGCGCTGATGCCGTCTGTTCCGAGGATCGCCGTGCCGACGTTGATCGCATTGAAGGTGTTCTCGGCGAGTGAGCCGACCAGCTCGAAGGAGTTTGAGCGGATGAGTCCTCCGGTCATCAGCACCTTGAGATTCGGGCGGGACGCGATTTCCATCGCCGTGGTGAGCGAGTTCGTGACGATGGTGAGCTCGGAGCGATTCGCCAGCGCCTTCGCGACCTCAGCCGTGGTCGATCCGCCGCTCAAAGCGATCGCATAACGTCCGCTCGGGATGAGTTGCGCCGCCTTACGGGCGATCAGCTGTTTGGCGTGGCGAAACTGTGAATCCTTCAGGCGAACCGGCAGCTCGGACTGCCTACCGACTGCGCGAGCGCCGCCATGGGTGCGGGAGAGCAGGCCCTGCGCTTCGAGGTCGGCGAGGTCGCGGCGGATGGTTGCCGCCGAGGCATGCAGGGCGTCTGAGAAATCGGCGAGGGAGACACTCGGCCGCTGAGCGAGCAACTCGAGGATGGACACCATGCGTTGGGAACGTTTGGACGAGGCGGCGCGCGGTACGAGGAATCCTGCTGTCGGGAGGGTCATCCGGCTCCTTCGGTTGCGCGCTCGACAGATATCACTCAGTAATTCTGCACAGTTCGAACAGAATTGGAAGGGAAACTTGCGCGATTTGATCAACTACGTCGATGATCGCTCTATGACAACGGTTACCTTCATCGGAGCGGGCAGCGTGGTGTTCACCCGCCAACTCGTGGCCGACCTCCTACCGAAGTGCGTCCTGGAGGCAGCCCGGTGACCGTCACCACCGCAGCCGCGCTCATCAGCGACGCCGTCGCTCGCGAACGCGCGGTACCGAGCTTCAACGTGATCTCCCTCGAGCACGCGGAGGCGATCGTGAGCGGCGCCGATCTCGCCGGCGTTGGGGTACTTCTTCAGCTGAGCGAGAACGCGGTGAAGTTCCACGGCGGGATGCGGCCGATTCTGGCAGCCTGCCGGGAGCTCGCGACGTCCGCGCGTTCGCCGATCGGTATCCACCTCGATCATTTCGAGTCGGCTGCGTTGATCGACGAGGCGACCGCGCTCGCCTCGGGGTTTGGCCTCGGATCGCTCATGGTCGATGCGTCGACTGAACCCTGGGAGCGTAATGTCGCGTTCACGGCCTACGTCGTCTCTCTCGGTCATGCTGTGGGGCTCTGGATCGAGGCGGAGCTCGGCGAAGTCGGCGGTAAGGACGGCGCTCATGCGCCCGGTGTGCGCACGGATCCGCTCGAGGCGGCACAATTTGTGGATGCCACCGGTGTCGACGGTCTCGCCGTGGCGGTCGGCAGCTCCCATGCGATGACCGAGCAGACCGCGCTGCTCGACCTCGACCTCATCGCCCGACTCGCTTCTGCGGTGCCGGTTCCGCTGGTGCTGCACGGGTCGTCCGGGGTGTCGGATGCAGCGTTGCGTGCGGCCATCGGCGCCGGCATCCGCAAGGTGAATGTCGGCACGGGGCTGAATATCGCTTTCACATCGGGGGTGCGGGCCGTGCTCGACTCGACGGGGTCGCTCACTGATCCGCGGCGCTACCTCGGACCGGCCAGGGGCAGAGTGAGTGAGGTCGTGGCGCATCTGTGCGGGGTCATCGCGGGGGTGTAGTTGTTGGGCCCCCCGGGCCACTTCGGCCATGCTGGGCCGGCACGCTGGCCCCGAACGGCCGCACTCACCCGGAGTCGGGCTCCCGACCTCACAGCCCGAGTACACGCTGAGCGTTGTCGCGGTAGATCGCCTCGAGTTGCCGCTGTGAGAGGTGCAGCGCGGAGATAGTCCAGCGGCCCTGGGGAGGGATCGGGAACTCTGGTGCATAGTCGAAGGCCTCGTCGTTGGACTCCAAAAAGCGAAAATGAAGCTCATACTGTTCCCCGGTGATCGGATAGATGTCGGTTCCGAAAAGCACGCGGTCAGGAAAACGCTCGATCAACTCTCGGAAGCGGCGAGGCTGGCGCCCGAGTTCGGCCACGCGCCCGGCGATATCGATCACGAAGTTGGAAGCCACCGCCAGCAGCGACTCGACCCGATCGAGGTCCTCGGCCGCGCATCCGCCGTGGGCCCCGATGTAGCGGGTGCCCGGTGTCGCAATCACCAGGGCGGCGAGCGCATCGAGCAAGCGGTCGAAGCCGGGATGCCGACTCGCGTCGCCGAACCACCACTCCTTCTCCCGGAGTAGTTCATCGAGGCGCTCGTTGTGCTCGTCGAGCGGTTCGAAGAAGGCCTTCGGATCGGCCACGTGGATGAGCACCGGCAGTGCGAGTTCACCTGCGTAGGCGAGAAGGCGCACCACTCGATCGTCATTCGGGAGAACGAGGGCGCCGGTGTCGTCACGCACCGTGAGACCAAGATTCTTCCACACCTTGAGCCCGCGGGCTCCGCGTTTCGCGCTGTCGGCAAGAGACTCGCGCAGCATCCGCTCTCCGTTCGCATCGGCGAGAAGTGCCCAATCCAGCTGGCAAAAGGTGAGGAAGCGGCCCGGGTGTGCTCGGTCGTAGCGGTCGAGGTTCGCGTCGAGCTCATCGCCCCACATTCCGTCGAGGTTCACGATGGTCTCGACGCGGTGATCGTCCATGACGGTCAGCAGCGCGCCGACATCGTCGATCATCCACTCGCCGTCGGTGAGCCAGCGACCCAGGTGATTGTGGATGTCGATAGCGGGAACGCGAGCACAAGGTACCGCCGTCACGCGTGCCGAAAGCTGAGATCGCGGAGTCCAGGCGGTCAGGGGCAGGCCAGCGAGCGCGGCCCATTCGGGAGATTCCATGGGCACATTGTGCCAAGGCAATGGTCGTTGCGGGTCGGAAGCTTCGAATCGGTCAGTCAAACTGATTGGTTCGGCTGGTTTTCTTGTCAAATGAACACTTCTAGCGTCACTATTGGAGCAATCAGCCGAGCAGCACAGGACGAGGCCTCCATGAACATCACCAGCGCAGAGATCGCGAGCCAGCCAGCGGTATGGGAACAGGCACTGCGGATACAGGACCACTCCGCTTTCGGCCTCCCCGACGAACGCGTGCTTTTCTTCGGCTGCGGCACCTCCGCCTTCATCGCCGAGTCATTGGCGTGCCTCCGAGAGCGCGCCGGACTCGGCGAGACGGACGCCGCCTACGCGTCCGAGTGGAAGCCGGGACGCCACTACGACCGGGTCGTAGCGATCACCCGCTCTGGCACAACGAGCGAGGTGCTCAGCGCACTCGCCACCGTCGACCCTGGTACGCGTCGGTCTGCGATCACGGGGGTGCGGGACGAAGCGGTGCATGCCCTCGTCGACAACGCACTGGTTCTCGACTTCGCCGATGAGAGATCGGTCGTTCAGACGCGCTTTCCCACTGCTCTGCTCGCTCTTGCGCGCCGAGCCTATGGCTACGACGTCGACGGGCTACCGGATGCCGCCGCCACAGCCATCGCAGCCCCGCTCCCCTACGACGTGGCCGAATTCGATCACTTCGTCTACCTCGGAACCGGCTGGACCTACGGGCTCGCGCAGGAGGCTGCACTCAAGGTACGAGAGGCCGCTCAGGCATGGTCGGAGTCGTATCCGCTGCTCGATTATCGTCACGGTCCGATCGCTGTCGCGCATCCGGGATCCCTGGTCTGGATCTTCGGCGAGGCGGCACCTGACCTCATCGCCGATATCGAAGCGACCGGAGCAATCGTGCACGCCGACGGACTCGACCCACTCGTGCAGCTGGTGCAGGCCCAGAGACTTGCGGTCGCGCTCGCCGAGAGCCGTGGTCTCAACCCCGACACCCCTCGTCATCTCAGTCGGTCGGTGATCCTGCACTAGCCTGCAGAAAGATGGAGGAGGCCCCATGCGTGTGCTCGTTGCCGGTGATGCCAACGTCGACCTCGTCTTGCGCGGGGATGTGGTGCCGCGGTTCGGTCAGGTCGAGCAGCTACTCGACTCCGCCGACCTGACGCTCGGAAGCTCCGCCGGTATTGTTGCGCACGGTCTCGCCCGACTCGGTATCCCCACTGCTCTGGCGGCCACCGTCGGAGATGACGAATTCGGCAGGCTGACCCGCGAGTGGCTCGCCCGGGCAGGGGTAGATGTCACTTCTCTTGACATGCACCCGAAACTGCCCACTGGCCTCTCGGTGATTCTCTCTGCACCGGCGGACCGCTCGATCCTCACCCTCCTCGGATCGATCCCCACCCTCACCGGCGATGCCGTGCTCGCCGCGGCATCCGGTGCGGCGCACGTGCACTTCGCCTCCTACTTCCTGCTTCCCGGTCTCGCCGCCGAACTGCCGTCGGTGCTTCGATCGCTGCGCTCGCAAGGCATCACGACGAGTCTCGACACCAACTGGGATCCGGCCGAGCGTTGGGCGGGTCTTGTCAACGTGCTGCCACTCATTGATATTGTGTTGCCCAACCTGGACGAGTTGCGCGCGATCGCCGGTGCGCTCGGGGTGGCCGCCGAGAGCGACGAGGGCCTGGCTCGGGGGATGGCTGCCCTCGGTCCACGCGTGGTTGTGAAAGCCGGGCGGGAGGGGGGATGGTCCGTGTCCGCCGATTCACCGGTGACCCGCGCCCCGGGCCTGGTGCTCGCTGCACGCGACACGACCGGCGCCGGAGACAGCTTCGACGCGGGGTATCTCGCGGCCATCGCAACCGGGATCCAATCTGAAGCTGCGCGTTTGCGCTGGGCCACCGTTGCCGGATCCCTCTCCACCCGGGCCGCGGGAGGCACCCCAGCGCAGGCGACCCGAGCCGAACTCACTGCCCATCTCGAATGATTTCGTTCATCGCGCTCAGTCCCTCGGTCGATGTCACCTACCTCGTCGATGAGTTTGTGGAGGGCGGCACTTTTCGGCCGACCGCGGTAGTGCGGGCGGCGGGTGGCAAAGCATTGAACGCGGCTCGAGCGGCTCGTGTTCTTGGAGCATCCGTGCGGGCAGTCGCAGTTCTGGGTGGCGCGGCCGGTGAATTCATCCGCGAGGACCTGGCATCAGCCGGGGTATCGCTCGACGCAGTGGCCGCCCGAACGGAGACCCGGACCTGCGTGTCGATCGCGTCGGCGGCGAGCGGGTTACTGACCGAACTCTACGAGTATCCCTCCGCTATCGCAGTCACGGAACTCCATGCGCTGCACCACATCCTTGAGCGCCCCGAAGTGACCGGATGGTGGGCGATCTCCGGAGGTATGCCCGCTTCCGTGCCGGTCGACGAACTTGCCAGGCTGATTCGTCTCGGCCATTCTCTCGGCCAGAAGGTGGCGATCGACAGCCACGGTCGGGCGCTCGCCGCGGCACTGGATGCCCGACCCGACCTGGTGAAGGTGAACCGGCGAGAGGCGGCGGAGCTGCTTGGGCTTGCTTTGGCGACGGATGGCCTCGAACTGGCCACGCGCATCCGCGCTGCCACCGGTGGCCGGGTGGTGATCACGGCTGGAGCGGACGGATCCGTTGCCGTCGAAAACCAAGGCCGCTGGCGGGCGACCTGGGCCGGCGAACCTGGGCGGTATGCGGTCGGTAGCGGCGACAGCTATCTCGCCGGGCTGCTCACCGCTCTCGACGGCGGCGACCCGTTCGATGCGGCCCTCCGCCTCGCGGCCGGTGCCGCGACCGCGAACGCACTCGTGCCTGGCGCTGGAATGTTCACGCGGGAAGACGCGGCGGCGATCGCTGAACAAGTGGTCGTGACGTCAGCCTGAGCAAGGGGGTTTCGTGTCCCACCCCGGGGATTTTCCCCGATCCCGGGCCAGCTCGGACATCCCGGGTCGGCGCGCCAGCCCGGAGTGGCCGAACACGCCCGGGGTTCGAAGTGAGCGTGCCGAACACGCCCGGGAAGAGGGTGTTGCGCGGGCCGACGAGTGCGGACTACGCGCCCGCGGCCAGGCGGTCGAATAGCGCGTCGAGCTCCGGATCGACGACCTGTCGCTCGGGGTGCGCGTCGTACCAGCTGATGATCTCGCGCGCGCCCTCCGCGAAGCCGATCGTCGGATTGAAGGCCGGCACGAGCGACTTCACCAGGCTGTTGTCGAAGATCATCGAGTGGCTGCGGTCGCCGAGGTGACCCGCGCCCATGTCGGGGTCGGCGGCGGCGATCGCGTCCGAGGTGACGTGCACGATGTTCGGGGTGACGCCCACGGCATCCGCCATGAGGTGGGTGATCCGGGTCCAGCTCAGCAGCTCATCGGAGGTGATGTGGATGGCACCGCCGATCGTGTGCGGATTGCCGAGTAGGCCCACGAAGCCGACCGCGAAATCGCGGGCGTGGGTGAGCGCCCAGAGTGAGGATCCGTGGTCGTGCAGTACAACGGGCGCTCCCCGGCGCATGCGGTCGATCGCGGTCCATCCGCCGTTCAGCGGCAGGCTCGTGTGGTCGTAGGTGTGCGAGGGTCGAACGATGGTGGCCGGAAATCCGCTCTCTCGATACTCCGCGACCAGCAGGTCTTCGCAGGCGATCTTGTCGCGCGAATACCGCCAGTATGGGTTGCGCAACGGCGTCGACTCCACGATCGGCAGCCGTGCCGGCGGCTTCTGGTAGGCGGATGCCGAGGAGATGAACACGTACTGCCCCACCCGGCCGGTGAACAGCTCGATGTCCTGCGCGACGTGCTCGGGGGTGAAGGCCACCATATCGACCACGACGTCGAACTCGCGGTCGCGCAGGGCCTCCGTCATCGCGGTGGAGTCACGCACATCACCGACGAGAACCTCTGCTCCGGCCGGGACGGGGCGCAGGGAGGTCTGTCCGCGGTTGAGGAGGGTCACCGCGTGTCCCTCCTCAACGGCGAGGGCGCTCGCCGCAGTGCTGATCGTGCCGGTACCGCCGATGAACAGGATCGAGAGAGGTGTCATGCCTCTACGGTGGTCGCTGCGATGACCTTCGTCAAGTCATCGCGGAAACGCCAGCACCTGAGCGATCCCTCAGCCGAGTAACAGAACGCCGAGCTCCTCGGCGGAGGCGGCAACTCCGATCGCGCCGACCTGCTCGGCCGCACTTCCATAGCCCCACTCGACGAAAATGGTGGGAACGCCATGTTCCGCCGCTCCATGCACGTCGTGCTCTCGGTCGCCGACCATCACCGGCATCGAGATGTCGGCTCCGAGGGCCTTCAGCCGGCGCAGGGCTTCGGCGACGACATCCGCCTTACGACTGCGCACCTCATCTTCCGACGCCCCGGTGATGACGCTGAAGTAGTGCGCGAGGCCATAGAAATCGAGTGCGGTAGTCGCGGGAAGCTCGGGCTTCGACGTCGCGAGAGAGATCGGGATGCCACTCTCATGAATTCGTTTCAGCAGTGCCGGGACGCCCGCGTACACCGAGCTATTGAAGACCCCGGTCTGGAGGTAATGCGGGCGATACACCTCGAGGGCGTGGTGCGCCTCGGCGACGGTCATTCCGGCGAGATCCCGGAAAGAATCGAGGATCGGGGGTCCCACGTAGGCCAGGAGCTCGGACGGGCCCGGCACCGGGCGGCCAAGACGCTCGAAGGTCCAGGCGAGGCTCGCGGTGATGCCGGGCGCTGAGTCGATGATCGTACCGTCGAGGTCAACGAGGAAGCAGCTCCAGTTATTGGTCACTATTGCAATCCTAAGAGTCGATCGAGGTGTACCGGGCCAGCGATCAGAACAGGCGGTGGTCGCTGTCGTCGAGTCCGCGCATCGCGTCGTAGTCGAGCAGCAGGCAGCGGATGCCGCGGTCCTCGGCCAACATCCGCGCCTGTGGCTTGATCTCCTGGGCCGCGAAGACACCGGCGACGGGGGCGAGGTGAGGGTCCCGGTTCATGAGCTCGAGGTAGCGGGTGAGCTGCTCGACGCCGTCGATGTCCCCGCGACGCTTGATCTCGATCGCGACGGATCGGCCCGCGTCATCCGTCGCCAGGATGTCGACCGGTCCGATGGCCGTCATGTACTCGCGGCGCACGAGGCGCCATCCCAGGCCAGCAAGCTCGATCTGTTCGGCGAGGAGCTTCTGCAGGTGCGCCTCGACGCCGTCCTTCTGCAGGCCGGGGTCGATCCCGAGCTCGTGATTGCTGTCATGCAGGATCTCGTGGATCGAGATCACGAGCAGGTCGGCGGTCTTCGCCTGAGCGACCTTCCAGATCTCGGCGACGCCCACATTCGCCTGGTCCTTATCGGGTTCGAGAGTGGTGACGGCGCACGGCGGGCTCATCCAGTTCAGCGGTTTGTAGCTGAGCGAATCAGAGTGCACGAGCACGCTGCCATCCGCTTTGAGCAGCAGCAGGCGGGTAGCGAGGGGCAGGTGCGCACTGAGGCGTCCCGCGTAATCGACGGAACACCGGGCTATGACAAGACGCACCCGTCGATCTTAGTTGCGCCGGTTTAGTTGCGCGGCGTCTCTCCGGCGATGCGGTCCAGCACCGTGCGAAGCTCGCCTGCCGAGAGCCCCATCGACGGTCCGCCGGGGTTGATCACGAGACCGGAGTAAGGCGCCTGAATGGCATCCAGCATGATCTCGGCCGCTGATCGCGTGGCGAAGGAGTCTGCGATATTGCGGGCACTCACCTCTGGTCCTGACGTGAAGGCAAGCAGCACCGGATTGCCGTCCGGATCCACGGAATCGCGGAGGCGGATCGGCGTTCCGTCCGAGACTCCGGAGGCCGGAACCGAGTCGGTGTCGACCGCGAGCAGCAGCGGCCCGTTGTGGGCGAGGGCATCCAGAACCGCCGCTTTACCGAGTTGCGGATCGGCGATCTCGAGCGCCGCCTTGACCGCGTCGTTGCGTTCTCCGCGCAACGCGAATGTGGCATCGCGATTCGAGATCGCGCAGGTGGGTCCCGCTGGGTCGATATACAGCCATCCGTAGCGCTCTGTGGACGCGAGTTGCAGGGCTCCGGCTGCGGGTTGCACGAGCGCCTGCACCGAGGAGAGGTCATCAGGATGCATCCGGTTGATCTGTTGCTGCGAGGTGAACGCGAAGAGCGCGGGGGCTCCGTCGGGTCCCGTGCCGCCTGCGAACTGCAGTGTCGCGCCGGCCGGGAAGCTGTAACTGCCGTCGGCCTCGACAGTGGGACGATCGGATCCGGTCGAATCGAGCAGGAGTCGGCCCTGGAGACATCCGCGCACCACGTCGAGGTAGCTGGGCTGCTCGGGTGTCGTCGCGAACGCTTCGACTGCAGCGCGAAGGGAAGCGTTGTCGACGGGCACAGAGTCGGAGATCGAGGGCGTCATACTTCGACCCTAGTTTGACTTGATCTCCGACCGCAGGGGCTCCCGGGCAGCCCCGGAGGCGACGCCGGCGACGGCCACGAGCACGAGCACCACCAGAAGAGCGTTCAAGAGACCGAAGTGCTGCCCGAGGAAGCCGATGACCGGGGGTCCGACGAGGAACGCGAAGTACCCGATGGTCGCAACGGCGCTCACGCGCGCGGCGGCGGTCTTAGGGTCATCGGCTGCAGCCGACATACCCACCGGGAAGCCGAGGGATGCTCCGAGACCCCAGAACACCACGCCGACGATGGAGATCCAAAGCACGGGAACGAAGATCACCATGACCAGGCCGATTGCGGCGAGCACGGCCGATCCCCGCAGCACTGGAACGCGCCCGAATCGATCGAGCAGGGTCACTCCCGCGAGACGCCCCACTGTCATCGACGCGACGAAGATACCGAGTACGAGCGCGCCCGTGGCCTTCGTGGTGCCGTGGCCGTCGACCATCGCGAGGGCGAGCCAGTCGTTTGCTGAGCCTTCGGTAAAGGCCATGCCGAGCACGATAAGCCCGATGAGCAGCGTGCGCGGATCGCGCCAGATGCTGAGGCGACCACGCCAGGTCTTCGAGTGGTCGTCGTGCGCGACGGCGTCGTCAACGATGACGTGCTCCGACTGCAGGAACCGCACCGAGACGAGTGCACCTCCGGCAAAGATCACCGCCACGATCAGTAAGTGCAGCGCGATGGCAAGGTGGATGGCCTCGGCCGCGGCCCCGAGGGTGGCACCGATCACCGTACCGAAGCTGAAGAAGGCGTGGAACACCGGCATGACCGAGCGTCCAAGCACTCTCTCGTTCACCGCACCTTGCAGGTTCATCGCCACATCACAGATGGAGAACATCGAGCCGAAGATGATCAGGCCGATCATGACGACCGCGTAGCTCGGTCCGATAGTGACGCCGAAGCCGGCGACGGCAAAGCCGACGGCCCCGATGGTGAGCACCGCGGCGATGGCGCGGCGTGCTCCGATGCGCGCAATGATGTGGCTCGACGCCAGCAGCCCCACGATCGAACCGGCCGCGATACCGAAGATCAGGACGCCCATCGATGAGGTCGAGACCTGAAGAGCCTCCTTCACCGCCGGGATGCGGGAGGCCCAGCTCGCCATGGACAGGCCGCACAGTCCGAAGATGACGAAGAGCGCATTGCGCCAAACCACGATCTGGCGGCGGGAGAGCCCGGCGGAAATCGGTTGAAGAAGCGCCACGGAGGGTCCTGGAGGGTATCGAATCGATTCGATCGAACCGATTCGATTAGGCTAACAAACCATGCAGGACGAGGCAACACCCGGCAAAACGCGACCCAATCTGGCGGTTGTCGCCGCGCTTGCCGGAGTATCGCCCTCGACGGCGTCCCTGGCTTTCAGTGGCTCCGGACCGGTCTCGGCCTCGACGCGTGAGCGCGTCTTGGCCGCCGCCGCAGAGCTCGACTATCCCGGCCCGGATCCCCGGGCGCAGTCGCTGCGTCGCGGGCGCTCCGGGATCATCGGGGTCGTCATCGAAGAGCGGCTCCGTGACGCCTTTCGCGACCCGATGAATGTCGCGATGCTCGATGGCCTCGCGGACGAGACCGGATCCCTTGGCGCCGGCCTCCTGCTGCTCACCGAGAACGGCAAGGGTGCCGCGAGCATCCACAATGCCCCCGTGGACGCCGTGGTTCTGATCGGCTGCAGTACCAGTCTCGCCGCCCAAGTGGAGATCTTCCGCCAGCGCGGGATCGCTCTTGTGGCAATCGAGGCCGAGCCGATGGATGACGTGCTCGCGATCGACCTGGACAATCGGGAAGCATCCCACACGCTCGCCCAGCATCTGGCTGATCTCGGACATCTCCGTGTGGCAATGGTGACTCTCCCGCTCGACACCGCGCGAATTCGTGGGCCACTGACTGATGAGGTGATTGCAGCGGGAACGGGGTACACCGCGCTCGAGCGTATCCGGGGCGTGCGAGAGGTCTTCGCGGATGCCCCGGGAGTCATGGCCGCCGTGAGTAGCATCGACGAGGGTATCGTCGCTGGACTCACGATCCTGTCCGACCCGGAGTCCCGACCCACTGCGGTGATCGCGCAGAGCGACCTGCTCGCCGTTGGCGTGATCCGTGCGGCGGAGCAGCTGGGACTCGCGGTTCCCGCCGAGCTGAGCGTCGCGGGCTTCGACGGGGTCAAGCTCGACGGCCTTGCGCCGCACGACCTGACAACGATGGTGCAGCCTGCCGTGGAGAAGGGGCGAGCCGCGGGACGCGGAGTCATCGCCCTTCTGGACGGCGAGCATCCCAGCGGGGTCTCATTCACCTCGCGGTTCCACCGCGGCACGACCACCGCGCGACCACCGCGCGACCGTCCACTGGATAGGCACAGATGAAGATCACGATCCTCGGCACGGCAACTCCGTATCCGCGTCCGGACAATCCCTGCTGCGGCTACCTCGCGCAACACGGAGAGACCTCGATCTGGGTGGATGCCGGCACCGGTACCCTCGCGGAGTTGCAGCGCCACCTCTCCCTCGCCGATCTGGACGCGATCTGGATCTCGCACGCCCATGCCGATCACACGGCGGACTTACTCACCGCCTTCTCCGCCCTCCGATTCGCCGACGTCGCGCGTCCGCACCCGATTCCGCTGATCGGACCGCCCGGCCTCGTCGACCGGTTGATCGGCTTCCTCGGTCATCGCTCGGCGGCGCTTATCCCCGAGGTCTTCGTCGTGACGGAGATGCGCGGCTGGCAGGAGCGCATCATCGGTGCTCTCTCGCTCAGCTGGGGCCCGCTCGACCACGGTGTGCCCGCATTCGGCCTCCGCGTCGAGGCAGGTGGCTCTGTATTCGCGTACTCCGGAGACTCCGCATACTGCGAGAGCTTGGTTGAACTCGCGGAGGGGGCGGACCTCTTCCTGTGTGAGGCGGGGGCGTCGCAGCATCCGCTCGACGGGGCTGTGCACTGTACTCCGGAGGATGCCTCGCGCCTCGCCCACGCGGCCGGTGCGAAAAGGCTGCTGCTGACTCATATCGGTGCTCCGGATGCCCGGGAGCGTGCACTCGCCGCTTTCCCGTCTGTCGAGCTCGCGGTTGCGGGGATGACGATCGAGGTCTGAGAGCCGACTGCTCGACCAGGGTGGTCGGGCCGCCGGCTCCTCGCGGGTGGGCGCCTGCCATTACCCGGTGTCGATTCGCCCCGAAACACACCTGCTGAACCTGCGGATGTCATGAATGCTCCGGTCGAACCGGCGCGCCGCCGCCCCCGAGCCGACTTTCCGTCGCCGTCACCGAGAGGTCATTTGCACGCCTTAAGCTGGGCCACATGACCACCCCATCCTCGCTCCCCTCCGGCATCCACAGAGAAGAACTCGACGCGGCGGTGCGTCCGCAGGACGACCTCTTTCGGCACGTGAACGGCAAATGGATCGACCGCACCGAGATTCCCTCAGACAAGGCCCGCTATGGGTCTTTCCACGTTCTGGCCGAAGAGGCCGAGAAGGCCGTGCGTGAGATCATCGTGGAAGCGCAGGGCTCCGCGGAAGGTACCGAGGAGCGCAAGTTCGGCGACCTCTACGCGAGTTATCTGGACGAAGTACGCATCAACGCCCTTGGCGCCACGCCTCTCACCCACGATCTGGCATCCGTCGACGCGATCAGCGACATCCCGAGCTTCCTCGAGGCTCTCGGGCGCCTCGAACGGCAGGGTGTGAGCGGTTTCTTCCAGCTCTATATCGACAACGATCCGGGCAATCCGGAGCGCTATATCGCCCTCTTCGAACAGGGTGGGCTCGGCCTGCCCGACGAGAGCTATTACCGCGAGGAGAAGTTCGCCGACATCCGAACCGCCTACCTCGGTTACCTCGAGAAGATGTTCTCACTGGCCGGTCTGGGCGACGCTGCGGCACGGGCCGCTCGCGTGCTCGGCCTCGAGACCGCGATCGCCGGGTTCCACTGGGACAACGTGACATCCCGCGACTCGGAGAAGACCTACAACCTGAGCACCTGGCGTGCCGTCGTGACCACCGCCTCCGGAGCCACCGACGGCCCCGACCTCAATCGTTGGCTTGACGCCCTCGATGCCCCGCACGGCGCCTTCGACGAGTTGGTGCTCCGGCAGCCGTCGTTCCTCGAGGGCGTTGCGGCGCTGCTGGATGCCGGCCACCTCGAGGGCTGGACCGACTGGCTGCGCTGGCAGGTCATCCGCTCGTCTGCGGCCTACCTCTCGGATGAATTCGTCGCGGCGAATTTCGACTTCTACGGCCGTACTCTCACCGGCACTCCCGAACTTCGCGATCGCTGGAAGCGCGGTGTCTCCCTCGTGGAAGGCGCCATGGGCGAGGCGGTCGGCCGCATATACGTGGAGCAGCACTTCCCGCAGGGAGCCAAGGCCGCGATGGACGTGCTCGTCGGCAACCTCGTAGAGGCCTACCGCCAGAGCATCACGAGCCTCTCCTGGATGACCGCGGCCACCCGGTCGCGTGCCATCGAGAAGCTCGACAAGTTCACTCCGAAGATCGGCTATCCGGTGAAGTGGCGTGATTACTCGCGACTCGACATCAGCGCGACCGACCTCATCGCGAATGTGCGGGCGACCAGCGAGTTCGAATTCCAGCGCGAGCTTGGCAAGATCGGCACTCCCCTCGACCGGGACGAGTGGTTCATGACCCCGCAGACCATCAACGCCTACTACAACCCCGGGTTCAACGAGATCGTTTTTCCCGCGGCCATCCTGCAAGATCCCTTCTTCGATGAGGCTCGGGATGCCGCCGCCAACTACGGCGCGATCGGAGCCGTGATCGGCCACGAAATCGGCCACGGCTTCGATGATCAGGGCTCGAAGTACGACGGGGACGGTCGACTCATCGACTGGTGGACGGCTGCCGATCGCGAGGCTTTCGAGAGGCTCACCGGCTCGCTCATCGAGCAGTACAACGCGCTCGCCCCGCGCCAGGTGCCAGATCACCACGTTAACGGGGCTCTCACGATCGGCGAGAACATCGGCGACCTCGGTGGCTTGTCGATCGCCTGGAAGGCGTACCTGATCTCCCTCGCCGGCGAAGAGCCGCCGGTCATCGACGGAATGTCAGGGGCCGAACGATTCTTCCTCTCGTGGGCGCAGGCCTGGCAGCAGAAGGGCCGCGACGAGGAAGTCATCCGCCTGATCGCCATCGATCCGCACTCGCCCAACGAATTCCGCTGCAACCAGATCGTGCGGAACATCGACGGGTTCTATGACACCTTCGGAGTCGCTGCTTCGGATGAGCTCTGGCTCGACCCAGAAGAGCGCGTGACCATTTGGTAGTAGGCACCCGGGGTCATGAGCGCCGGGAACGACTTCGCGCACCACGCGTCAGTCGTCACCGCGGAGTCGGTGGAGCGGAGAACTTCACCGGCGGCTTTACTGCGCTCGCGCAGCTCGCCTACGCGGGCGCCACGGTCTCGGCGAGCGTGGTCGACCTTCGAACAGGTCACACCCTCGTTGCGATCGACGATCGGGTGGCCCTGCCGACCTCGAGTGTCGGAAAGATCCTGCTGCTTATCGAGGTTTCGGCGCGCATCACCACGCGCGATGCCGCCGGATTCGGCATTCTCGACAAGACGCCAGGGGATGCTGTTGGCGATTCCGGAATCTGGCAGCGGTTGCAGGCGCCGGCCCTTCCTGTGACCGACCTCGCGCTACTCGTCGGTGCGACCAGCGACAATCTCGCGACCAACGTGTTGCTGCGCCAGGTGGGGCTGGACTCGGTGCGGGCCAGGGGTGAGTCCCTCGGACTCTCTCGCACGGCTCTGCTTGATCTTGTGCGTAGCCACCGGGGGCCGGATGATGCACCGCAACTTTCGATCGGATCCACCGCCGAACTCGCATGGCTATTCTCTGTCCTCGCCCAAGGGCAGGTCGTCGATGCGGTCACCAGTAAGCGGGTGCTCGGCTGGCTCTCCCATAACGCCGACCTCTCGATGGTGTCGAGTGCGTTCGGTCTCGATCCGCTGTCGCACCGTACGCCCGACTCTGGCCTGCAACTCATCAACAAGACCGGGACCGGCACGGGCGTGCGATCGGAAGCCGGCCTGCTGAGTGGATCCCGCACCGGCGTCGCGTACGCACTCACCGTGACATTCAGCGGCACCGATCTCGCGGCACGGCTGCGCGTACTCGAGGCGATGCGCACCTTCGGATTCGACCTGCTCGAGTACGTCTTCTAACCCCCCGTTCGAGTGGTACTCATTGCGTCACAATTCGTGTAGAGTTCAGCAGAGCGCACCTGTCTGAACCCGAAAACCACATTGCGCCGCTATACGAGCAAATCCCGACCCGAACCCCACCCGGTTACCCAGCCGAACTGACGCCCCCGACGTCTGCATCGCAGGCTCTTGATCGCCCCGAAGCGTGAAAGAGGAATTCCTCCAATGCTCCCTGCCGTGAGCCGACGTAAATCTCCCACACCCAGGAGCACGTCATGAAGAGAACCCTTGCCTCGATCACAACGATCGTCATTGCGCTCGGCCTTGCGATCACCGGTGTGTCCACCGCGAGTGCCGAGGATTCCGTCACTCCGGTGGCCGCTGGTGCCGCGACGACCGGCAGCCCGGCGGTCACGGATGCTCCGGCGGTCACGGATGCTCCGGCTCTCGCCGCTAGTGAATCCAGCACTACCCCGACCCCTTCGCCGTCGGCTGAGCCTTCCGCCAAGCCGTCGGCTGAGCCTTCCGCCAAGTCGTCATCGTCGTACCCCTCGGAGGCCCCGACCCCTTCGTCGTCCACGACCGCCACCGCAGCGCAGGTCTACAGTGCTTCGAACGGCAATTGTCTTCCGGCATCTGCAGTGTCGTATACCTACAGTCCCGGGTCAAACAGCGGAACCGTGACCGTGACGGCCCGCTCTTACTTCAGTACTCTGCTGTGTGCGCCAATCTTCATAACTGCAACCAGCTGGAAATACACGAAGGCAGCCGTCTGGCCACAAGAGCTCCACGAATCAAACAAAGTCGAGGTCGACAGAGTTGGAAGTTACCCATACGGAGCCACAGTTAGCTGCGGCCAGGGGGACATTTACGCGCAGACCGGCTCGGCTATCGAGCCCACGCAGACCCTTTCCGGCCCACAAGCCTGGGAGAAATTTCTGAGCGGGATGGGGCTGAGGACAGGAACCCCCGGCAACACCTATGTGCAGAGTCCCGTCGAATGCTTCCCAACTCATCAGCTCATCGTTCCGGCTCAGGTCAGCTTCGTCGACACCTGTGGCGTGGACGGCGATAAGGTCGTCGTCCCCGCCGTCACGACTGGGGACCATTACTCTTACTTGACCTCCGACACCACCGCGGAGGGAGTGCGTACGGTGACCGTCACCGCTGTGCCTAACAAGGGGTACGGTTTCAGCTCAACTGAGACAACGGTTTGGTCACACACCTTCAAGACGGATGCCCAAAATAAATGCGTAAAGGTCCCCGGAGATCCAGAATCCGTCGGCCAGACCTGCGCCGTCTCCTCCGAGGGTGTTGTCAGCGGTTATCTCACGGTGGCCCCTGTCGAGGGCGTCGTATACACGATCCATCCGGTCTCCCCGCTCGGCGCGGACATCACAGTGGTCGCTCCGAAGACCGAGGTGGGCCCGGGCGACTACTCCATCACCGCTGCGGCCGAGCCGGGCTACATCCTCTCCGGGGTCAGTGAGTGGCCGCGCACCGTCGCACGCAACTCGAAGAACTGCGGACCCGTCATCGATCCGCCAACCCTGGCAGATCTGCCGTCATCGGTGAGTTGGGTCAGCCAGACCTGCTCCGCAGGCGGAACGGTCAGCGGATACATCGCCATCGATCCGACCGATTTCCTCAGCTACTTCGTCGGAACCACCAAGCTCGTCTCCGCTCGGACGGCATTCGAGCCGGGTACCTACGTGGTGACGGTTGTCGCTCCTCCCGGAGACACGATCGACGGGCCGACGAGTTATACGGCGACCATTACGAAGCCCGCCAGCAGCTGCGGAAACCTCGAGTCTCAGAGTCTCACCACCCTGGCCTTCACCGGCTTCGACTCGGGAGCGGGTTACCTTGCGGTTGCCTCCGCCCTCCTGATGCTCGGCGCCGGCCTCGTGTTCACCGCACGTCGCAGGGCGAGGGCCTAACCGCTCGCACGGCCCGGCCTACCTGAAGGCCGGGTCGCTGCGCGGAGAGATCCCGCATGATTACGCGCCTCGCGCTGGCCTCTGGCTGATGCGGGGCGTGTTTCATTTTGTTAAGATACGGGGCCCTCGTTGGCATGCGAGCCTGGGGAGCCCAGCCCAGAAGTCAGCTCAGAAGCCTCAGCCCAGAAGCCAACTCAGAAGCCTCAGTTCACAGGGCTCAGTTCAGAGGGCTCAGTTCACGCCGGCACATCGCGCCGGGTATCGGCTGCAGCCGCGGACCCGGTCGCAACTGTCGACACGTCTATACCGAAAAGGGCGGTTACCGCTTCGCTGAAGGACTGTGCCTCGCCCGCCCGGGCGAGCTCTCGGGCGCGCACGGAGGGAGTATGGAGCAGCACACCGGTGAGGTGGCGCAGTGCCGCTTCGATACGCCCGTCGTCGTCGCCACGGGCGCGAGCACGCGCAATTTCGGCTTCCAGCAGACCGAAGACGTGTGTGCGGAGGGCGACGACAGAGGAAGTGAGTTGATCCTCCGCGGTCGTTGCGGCGAATTCGGTCGCTGCGTTCATGATGAGGGCACGAGCATCGGTCGTCGCGGTCAGTTCTTCGAGGGGGGCGTGCAGGCTGATCGTCTCGAGATCCAGAAGCTCGGTTCCGGCGACGGTAGCGACATCCGGATGCACGTTGCGCGGCAGTCCGAGGTCGATGACGATACGGCGCTGTGTGCCCACCGACGGAAGAGGAGAGAGGTGAGCGGCCGTGACGACGGGCACAGCCGAGGCGGTGCAGGTGATCACGACATCGGCCACGGCGAGGGCCGCGACCAGGTCGAGACTGGCCGTGAGACCGAGGCGGAGGGCGAATCGGGCCGCGCGTCCGGATGGCGAGAACACCGTTACATCCACCGCTCCACGGTCGCGGAGGGCGGCGACCGTTGTGGCGGCGTACTGGCCGGTCCCGACGATGAGAATCCGAGTCGTCGACCAGTCGGTGATACGGCTGGAGGCGAGTTCGAGCCCGAGTCGTACCAGGGAGCGTCCAGCGCCACCGATCGCAGTGTGGTTCTTCACTTCCCGGGAAGTGTTGGCCGCCTTTTGGAAGAGGCGTTCGAGACCGGATGACGTGGTGCCTGTCGCGCGAGCCTGCTCGAGAGCCCGACGCACCTGGCCGGAGATCTCATCTTCACCCACGATCACCGACTCGAGGCCGGAACTCACTGCAAAGAGGTGCTCCGCGACTGCGTCGCCGCTGAGAACGGTGAGTGTGTCGCGAAGCGCGGCCGGGTCGATTCCGCTCGCGGTACTGATCACCTGCAGCGATTTCTCCACGGCGGCGGAGGCGGAGGTCGAAGCGGTCACAGGCCCGTCGATCTCGAGGTAAGCCTCGAAGCGATTGCAGGTGGCGAGCACGACCGCTCCGGAGACGAGGTCGCCGTCGTTCACCAGAGTGCCAGCCGCGTGCGGTGCGCCGAAGGAGAGCTTCTCGAGAATCTCGAAGCTCGCGTTGCGATGGCTGGCAGTAAGACAAAAAAGCACTCCCTTAGCTTACGTCGGCCGGTGCCGAGCGGCCAGCGAACAGCGCTCCCAGCGCGCTCGCTCATACTTAATCTCGTGAACCTCTCAGCCAGCCATCCTCTTGTCGACGGCCGCACGGCTGATTCGCCGCTCATCCGGGCCTATCGCGGTGATCGTCCGTCGAGCCCGCCGGTATGGTTCATGCGCCAGGCCGGGCGTTCGCTACCCGAATACCGAGCCCTCCGCGTCGGCACCAAGATGCTCGACGCGTGTCTCAATCCGGAGCTGTCGAGTGAAATCACCCTGCAGCCGGTGCGACGCCATGGTGTGGATGCGGGTATCTTCTTCAGCGACATCGTCGTCCCACTCAAGCTCGCCGGAGTCGATGTCGATATCGTTCCCGGCCGCGGTCCCGTGCTCGGCGCTCCGATCCGCTCGGACACCGATGTCGCGGACCTTCGACCCCTCGAACCAGACGCCCTGGCCTCCATCGCGGAGGGCGTTGCGATGACCGTGGCGCAGCTCGGTACGACCCCGCTCATCGGGTTCGCCGGCGCTCCCTTCACCCTCGCCGCTTACGTGGTCGAGGGTGGTCCGTCCAAGGACCACCTGCGTGCCAGGGCCCTGATGCACTCCGACCCCGCAACCTGGGATGCCTTGCTCGGTTGGGCGGCGGATGTCACCGGAGCCTTCCTGCGCGCCCAGGTGCTCGCCGGCGCGAGCGCCGTGCAGCTGTTCGACTCCTGGGTGGGTTCACTGTCCGTTCTCGACTACGAGAGCCGGGTCGCTCCGTTCTCCCACCGGGCGATCGCGCACGTGAAGGATCTCGGTGTGCCCGTGGTGCACTTCGGTGTGGGCACCGGCGAGCTCCTGCGGTCGATGCACGCGATTGGAGTCGACGTGATGGGCGTCGACGACCGACTGCCGCTCGACGAAGCATCCGCTCGCCTCGGTACTGGAGTACCGCTGCAGGGCAACATCAACCCGGCGCTGCTCGTGGCACCCTGGCCGGTGCTCGAGGCCCATGTGCTCGACGTCATCGTCCGCGGCCGGGCAGCAATCTCGCACGTGCTCAACCTCGGCCACGGCGTGCCGCCGGAGACAGACCCCGATGTACTCACGCGCATCGTGCAGCTCGCTCATGAATCGGTCGTCGTCGATGCCTAGCGCCATCATCGTCGGTGGAGGGATCGCCGGGCTCGTGATGGCTCGCGATCTTGTTCTCGGCGGCGTCGAAGTGACGTTGCTCGAGTCATCGCACCACCTCGGCGGCAAGGTCGCTCGTCACACGGTGGCAGGACTCGACCTGGATGCCGGAGCCGAGAGCTTTGCAACTCGACGAAACACCGTGGCCGATCTTGCCCGTCAGCTCGGGCTCGAGTCCGAGATCGCGCGCCCGAATCCGCGGGGAGCTTGGCTACAGTCGGCCGAAGGCCTGGCGAAACCGCTGCCCCGAACCAGCATTCTCGGAATCCCCGGCACGGCCCTCGCCGCCGACGTGATCGAGGTGATCGGCTTCTGGGCGGCGTTACGCGGCCAGCTCGACGAATTGATGTTCGGGTTCATCGGCTCGCGGGAACGCAGCCTCGGCGGGCTGGTGCGTCGGCGGATGGGCCGACAGATGCTCGAACAACTGGTCGCGCCGGTGACACTCGGCATCCACTCCCGGCACCCCGACGATCTCGCCCTGGATGTCGTCGCCCCCGGGCTGAGGGCGGCGATGCGGCGCACCGGATCCCTCTCGCACGCCGTGCGTGAGCTGAGGGATGCCGCCCCGGCGGGCGCCGCAGTCTCCGGGATCGTCGGCGGAATGTTCGGCCTCGTCGAAGCCCTCACCCGCGACCTGGATCGCTTCGGTGTGACGGTGCGGCTTGACGCTCCGGTGGCGGCGGTCGACGCATCGACCGTCACCCGGATCGATGGAGAGATGTTGCACGCTGACATGGTCGTGCTTGCCTGTCCTCTGCTGCCAGCCGGTGCGCCAGCGATTGTGCTCGCGACGCTCGTCGTGGATGCACCGGAGCTCGATGTCGCGCCACGCGGCACCGGCGTACTGGTCGCGCGCGATCCGGCAGACACGACGCTTCGGGCGAAAGCCCTGACCCATGCGACCGCCAAGTGGGACTGGCTCGCCGGGCGCGTGAAGCCGCATCGACATGTGCTGCGCCTGTCGTACGACGGGATCGAGGCGGCGGGGGCAGACGACGCGCTTCTCTGCAAACTGGCTCTGCGCGATGCCAGCGCGCTGCTCGGGGTGAGCCTGGCCGAGTCATCCATCGTCGCATTCGCCCGGGCGGAATGGAGCGCTCCGCCGAGTCGCCCCGAGCCCGTCGCCGGGGTGACGCTCGTCGGGGAAGGCGTCGCCGGCACCGGGCTCGCCGCCGTCATCGCGCACGCGCACCTGGAGTCTGGACGTTTACTGGAGGGGGTAGAGGCCTAGCCCCCGGGGGCTACTCTGGAGTTCATTCCAGATATATGCCCATCCGGGCACGCACAGGACGGAGCAAATCATGCGAGGCAAAATTCTGCTCGTCGTCGGACTGGCCGCCGGCTATGTGCTCGGCGCCAAAGCCGGACGCGGTCGCTACGAGGACATCAAGAGCGCGACCAGCAAGCTGTGGGGTGACCCCCGGGTGCAGCGCCAAGTGAAGAATGTCGAAGGACGTGCCAAGGAGTTCGCCAAGGACAAGGCTCCTGAGGTGGTCGACTTTCTTAGCGAGGGCGCCAAAAAAGTGGTGTCGCAAGTGAGTAAGTCCGGGTCGTCGAAGACTCCGTCCGCGCGCTCGGCAGCGGCGGGCAAAACGGCTTCTGCCAGCGGGAAGTAGCGCCCCGTGAACGACGACGCGACGGCGCGCAAGTCACTCTTCTCTCTGCTCGGTGATCTACCCCGTCTCGTGATTGAGCAGGTGAAGAACGAAGTCGAGCAGTTCAAGAGCGAGCTCATCGCCAAGCTCAAGCACGCGGGTATTGGTGTCGGTCTCTTCGCCGCGGCGGGATTTGTCGCCTTTTTCCTCTTCGCTGTGTTGATCGCTGCTGCCGTTCTCGCCTTTGCGACTTTCGTGCCCGGCTGGCTGGCCGCTCTCATCGTGGCAGCCATCCTGCTGGTGATCGTGGTGGTCCTCGTACTGATCGGCCTCCGCCAAGTCAAGCAGGGGGTGCCGCCCGCGCCCACGGAGACGATCAAGAGCGTGAAGAAAGACGTCCAGGTGATCAAGGGCCTGGGAAAGAGAGAGAACCGATGAGCGACACGACGGCGTCCGATCCGATCGCGACCAAAATCACCGCGACGCGCTCGGAGCTGGAGCAGACCCTCGACGAGATCGAGGATCGACTGAATGTGCCGAAGCAGGTCGGCAAACTGACAGCTAAAGTGCAGTCGTCATACGAGGACAACCCAGTACCGTGGAAAGTCGGAGCGACCGCAGCCGTGGTCGTCATCGGCGGCATCGTGGCCTGGGCGATCTTCGGCGGCGACTAGATTCTGTCGTTTCACCACCACTGAGTAAGAAAAGCTTTCCCGCACTGGCGCACGGCCGCTTTTTGTTCTCGCAGCAATGCGGGGGAGGATAGACGGCATGAGCACCACCCTGATCCCGAACGGGCTTCCCGTCGAAGGAACCAGCAGTCCCGAAGACCACACCCTAGTTGGCTACACGCTGTGGGCGGTCCTACGCCGGGATGGCACAGCGCCGGGGGGAGATGACACGGCTTCGCTCTCTGCGGCAGTACAGAGGGTCGAGGCCGACGGAGTCACCGTTCGCGGTTTCTACGATGTCTCGAGTCTCCGGGCGGACGCAGACCTGATGATCTGGTTGCACGGCGGAGCGCCGGAGACCCTTCAGTGGGCCCTCCGTGAACTGCGACGGAGTGCACTGTTGCGCTCCCTGCTGCCGACCTGGAACGCGATGGGCGTGCACGTCGATGCCGAGTTCTCGGCGAGTCACCGGCCTGCTTTTATGGGAGAAAAAGATCCCGAGGCATGGCTGACGGTCTACCCCTTCGTGCGGTCGTACGAGTGGTACATCCTGCCCGACGAAGAGCGCCGCGCCATGCTGGCGGATCACGGACGAAAGGGCGGTGCCTACCCACAGGTGCTCGCTAACACCGTGGCATCCTTCGCCCTTGGCGACTACGAGTGGATTCTTGCTCTCGAAGCCCCTCAGCTCGTCGACCTCGTCGACATGATGCGTGCCCTTCGGCAGACCGAGGCCCGCCGCCACGTGCGCGAAGAAGTTCCGTTCTACACCGGACGCCGTATCCCGGTCTCCGAGATTGCCGAGGTACTACGATGACCATCACCAACGGTGAATTTGCCGGTGATCTAGCCGCTGAGTTCGTGCGCGGCGCGACGGATGCGGCGAAGCACGGCCCGGAGCACGTCACCGAGCCGACCGCGTACGACGCCATCCTCCTCGCGAGCTTCGGAGGCCCAGAGGGTCAGGACGATGTGATTCCGTTCCTGCGCAACGTGACCCGCGGTCGTGGCATCCCCGACGAACGTCTCGAAACAGTGGCGCACCACTACCGCCACTTCGACGGAATCAGTCCGATAAACCAGCAGAACCGCGACCTCAAGGTAGCCCTCGAGGCGGAGCTCGAGCGTCGTGGCATCGACCTCCCGGTGCTCTGGGGAAACCGCAACTGGACGCCATTCATCCGCGATGCCATCTCTGAGGCGCACGAACGCGGGTTCACGAAGCTGATTGCGATCGGCACGAGCGCCTACAGCTCGTATTCCGGCTGTCGCCAGTACCGTGAGGATTACGCCGCAGCACTCACGGACACGGGACTCGATGGCGTGATCCAGATCGACAAGGTGCGCCAATTCTTCGACCACCCCGGATTCGTCACACCATTCATCGAGGGGCTGCGCACCGGCCTCGCCGAGGTCGCGGCGGCGGGTATCCCGCTCAGTGAGACACATGTGCTTTTCTCCACCCACTCCATCCCCTCGACGGATGCCGAGAAGAGCGGCCCCTCCTTCCGTGGCTTCGGTCCCGACGGGGCCTATGCGGCCCAGCACCGGGCTGTCGCTGAGGTCGTGGTAGCGGGTACCGGTGCGGAGTGGAGCCTCGTGTTCCAGTCGCGCAGCGGACCGCCCACCCAGCCGTGGCTCGAACCCGATATCAACGACGCAATCCGTGACCTCGCGGCCCGCGGCATCCGCGCCGTCGTAATCGTGCCGCTCGGTTTCGTGAGCGATCACATGGAAGTCAAGTGGGATCTCGACACTGAGGCGATGGAGACATCCGACGAGCTCGGCGTGCTTGCGATCCGCGTGCCGACTCCGGGCATTCACGCGGCCTACGTGTCGGGTCTTATCGACCTGGTATTGGAGCGGCGCGACGGGGTGCCGGTTGCAGAACGTCCGTCGCTGACGGAACTGGGCCCCTGGTACGACGTGTGCCGATCCGGATGCTGCGAGAACGTGCGCCTCGGATTCAAGCCGGCGCTCGCGGGGCAGGTCCCGTGAGCGGACCCGGCAACCTTCTGCGCATCGGCACTCGCGGCAGCGCGCTCGCCCTTGCACAGACGGGTGTCGTCGCCGCGGCCGTGGCCAAGGCATCCGGCTTCGAGGTGGAGATCGTGCCGATCTCTACCGAGGGAGACCATTCCACCGCGTCGCTCGCAACCCTCGGTGGCACGGGCGTGTTCGCGAGCGCGCTGCGTGAAGCGCTCATCGCCGAGACTTGCGACCTCGTCGTTCATTCGCTCAAAGACCTTCCGACCGAGACCTACCCGGGGTTACGCATCGGCGCCATCCCTCAGCGGGCGGACTCCCGAGATGCCCTGTGCGCCCGAGACGGCCTCTCCCTCGAGGCGCTCGCGCCCGGCGCGCGCGTCGGAACCGGCTCGCCACGCCGTGCCGCCCAACTTCGAGGGTGGCGCCCAGACGTAGAGGTGGTGGACATCCGCGGAAACGTCGACACGCGCCTGCGAAAAGTAGCTGACGGCGAGTTGGATGCCGTGGTGCTAGCCGCCGCCGGACTCGGACGACTCGGACGCCTCGATGCCGTCACCGAATACTTCGAGCTCGGTAAGTGGGCCACAGCTCCCGGCCAGGGAGCCCTCGCGATCGAGGTTCGAGAGGGGTATTCGAATGTCTTCGCGGCCGTGCTGAAGGCCATCGATCATCCGTCCACCCGGCTCGCGGTGCTCGCGGAGCGCGGGGTGCTCGCACACCTGGAAGCGGGTTGCGCCGCACCGATCGGGGCCGCGGGCGTGGTCGACGGCGAGATGCTCTTTCTCACCGCCACCGTCTATGCGCCGGATGGTTCGAGTTCGCTCACAAGCTCGCACGCACTCGTGCTCGAGGGCAGCCCTGCGGAGCGTGCGCTACTCCCGGGGCAACTCGGCGACCGGGTCGCTGGCGAGCTCCTCACTCTCGGTGCCGCTGACATCGCGCCGATCGGAGCTCTTGCGTGAACCCCTTCCGCGATCTCAAACCGCTGGCCGGATGGCGCGTGCTTGTGCCGCGCGGCGGAAACTGGGGCGACGGCGTGGCCGCAAACCTCCGAACCTACGGCGCCGTCCCAGTGGTCGCTCCGATGATCAATTTCGCCAGTACCGAGAACGTTGGAGAGCTCTCGGATGCGCTCAAGCGCCTCGAGCAGGGCAAGTTCGACTGGCTGGTGATCACGAGTGCAACAACGGTAGATGTGTTGGTCAGCCAGCAGGTCACCATTCCGGAGACAACGCGGATCGCGGCCGTCGGCGAGACCACGAGTTCAGCTCTCACCCTCGCGGGGTACCAGGTCGACTTCGTGCCGGAAAGCGACAACTCGGCCCGGGGGCTCGTGAAAGAGTGGCCGGCCTCCGACATCGTCGGTCGTGTGCTCATCCCGCAATCGGACCTCGCCGAGCCGACACTCGTCGCCGGCCTCGCGACCCTCGGCCTCGAGGTCGAGTACGTCTGCGCCTATCGCACGGTCGGTGTGCCGGTATCGGAGCATGTTGTGGCGGATGTCGCGTCCGGTCGCATCCGCGCCGTGCTCGTCACTTCCGGTAGCGTCGCCCGTCAGGTTCAGGCACAGCTCGCGCCACTGCCGGCCGACACTGTTGTCGCCGCGATCGGTCCACGCACCGCGTTCGATGCCCGTGCGGCGGGACTGGCCGTTCACGTGATCGCCGAATTCCGCTCGGCGAATTCCCTCGTGGAAGGCTTGGCGGAATACGTGTTGTCGCACAGCACCGACCCGGAGGGCCAGGCGTGATCGGGCCGAGCATCCGTCCCCGTCGACTGCGGGCGACCCCGGCGATGCGCCGGCTGGTTGCCGAGACGCGGCTCCACCCGGCCGATCTCGTCCTGCCGATGTTCGTGCGAGAGGGGCTGCGCGAGCCGGTGCCGATTTCCTCGATGCCCGGTGTGGTGAATCACTCGCTCGATTCGCTCCGGCGAGCGGCACGGGACGCGGCGGAGGCGGGTGTCGGGGGCGTCATGCTGTTCGGCGTGCCCGAGCAGAAGGACCCCATCGGCTCCGGTGCGACGGCGGACGAGGGTATTCTCAACGTAGCCACGCGGGCGGTGGTCGCCGAGGTCGGCGATGCACTCGTAGTTCAGACGGACCTCTGCCTCGACGAATTCACTGATCACGGTCACTGCGGCGTGCTTGCAGCGGACGGCAGCGTCGACAACGACGCTTCCCTGTTACGTTACCGGGATATGGGCGTGGCGCAGGCCGCCGCCGGATCCCAACTGCTCGGCCTCAGCGGGATGATGGACGGCCAGGTCGCCGCCGTGCGCGATGCACTCGACAGCAACGACTTCGGTGGCACTGCGATCCTCGGCTATGCCGCGAAATACGCCTCCGCGTTTTACGGGCCGTTCCGCGAGGCTGTCGACTCGTCACTCGTGGGCGATCGTCGTAGCTATCAACTCGATGCGGGAAACCGTCGTGAGGGACTTCGCGAGGTGATGCTCGACATCGAGGAAGGCGCCGATATCGTGATGGTGAAGCCCGCAATGAGCTTCCTGGATGTGCTCGCGGATGCCGCGGCCGTCAGTCCGGTTCCCGTGTGGGCGTATCAGGTTTCCGGGGAGTACGCGATGATCGAGGCCGCGGCCGCTAATGGATGGATCGATCGCCGCCGCGCCGTCGAAGAGTCGGTGCTGAGCATCAAGCGTGCCGGAGCCGACGCGATCCTCAGCTACTGGGCCGTCGAACTGGCGGGGTGGCTGCGCTGATGGGACTGCGTTGTTGATGGGACGGGGCTTCTGATGGGACTGTGCTTCTGATGGGACTGTGCTTCTGATGGGACTGTGTTGTCGATGAGCGCCAACGAAACATATTTCACCCGGGCAAAACTTTCCATCCCGGGGGGCGTGAATTCCCCGGTGCGTGCGTACGGCTCGGTGGGTGGCACGCCGCGGTTCATGGTCTCCGCGCGCGGGCCTTACATCACGGATGCCGATGGTCGCGAATATGTGGACCTCGTCAGCACCTGGGGCCCCGCGCTTCTCGGACACTCGCATCCGTCCGTTGTCAAAGCGGTACAGGATGCTGCGGCTCGCGGACTGTCGTTCGGGGCATCCACTCCCGGCGAGACCGAGTTGGCCGAGCTCGTGCGCGAACGGGTGCGCGTCGAGGCGACCAACAGCGCCGGGCAGCTCACCGGTGCGGTGCAGGAGGCGATCGAAAAGATCCGACTCGTCTCCACCGGTACCGAAGCGACGATGACGGCCATTCGCCTCGCCCGCGGGTTCACAGGACGCGATCTGCTGGTCAAGTTCGCCGGGCACTATCACGGTCACTCCGATGCGCTTCTTGCAGAAGCGGGATCGGGCCTCGCGACGCTCGCATTGCCCGGGTCGGCCGGGGTCACTGCCGCAACCGCTGCCCAGACGATCGTTCTGCCCTACAACGACCTCGATGCCGTACGTGCACTCTTCGCCGTGCAGGGCCAGAACATCGCCGCCGTCATCGTGGAAGCGGCTTCCGCCAACATGGGGGTAGTGCCGCCGGATCGCGGATTCAACCGAGACTTGGCGGCGATCGCCCGTGAGAGCGGCGCGCTCGTCATCTTCGATGAGGTGCTCACCGGATTCCGGGTGGGCCCGGCCGGGTGGTGGGGACTCGAAGCCGCCCGGATCGTGCCCGACGGTGCGGGCTGGATCCCGGATCTCTTCGCGTTCGGAAAGGTGATCGGTGGTGGGTTGCCTCTCGCCGCGCTCGGTGGTCGTGCAGACGTCATGGACTATCTCGCGCCCCTCGGCCCGGTGTACCAGGCCGGGACCCTGAGTGGTAACCCGGTGGCGGTCGCCGCCGGTATCGCCACGCTGCGGGCCGCGGATGCTGCTGTTTACGCCCGCCTCGACGAGGTCGCCGACCAGCTCGCTGACGCCGTGTCGTCAGCGCTCAGTACCGAGGGCGTCGAGCATTCCGTGCAGCGGGCCGGCAACCTGTTCTCGTTCGCGTTCTCAGCTACGAAGCCGCGCAACTATGACGAGGTGCGTGCGCAGCAGACGTTCCGTTATCCACCGTTCTTCCACGCGATGTTGGATGCGGGGGTGTCGCTTCCGCCCTCGGTATTCGAGGCCTGGTTCGTGTCGGCCGCGCACGACGATGTGGCGGTGTCCCGCATCCTCGAGGCACTCCCCGCGGCGGCGAAGGCGGCGGCCGCGGCTGTGCCTGCGATTTGTTGTCCGCGGTCTCCGGCCTGTGGTCCGAGGTCTACGGTCTGTACCTCCTGTGGTCTAAGGCCTGCGGTCTGACACTCAGGTAAGCGCGCGTCCACACCATCGACTTGGTAGTCGTTGCGACTTCTGCGGCGTTGCACCCGCAACTACTACCAAGTCGATTGACGTGTCTACCCTGGGGAGATTTCGACTTGGTAGTAGTTGCGACTTCTGCCGCGTTGCACCCGCAACTACTACCAAGTCGATTGACACGGATCACGGGGCACACATCAACTCGGCAGTAGGTGCGACCTGGATGACTCTCTTCTCACGGTCGAAAGCAGCGTGACCGATGAGATGCAGCCGGGATTCCCAGCAGTTGCGGGCATGCGAGGCGCAATGGCGGTACCCGATACCGTCAGCGAAGTTGGGCCGTTTGACCGGTTCCCAGGAAGTTGGGCCGTTTGGCCGGTTCCCAGGACGTCGAGGCCGGGACCGGGATGGAGCCGATCCGACGGGTAGGCGGCGGTCGTTGAGCTCAACGTCAGCCAGCGCGTCCGCGGGCAACTACTGTGGCGTCGCACGTCGCCGTGCTCGGACATATTTTCGAACCTGCCAGCCGATCAGTGCGAGCACCAGAACGATTGCCACAACGGCGGTGATATCCCGACCGACAGTTTTGGCGATGGCTTGGTAGGAGTTCCCCGCAAAGTAGCCGAGCATGACGAACGCGATGCCCCAGACGAGGCCGCCGGCAGCATTCCACGCAACAAACCGGGGGTACGGCATGCGGGAGGACCCTGCGAGTGCGGGCATAACAGCGCGGAAGAAGGCGACGAATCGGCCGAGGAAGACGGCAACACCGCCGCGGCGGCGCAAAAAATCCTGGGCTTCGTCGAGCTTCGCGCGTTGTTTCCTCAGGAGTTTTGTCTCGAGCAGACGCGGGCCGAACCGTTTTCCGATTTCATAGCCGACCGAATCGCCCAGAATCGCGGCGACGACGACAATAACGGCCATCAGCACCACGTTGGCGTTACCTCGGCTGGCGACCACTCCGCCGATGACAGCAGCGGTCTCTCCGGGGATCACGAACCCGACGAAGAGGGCGTCTTCGGCGAAGACTACGACGCCCACGAGGATGAAGGCGAGGACCGCGTTGACGTTTAGGATTCCGTCGATCAGGTTGCTCATACGTCCCTTTCAACCGGCTGAAGATGTGTCTTTGTGTGGTCCGGACATGGCTGGCGGTCTGGGGTCAACGCCTTCCAGCGTGGTGTGGCTCAAGAGTCGTCCCGCCGTCGCTGCCGAAGACCCGGCACCCGGACAGCAGTACCATCGCCGAAGCAACTCAAAATTGGGCCGCGGAGTTTACGATCTCGGTTTATCTTCGCATCGTATTCCGTGTCGATCGTCTGAGCGTCATTCTGCTCTCAGGTTGTGACGGCCTGGGCGATGGCCATTGGCGAGGGGATGCCCGATCAGCCGAAGAGGATCGCGGCCTCGTCGTAGCGGGACTGTGGCACGGTGTTGAGCTTGCCGAGGGCATCCTCGAAGGCGACATGGGTAATGGAAGTACCGCTGAGCGAGACCATCCGACCCCAGCGGGCGTGTATCACGGAGTCCACCGCGGCCATTCCGTACCGCGTGGCGAGCACCCGGTCGTAGGCGGTCGGGGTACCGCCGCGCTGGATGTGGCCCAGTGTCGTTGCGCGCGTCTCGATTCCCACGCGCGCTTCGATCTCCGGGGCGATGAGTTCGCCGATACCACCGAGCCGGGGGCGACCGAAGGCATCCAGCCCGCGCTCCGAGTGGGCATCATCCATCGTGTCGAGGTGGAAGCCCTCGGCCACGACGACCAGTGGCGCGCGTCCGCGGTCCACTACCGACTGCACCCATGCGGCGATCTGGTCCATCGAGGTCTTCTGCTCGGGGATGAGGATGGCATGGGCTCCGGCTGCCATACCGGAGTGCAGGGCGATCCAGCCGACATGTCGACCCATCACCTCGGCGACCATGCAGCGGCCGTGCGAGTCACCGGTGGTGCGCAGGCGGTCCATGGCATCCGTCGCGATCTGCACTGCGGTATCGAAGCCGAAGGTGTAGTCGGTGGCGGAGAGGTCGTTGTCGACGGTCTTCGGCACTCCGACGATCTTGATGCCGGCATCGGTCAGACGCTTAGCGGCCGCGAGGGTGCCCTCGCCGCCGATCGCGATTAGCGAGTCCACGCCCAGCCGCTCCATGTTGGCTCGCACGACATCCGCTCCTCCGTTCGCTTCGAACGGATTGGTGCGAGAGGTGCCGAGGATGGTTCCACCCTGCTTGCCGATGCCCTGGATGTCTTTGCGCTCGAGGGGGACGATGTCACCTTCGACGACACCGCGCCAGCCGTGCCGAAAACCGACGAATTGCTGTTTGTAGATCTGCGTACCCTTGAGAACGGCACCGCGGATGACCGCGTTCAGCCCGGGGCAGTCTCCGCCGCTGGTGAGGATTCCAATACTCATGTGACCATCATTCCGTAGGTTGACCGCCTGCCGATCACACCCCCGCCCGAAGCGCTCGCTAGAGTCGGTGAAAGCGCAGACCATGGGGGATGCGCGCCCACGATCTGAGGAGCATCATGTCCGAACTCAACGGGGGCCCGATCCCCAATCCGTCCAACGGACCGCCGCCACCCGCGCCGGCCTATTCCCAGCCGCCCGCCCCGGACCCGGGCCGCACCCTCGGAATCGTCGGCTTCATCCTCGCCTTCTTCGTGAGCCCGGCCGGCATCGTCGTGAGCGCCATCGGCCTCTTCAAATCGAGGAGGGCGGGCCGCAAGAACGGCCTCGCGCTCGCCGGTCTCATCCTGTCTATCGTGTTCTTCATCGTCACCGTGGTGATCATCGTGCTCATCGTCGCGGCGGCGGTGTCCCTACTCAACCAGTGCGCGATCCTCGGCGGCGGCGTGCAGACCATCGGCGGGACGGCCGTCACCTGCCCGACACGATAGCAACGTACTGACAAGCGGCCCTATCGCGAGATGGGGCCGTTTTGCTTCCCGGCCCGCCAAGAAAGAACTGGCCCCGGATGCTCGGAACAGGCCGTCTCGGCGGCGTGATCCCCGCACACCACCGATTGCTCCCGGCAGGCCGGGGCGCTGCAGTTCTGAAGGTGTTTCGTGGCGACCGCGCAGCGAAGTCCGCCGGTGCAGTGGGTCACGACCGGCTACTGCTGGGGATGGTCGTCGGTGCCGCTGTTGAACTCGGCCGCGACCTCGAGGGTCATGCTGATCTGGGACACAACAGCATCCGCGAATTTGCGATCTGCGCCTCGAAAGAATTGCGCCCGCCGAGCTCGAAGGTGAGGCGGAGCACTCAGGCTAGAGCTTGCCGGGCGCGTCAAGTCCGCCTGTGCAGGGCGCCCCGGGCTCCGGCGCGCTCGCGCTCTGCCGGTACTTCTTGAAGAATTGCGCGATTCGGGCATCCGTCACCGACGACACCTTCACCTGGGCATCCCAGGCGCTGAGCACGATCGCACCCCCGAGCCCCGGGTAGGGCGAGAGCACGGTGTACGTTGACGGCATCAGGCCGCGGAGTGTGGCGACGGTCGAGGCAGGCAGCGACGGATCGTACGTGACCCAAACCGCCCCGTGCTCCAGGTCGTGCACCGCATTCTCGTTGGGCACGGGCTGCGTGTAGATCCCGCAATTGAGCCAGACCTGGTTGTGCGGGCCACCAACCGGCGGGGTTTGATCGTAGGTCACCGATCCCTGCACGTGCCCTGCGGTGTTGGAGTAGGTCGTGAGGCCCCTGATCCCGCCACTCGCGGACGGCGTTGCGGTGGGCCGCGGGGTCAGCACGATCGATATCACGATGAGCGCGACCACAGCGACAGCCGCCACGATTCCACTCGTAATTGCGACGCGACGCCCGCGTATGCGGCGCTTCTCCCCAGCACGAAACGCCTCGAGCTTGCCATTGCGGCTGACCCTCGATGATGGCGGGGTGGGAGGGGTGGGAGGGGTCACGTGGGGCCTCTTTCGGTTGGAAGCCTATTCCACCATCACTTCCTGTTGATAGCCACCGCTCGAACCGCTCGGTGCGCCTGCCGAAGATATCACCCACCCGTATCCTCGAGGGTATGGATACGGCGCAGCTTCGAAGCAGCTACAGCCCGCCGCATCCTCTCGATCTTGCCCAGACGTTGCGACCGCTCAGTCGTGGAACCGACGATCCGACCATGCAATGGGATGCCTCGGGCCTCTGGCGCACGCTGCCGACGCCACTCGGCACCGCGACACTGCACCTCGCCCAAAACCGCGGCACAGTGTCGGCGACAGCGTGGGGGGATGGCGCGGAGTGGGCGATCGCCGCGGTTCCGGAGCTGCTCGGTTCCGGCGACGAACCCGGTGACTTCGACGTGTCCCAGAACCCGTTCTTGCATGATTGTCACCGGCGTAATCCCGGGCTGAGGTTGCTGCGCACGGGACTGGTCCTGGAGATGATGATCGCGGCAGTCTTTGAGCAGAAAGTCACCGGCAAGGAAGCCCGCCGGGCCTGGGCAACGCTCGTTCGCACTCACGGGGAGCCCGCACCCGGTCCGGCACCGAGCGGCATGCGGGTTTTCCCCTCTGCTCGCGCCTGGCGGCTGATTCCGTCGTGGGAGTGGCACGCCGCCGGCGTCGACCCCCAGCGCTCCCGCACCGCGATCGCCGCCGCATCCGTCGCCGGCGGACTCGAGCGCACCCTCGCCCTCGGTCGGGGCGGCACCGAGGTAGCGAAGCGGCTGAGGAGTGTGTCGGGCGTTGGAATATGGACGGCGGCGGAGACCGCCCAGCGCGCGCACGGCGACGCCGACTCGGTGAGCGTTGGCGACTACCACCTGCCGGCCGTCGTCGGCTGGGCTCTCATCGGCAGGCCCGTGGACGACGACGGGATGCTGGAACTCCTTTCGCCCTGGGTGGGACAGCGGCAGCGCGTGATGCGACTCATCGAGGCGAGCGGCTTCGCGAAGCCGCGCTTCGGACCGCGGATGACGATCCAGGATCATCGGCGCCATTAGCGCTGTTCCGAGCACCTCCTTTTCGTAGCTTCCTCGTCTGGCTGCGCCGAGACGGCGCGCGCCTCGACCCCCGTGATGTCGGCCGCGTCACGTTTCGTGAGCTGACCCCAACAACGGCGTCTACCTGTCGATCATGGATCTCGGCGGGATGGACCTGCTGCAGCACTCAGGGGGGTGGTCTCGGCTGCTCGGGGCAGGATTCTTCCCGGTGATGGCGGATGAGACCATCAGTTTTCGGCGTTCGCTGACGCCCTGGCATCGCTTCACGCTCGAAACCTGCACTGTGGGTTACGACGCCAGAGCGGTCTCCCTGGAGCAGCGCATGGTTGTCACGAGTGAGATCTACGCTCGCGCACGGCGGCTGCGAGCGAGGGGCATCAGCGCCAATCTCCTTTCTTCCGCTCAGCTGTTCTCGTAGACCTCGGACGCGATGACCAGGTCCTCCCACGACATCCCCGAACTTGTGAAGATTCTCGGGCGGGAATGGTCGACCGGAGTTTTACCCGTGACGATGTCCCTCATCGCAATGAGTTCATTCGGCTGGATGACACCCTCTGCTATGGGGATGATCACGTCCCCCGATTCGCGCAGTGCCACGGCGACATCCTCCACTACGATCTGGGCGCGGGCCGCCAAGGCCGAGTCCAGTTCGCGCGCTTGAGGCTCGTGCGACCCCACCGCGATCGTGCAACTGTCATCGGGCGGCGCAATCCCATCGAAGAGGGGCGACCGCGCGGTGGTGGCGCAGACGATCATCTGGGCGTCGCGCACATCAGCAGGATCGCCCGTTCGTGCGATCATGCCTGCCGCGTGCAGTTCCTCAGCGAGGGCGGCTGAACGATCACGGTTGCGCGCCACTATGGTGACGCGATGAAGAGTGCGGATGGTCGCCAGCGCCTGGATGTGTCCTCGTGCTTGCGGTCCGGAGCCGAACACGACCAGATGGTCGACGGTGTGCGGTGCGAGGTAGTCCGCCACGGCGGCGGAGGTCGCCGGGGTGCGCAGTGCGGTGAGGGCGGTTCCGTCGAGGAAGGCGATCGGGCTCAGGGTCGCGGCATCCATCAGCAGGTAGGTCGCCTGGATTCGCGCCTTGCCGAGATCCGGATTCTTCGGAGCCACGGTGGCGACCTTCACCCCGACGAAACGACGTGATCGGCTGGGCATCACGAGAAGCTGGCCGTTATCGACGTCGAGGATGCTGCGACTGAAGTCATTACCGGGTTCAAACCCGTTTCGGAGCTCTCGCTGGAGAGCATGGATAGCGGCCTCGAAGCCGACCCGGGAGAAGACCTCGTCGGCGGAGATCCAAGGCGGGGAGCTTCCCGGAGCGGCTCGTCGCTCACTGGCATCCTCGCTCATCGCAGCACGAAACCGGTCGAGAGCGAATCCAGGGGATCGAGTGTGAAAGTGTGCCGAGCGGTCGCATAGGCCATGCCTTCGACTTCGGGGATGATCGCAGCGCGACGACCTGTTGTGGCATGGATGCTCTTGACGCGTGCGACGAAGCGAGTCCCGATGATGGAGTCGTGGGTGAGCACCTTCACCGGGCCGACTCGATCTGGGCCGACTCGATCCGGGCTCAGCCGGCCGTCGTCGAAGAGGAGTGCGAGTCTGGCTGCGGTACCCGATCCGCACGGCGAACGATCGGCCCGGCCATCTCCGAAGATAGTGATGTTGCGCTGGTGCGGCCCGCTATCGATGTCCCCGAGATCGTCATAGATGATGGTGCCGTATACCCCGCTCAAGCGTTCGTCATCGATGTGGTGTGCCAGTTCGCTGTCGTTGAGGGCCCACTTGATTTCCCGCCCGAGGGCGACCAGGCGCGAATAGTGCTCTGGTGTGACTTCCAGGCCCAGCGCGGATGCGGAAACGCAGGCGTACAGCGCTCCACCGAAGCTGAGATCCACCGTCACCTGCCCGACGCTGGTAGTCACGGGAACCGCCCGTGCGACCGCATACGATGGCACGTTCTCGAACACGACGCTGGTGACCACGCCTCCGCTCTGGGTGACGTGAGCGACCACTCGTCCCGAGGGCACATCGATGCTGACCGGCGTTGTGCCATCCGGGTCCGAGACCACTCTGGCACTTTGCACCGCCCAGACGCCGAGGGCCATGGTGCCGTGGCCGCATGCTGTCGAGTATCCGTCGTTGTGCCAAAAGAGAGCGCCGAAGTCGGCGCCACTGTCGTCAGGAGGAACGATGAAGCATCCGTACATGTCGGCGTGTCCGCGCGGTTCCCGGCAGAGGAGCTGTCGTACAGCATCGATCTCTGGTGAGCGCTGTGCCTGCACGCGCCGTTCCGCGACCGTGCCTGTCGCAAACTCCGGCCCGCCATCAATTATTATTCGGAAAGGCTCCCCGGCGGTGTGGTAGTCGATCGAGCGGATGGGATCGGTGATATGCCACATAGTTCTATGCTAGACAGCGAGAACGATCTGAGAAAGCGTCACGCGCTCCGACGCGCGGCAGAGCTCGAGCGGGGGCCGGCACAGTGAATGAAGCATCCATGACACTTCCATCCATTCGCAAGGTCGAGCACGCGACGAGCTTGCGCGACCGGATCGGTAAGTCCTTGTCCGCCGCCATCGTGTCCGGAGAGCTCGCGCCGGGGACGCTGGTGACGGTTCCGACCCTCGCGCTGCAGTTCGATGTTTCTGCGACACCGGTTCGTGAGGCGTTACTTGATCTCAAGCAACGCGGGTTCGTCTTCGCGGTGCGTAATAAGGGATTTCGGGTAACTGCCGTCGGTTCCAAAGATCTTCGCGAGATTGTGGAGTTGCGGCAAATGTTGGAGGCGCCGGCCATGCGGGCGGTGGCAGAGGAGTTCCCTCTGCAGACCCTCCCGCACTGGCGCAGTGTCGCGGATCGAATCACAAAGAATGCGAGCGAGGGTGAGCTCACCGCGTTCATAGAAGCCGATACGGAATTTCATCTGGGACTGATTGCCCTTCACGGCAATCAACGCCTGGTTAATCTCGTCGCTGAATTGCGATCACAGACCCGGATGGTGAATCTGGTAGAAATGACGCAAAGTCGTGAACTGACCGAGGTGGCGGCGGAGCATCACCGAATGCTGGACCTGATCGAATGCAACGACGGTGATGCGTTAGAGGTATTGACCCGACAACATCTGGCCCATGTCGTTGATTGGTGGGAAGGCAAGTCGGCAGACTGACCGTGGTCCTCTGCAGCTGACGGGCCCGGCCTCGCCGAAACGGATGAACCTCAGCGCGGCAATGACTCCGAATGCGCGAAATGACTCCGAATGCGCGAAGAGACTCCGGATGCGCGAAGAGACTCCGGATCCTCGAAGATTTGCGATGGTGTCACCACGCTTCATTGACGGTGCATCTATAAGGTGTTACACTCTACAGGTATATTTTGCGGGTCACAACGCAGTAACTGCGGCACCTGAGTGTCATCAATGGAGAGGCAAAACAGTGAAATCCATCAGAAAACTCACGGCAGCGGTGGGCATAGCCACAGCGGTGCTCCTCATCACCTCCGGTTGCAGCGGAGGCCTCCTCGGCGGAGGTGGAGGCAACACCGACTCGGGGGGCTCGGGCCCAATCAAGATCGGCATGGCTGTGCCCTTGTCCGGCAGCAGCGCACCGACCGGGGCATACATGAAGAACGGCGCGCAGCTAGCCGTCAATGAGATCAACAAAAGCGGGGGCCTCCTCGGCGGGCGCAAGCTCAAACTCCTCGTCGAAGACAGCGCGTGCGACGCCCAACAGGCTGTCGCGGCCGCAAACAAGTTGGTGTCCAGCGGTGTCCAGGTCTCTGTCGGGGGCTATTGTTCCGGAGCGACACTGCCGACGCTGCCAATTTTCGGGACGGCGAACATTCCGATGATCATTCCGGCCGCCAACTCGCAGGATCTCGTCAAGCAAGGCCTGAAGAACGTCTTCCTCATCAACGGCACCGGACTACAGCAGTCATCCGCCGCTCTCAAGTACATCAAAAAGGCGAAGTACGGCACGGTCGCCCTGGTCGACGACAACACGAGCTACTCGGTCGACATCGCAAACGAGACGCAAAAACAGATCGAGGCGGATGGCGCCGCCAAAGTCGTCGTAAAGACCTCGGTGACAGCGGGCGAAAGTGACTACTCATCAGTCGTCAACGCGATCATGAGCAAAGCGCCTGCACTCGTGTACTGGACCGGCTACTACCAGGAGGGCGGTCTCATCATCAACCAGCTCAAGCAGGCTGGTTTCAAGGGTGCCATCATGGTCGCCGACGGTAGCGTCGACGCGTCGCTTGTGAAAATCGCCGGCGCCGGATCGGAAGGGGTCTTAGCGACAATGACGCAGACGCCCGACACGCTTCAAGGCGCGGCTGCCACGAAGTGGATCGCCGACTACAAGAAGGCGTTCACTGCGGCACCAGGCCCGTACTCCACTCAGTCCTACGACGCGGTCCGGGTCGCGGCCGAGGCGATCAAGAAGGCTGGAAATACCAAGGGCGACAGCCTGATCAAAGCGCTCGAGGGAATCAACGGCTTCACGCTCTTCTCTGGTCCGTTGAAGTTCACCCCGGAGCACACGCTGTCCAGTGGTGGATTCGTCATCCTCGACATCAAGGGTGGCAATTTCGTGCTCAAGGATCCTCTGTCCTGATATTCCCTCCGGGCGCTGCGCTGGCGTGACTCGATGTCGCCGCAGCGCCCGTCAGCCTCTCATCACGGAGAAACTCTATGACCCAGGTACTGTGGAACGGACTCTTCGTGGGCTCGTTCTATGCCCTGATCGCGCTGGGCTACAGCATGGTCTACGGCATCATCAAACTCTTGAACTTCGCCCACGGCGACATCTATATGCTCGGCGCCTTCATCGGCTTCGCAGTGCTGACATCGGTGGGGGGAATACCCGCATCCTTCTCGTTGCCCGCACTGCTCATCGTGATGTTGATCAGCATGCTCCTCACCGGCTTCGCCGGTGTGGCGATTGAGCGGTTCGCCTACCGGCCATTGCGCAATGCACCTCGGCTTGCGGTTCTTATCACTGCCGTCGGCGCATCGTTCGCATTGGAATACGGCATCAGCGCGATCGCTGGACCGAATCCCCGCTCGTATCCCGTGCGGTTGGAAGGAGATGTCTTTACCTTCGTCGGCGTTCGGATCTCCTTCCCACAGATCATTCTCATGCTCATTGCTGCCGCACTGATGCTTGGCCTGAACACCTACATCCAGAAGACCTCCACCGGTCGAGCGATGCGAGCAATCTCGCTCGACGCCAAGGGTTCACTTTTGATGGGCATCAACGTCAATGCCGTGATCACTCGAACCTTCTTCATCGGGTCGGCACTGGCGGGAGCAGCGGGTGTGATGGCCGGCGCGTACTACGGCAAGATCGATTTCCTGATGGGCTTCATCATTGGGCTCAAGGCGTTCACCGCCGCGGTGATCGGCGGAATCGGCAACATCAAGGGGGCAATGCTCGGCGGTCTTGTCCTCGGTCTGGTTGAGGCCGTCGGGTCTCAGCTCTTCGGCGGGCAATGGCGCGATGTCTTCGCTTTCGGTGTACTCATCCTCTTCCTCACCCTGCGCCCCACCGGAATCCTTGGTCAGCGCGTTACGGAGCGTGTCTGATGTCGACAAACACCAACAGGACCCGAACGCGACCTCCTCGCAAATATGGTGGCCCTATCTCGATGGCGTCGAGGATTCTCGAGAACAAGCATCTGGGCTGGGTTGCGTTCGGTGTCGCGGTGCTTGCGCCCTTCGTCATCGCAACGCCCTACGCGTTGAACGTCATGACGACGGCAGCGATCTTCGTGATGCTCGCCGCTGGGCTCAACATCGTCGTCGGATATTGCGGCCTGCTCGACCTCGGCTACATCGCCTTCATGGCGGTGGGCGCATATACGGCGGGAATAGTAGCCAAAAGCTTCGACCTCCCTCTGATCTTCACCATCCCCGTCGTGCTCGTAATGACGGTATTGGCTGGCCTGATCATCGGAGCGCCGACCTTGCGCTTGCGCAGCGACTATCTCGCGATCGTCACGCTCGGTTTCGGTGAAATCACCCGCATTACGGCCAACAACCTGAGCATCACCGGTGGCCCTTCGGGAATCTTCGGGGTTCCAGGGATGCTCAAGATCGGCGAGCTCAATTTCCAGCAGCCGGCCATTTTCTACTACATCACAATCATCATTGTCTCTGCCTTTGTGCTGGCATCTGCGCGGCTGCGCGGCTCCCGGCTGGGCCGAGCCTGGCGATTCGTTCGAGAGGATGAGGACGCGGCAGAGGCTATGGGCATCCACACCTACCGGGTCAAGTTGATGGCCTACATTTTCGGGGCTATCTGGGGTGGCGTTGCCGGTGTGCTTTTCGCATCTCATTTGTCTGCAGTCTCGCCGCAGAGTTTCGTTTTCCTGCAGTCAGCCCTGGTACTTATGGCCGTGGTCCTTGGCGGGATGGGAAACATGCGCGGTGTCGTGCTCGGTGCGGTCGCCATCAGCCTGCTGCCAGAACTTCTCCGTGAAGCATCGGTCTACCGCTACCTCCTCTTCGGCGTATTGCTGGTAGTGGTAATGGTGCTCCGCCCGCAGGGATTATGGCCAGCGCGAGGGTTCGAGCCGGAACGTGTCGACGGGAACAGGGTTGATCCCGCCATCGTGGACGGAGCTGTCAAATGAGCGTCACCGTGGGAACCCCGGTTCTTGAAGTCAAAGACCTGGAGATCGCCTTCGGTGGCGTCCGGGCCGTCGATGGTTTGAGTTTTTCGGTCAATGCCCGGGAGATAGTGGCCGTGATCGGCCCCAACGGGGCAGGGAAGACCTCGGCGTTCAACTGCATTACCGGGTTCTACAAAGCTACGAGCGGATCGGTGTTCGTGAATGGCGCGAACATGATCGGCAAACGGCCTGCCGTGATAGCCGCATCGGGCGTGACACGAACCTTCCAGAACCTGCGCCTGTTCATGGACTTGAGCGTGCTCGACAACGTACGTGCGGGGATGCATCTCTACGGCGGCCAGTCGGCCCTGGATGCCATGCTGCATACGCCGCGGTTCAAGCGCAGTGAGGCCAGTTTCACCCAAGAGGCTCACCGCTGGCTTGACTTCGTGGGGTACGCGGGTCAGAGGGGTGTTCCCGTGAGCAACCTGTCCTATGGGCAGCAGAAGCTCGTCGAGGTGGCGCGTGCTCTCGCCCGCAAGGCGGACCTGTTGCTGCTCGATGAGCCCGCGGCGGGGCTCAACCACTCAGAGAAACAGGAGCTGCTGGCCCTGTGTCGTCGCATCCGGGATCTCGGAACCGCCGTCGTGCTCATCGAGCACGACATGGGCCTGGTCATGGAACTCTCTGAGCGCATCGTGGTGATGAACTTCGGCAAGGAGATCGCGGAGGGGACTCCGGCAGAAGTTAAAGCGAACCCCGCAGTGATCGAGGCGTACCTCGGAAAGGAAGAAGAGGTGGGTCACGATGGCAATGCTTGAATTCGATAACGTCGAAGTCTTCTACGGCAAGATCCAGGCGCTGCACGGCATGAGCCTCCGGGTCGAGGAGGGTGAGATCGTTGCACTCCTCGGCAACAACGGGGCAGGAAAGACAACGACGCTCTCTGCAGCATCCGCATTGGTGAAATGCCACTCCGGCGCGATCACGTTCAACGGGGTCGATCTCGCGCACGGTAATCCGTGGGACGCGGTGAGTGCCGGCCTCATTCACGTTCCCGAGGGTCGTCGCATTTTCAGCACGCTCAGCGTGCTCGAAAACCTGCAACTTGGCGGCTACCTCGTGAAGGATCGCAGTCTCGTATCCAAGAGGATCGAGCGGGTGTACGAACTTCTGCCGCTTCTCGCCGAACGCCGCGGCCAACAGGGTGGCACCCTGTCCGGTGGTGAGCAGCAGATGCTCGCCATCGGGCGTGGCCTGGTTGCCGGGCCGAAGATGCTCATGCTCGACGAGCCGTCGATGGGTCTCGCGCCGCTGATCGTGGCCCAGGTGATGCAGGTGATCCGAGACATCCGCGATCAGGGAACCACGGTGCTGCTGGTGGAGCAGAACGCGCGAGCGGCATTGCGGATCACCGATCGCGCCTACGTCATCGAGAGTGGAGTGGCCACTCTTGAGGGCCGGGCCAGCGAACTGATCTCTGATTCGCGAATCATCGACGCCTATCTCGGTGAGTGACGTTACCCATTCCCCACCGATCAGATAACTCGACTGGAAGCTGAACGATGCGCATCGTCACCGTTGACGTGTATGGCTACCAGCTCAGCTACGCCCATGGCACCTATGTGATGTCGGGAGGGCGCGCTGCGAACGTGCAGGATTCCACCGTCGTGCGGCTCACCACCGATACCGGCCACGAAGGCTGGGGCGAGAGCTGTTCGCTCGCGGGAACCTACCTACCGTCGTTCACCGGCGCCACCCGGGCCGCGCTCGCTGTGCTCGGACCGGCATTGTTGGGTGCCGATCCGACCAACCTGTCCGCGGTCGGCCGCCTCATGGATGGCCTGTTGCTCGATCAGAGGGCGCCGAAGGCCGCGGTGGATGTCGCCTGCTGGGACCTGCTCGGACAGCAGGCCGGCATGCCGATCTCCGGCCTCCTCGGAGGGGTGCTGCAGAACGACTTCCCGCTGTACGAGGCGGTACCGCTCGATACCGTGGAGGCGATGGTGGAATTCGTCGTATCCCGCACAACCGCGGGTATCAGGCGATTCCAGGTCAAGGTCGGCAACGATCCGGTGGAGGACGCGAAGAGGATCCGTGCGGTCGTCGAGAACGCCGGCGGAGATGCCATCGTCATTGCCGATGCAAACGGTGGATGGAATGTGATGGACGCGGCGATCGCGCTCCGGCTCGTCCACGACCTGGATGTATTCATCGAGCAGCCATGCCGTTCACTCGAAGACTGCGCGGCGCTTCGGGACCGTGCGCCGTATCCGCTCATCATCGATGAGCCGATCACGGACCCCTCCGCCCTCGTGCGGGCGAAACAGCTCGCGGGCGCCGCCGCAGTCAACGTGAAGATCGGCAGGCTCGGTGGCATCACCGCGGCCGCGCAGGTCCGAGACCTCGCACAGAGCCTCGCGATGAAGGTGACGATCGAAGATACCTGGGGTGGCGATATCGCCACGGCCGCGGTGAGTCATCTTGCGGCGAGCACGCGCCCGGAAAGCCTGCTGACGACGTCGTTCTTCAATGACTGGACGCTCGAGCACGCTGCTGGACATCAGCCAAGGTCCGTGCGTGGTCGCGGCTCCGCTCCGACCGGACCAGGATTGGGGATCACCGTGGATGCGAGTTATTTCGGACCACCACTGATGACATTCAGATAATATGTAATATGTTACAGACGAACGGAAAGCGGTGCTAAATGGACGACGGGGTGATCATCGTCGGCGCGGGGATCGTGGGTGCCGCCTGCGCTCGAGCGCTCGCCGCGTCCGGAATGGACGTCACCGTAGTCGACCGTGGCACGGTTGCCGGCGGCACGTCCTCGGCCTGCGAAGGCAATCTCCTGGTATCCGACAAAGGACCCGGCGACGAATTGCTGCTCGCCCAATATGCCTCTGTGCTGTGGCGGGACACGGCCAGTGAGCTCGCCACGCAACTGGGCGCCGCGGTTCCCTCCATCGAGTTCGAGCGCAAGGGTGGACTCGTCGTCGCCACGACCAGCCAGGGGGCAGCCACCCTCACTGCATTTGCCGCGGCGCAACGCAGTGCCGGGGTGGATGCGCGAGCGGTGGACGATACGGTGGCGCACGAACTCGAACCAGAGCTGTGCCGCTCGATCGATGCCGCGTACTTCTACCCGGATGACGCCCAGGTGCAACCCACGATCGCCACACTCGCGCTGCTCGCATCCGCTCGCGCATTCGGTGCAAGGGTGCTCGAGAACGCTCCGGTCACCGGTGCAGTGAGAGACTGCGCTGGCGCGCTGGCGGGCGTACGAACCCCCGAAGGAGAGTTGCGCGCGAGTCGGGTGCTCATCGCCGCAGGACCCTGGTCGGGCGAGGTCGCGGCACTGCTCGGCGTGCTGCTTCCGGTGCGTCCACGACGTGGCGAGATCCTGGTGACGACCCGGATGCGCCATCGGGTATTCCACAAGGTGTACGACGCGGACTATGTCGGTGCTGTCGAATCCGATGACGGCGCCCTTCAGACATCGAGCGTGGTCGAGTCCACGGCGTCGGGTACCGTGCTGATCGGATCCTCGCGGCAACAGCAGGGTTTCGACGCGACATTCCGGGTTGACGTGCTCACGCAGATCGCCGCCAAGGCCATGCGACTCTTTCCGTTTTTGAGCGGAGCATCGGTCATGCGCAGCTATGGCGGATTTCGTCCGTTCATGCCCGACCACCTTCCGGTCATCGGTGAAGACCCGAGGATGCCGGGACTCTGGCACGCCAGCGGCCACGAGGGCGCGGGAATCGGCTTGAGTCTCGCGACGGCGGAAATCATCCGAGATCAAATGCTCGGTCGGTCCGCTGCATTCGACGCCACCGCGTTTTCCCCCGCTCGCGCGTCCCTCGCGCCCTATCTGACCGAGGCGGCCTGATGTCACCGCCGCTGTTGCCCTGGCAGGAGGATCCGATTCGTCCCACCGAACCAGCGGAGGTCACCATCTCACTCGATGGCGTCGCGGTGTCGGGCCTGATCGGGCAGAGCATCGCGGGTGTGATCCTGGCCAGTGGAACGGTGGGCTTCCGCACAACGTCGCTCGCGGGGGCACCCCGTGGTGTGTTTTGTGGAATCGGCGTCTGCTTCGACTGCCTCGTCGAGGTCAACGGACTGCGGGACGTCCGAGCCTGCCAGCGTCGGGCCAGGCCTGGCGACGTCGTCGTCACGCAGTATGACCCGTTGCCCGGCTCCGCTCCTGGGGACGGGGCGGTTTCATGACCGAGGTCCTCGTCATCGGAGCGGGACCGGCCGGTCTCGCCGCGGCGCGCTCGGCACGGGCCAGAGGCGCCTCCGTCATCCTGCTGGACTCATCGGATCAACTGGGAGGCCAATTCTGGAGACACCTACCGGCGACTCGCCCCGCCGCACGCGAAGCCATGCTCCATCATGGCTGGGACACCTTCCAGTCGCTCCAGTCCGAACTCGATGCGGATGCGGGCTGCCGTATCGTCTGCGGCGCGAGCGTGTGGGCGATCGAGACCGATCCGTTCACGGTGCATGTGCTCGTCGGCGCATCCGACGGCACCGATCGGGAGCGGCTATCCCTGCACCCTGACACGATCGTGTTGGCGACCGGTGCGTACGACCGTACCCTGCCATTCCCCGGCTGGGACCTGCCGGGGGTGTTCACCGGCGGCGCCGCCCAGGCCCTGGCAAAAGGAGAAAGGGTCGCGGTCGGCAATCGAGTCGTCGTCGCCGGAGCCGGCCCATTCCTGCTGCCCGTTGCTGCATCCCTGGCGTCCACCGGCGCCACTGTTCTCGGGGTGTTCGAGGCCAGCCGGGCTGGCGCGCTGGTGCGCGGCTGGTTACCGAAACCGTGGCAGTTGATCCCAGCGGCGAGCAAGGCGGCGGAACTCGCCGGGTACGTGGCCGGGCAGCTGCGTCACCGCATCCCCTACTATTCGGGTCGTGCGGTCATAGCGGCCAACGGGACTGATTGCGTCGAGTCGGTGACCACAGCCGCCGTCACCGCCCAGTGGTCGCCGATTCCGGGTACCGAACGCACCGTAGCGGTGGACGCGGTCTGCGTGAGTCACGGATTCACCCCGCGCCTCGAGCTCGCGATCGCGGCGGGCTGTGAGCTCGGGGCCGATCGCTTTGTGCTGGTAGACGAATCCCAGCGCACCACGGTTCGGTCTGTGTTTGCCGCGGGGGAGATCACCGGCATTGGTGGCGTGGACCTCGCGCTCGCCGAGGGTGGCATCGCCGGGCATACGGCGGCCGGCGGCGACCCGAGCGACGCAGGCGTGCGCGCTTCGATGCGTCTTCGAAGGGTATTTCGCGGCTTCGCGGCGCGCATCGAGACCGCCCACGGTATCCGCAGAGGATGGCGAGACTGGCTGACTGATGACACTGTGATCTGCCGCTGCGAGGAGGTTGGCTTCGCCCAGCTCTGCCACACCACGCACGGTACCGGGGCGCAGTCCCTGCGCGCCCTGAAGCTCGCCACGAGAGCCGGGCTGGGTATCTGCCAGGGGCGAGTGTGCGGTCGCGCGGTGGAAGAACTCCTCGCCGCAGAGACGCCGGGCGGCGCACTCACCGACGCAACGATGAGCGATCGGCGGCCCATCGCAGTGCCGATTCGACTGAGCGAACTTGCCGAGACACCCTTCTCCACACACATGGGTGACGGGAGCCAGCCGACCGCCTCCCCCGGCCACCACGAAAGGACCTTTCATGACTAAGCAGCACTTCGACCTCGGCGGAGTCATCGTCGCGACGGCATTGGCGTTCCGCGACGATCCCTCTGCGCCGGCTGGTCTCGCTGTCGACTACGAGAAGTTCGCTGCTCATTGCGACTGGTTGATTTCCAACGGGTGCCGCGGAGTCGGCCCGAATGGATCGCTCGGTGAGTACTCCTCGCTCACCGAGAAGGAGCGGCGCAGGGTCATCCAGGTCGCCGTCGAAGCTGTCGCCGGTCGCGGCCTCGTGGTTGCCGGAGTTCACGGCGTCGGGTGGCCCCAGGCGGTGCAGTGGGCGCAGTATGCCAAAGAGGATGGTGCGGATGCGGTGCTCTGCCTGCCGCCGATCCTCTATCACGCCAACGAGGGCGAGATCATTGAACACTTCACGCGGGTGGCCGCGGTCGGTCTTCCGGTAATGCTCTACAACAACCCGCACGACACCAGGGTGGACCTCACGCCGCCACTGATAGCGAAGCTCGCCCAGATCCCCGGAGTTGTGGCCATCAAGGAATTCTCCGGGGATATTCGACGAGTGCTGGAGATCAAAGAGCTGTGCGATATCGACGTGATCGCCGGTGCCGACGACCTGCTGTTCGAGTCCCTCGTGGCGGGCGCCGTTGGTTGGTTCGCGGGCTATCCGAACGCGTTTCCGCGAGAGGCCGTGGAGATCTACGACCTCGTCATGTCGGGCGAGATCGATGCCGCTCGTGAGCTGTACCGCAATCTCGTCACGGTCTTCCGCTGGGATTCCAAGCCGGAGTTCGTGCAGGCCATCAAGCTTTCCATCGATATGGCCGGAGGCAGCTATGGCGGCCCGACCCGGCCACCACGCGGTCCGTTGAGCTCGGAGAATGAGGCACGCGTTCGCGCCGACACGACGAAGGCGCTCGACTACCTCGCCGCCCGCAAATAGCTCACCGCAGACGCGCGGGTGAATGGGCCTCAGCAGGAGAGATGAAAGGATCACGCCATGCGCTCACGGCGGATGTTCACGGCGGTCGACTCGCACACCGAGGGGATGCCGACCAGGGTTGTCACCGGTGGCGTCGGGGTTATCCCTGGGGCGACCATGAATGAGAAGCGCCTCTATTTCATGGAGCATCTCGACAATATCCGACATCTGCTCATGAACGAGCCCCGTGGGCACGCCGCCATGAGCGGGGCAATACTGCAGGCGCCCACTCGACCGGATGCCGATTGGGGAGTCGTGTACATCGAGGTCTCCGGATGCCTGCCGATGTGTGGACATGGAACGATAGGAGTCGCTACCGTCCTGGTGGAGACCGGGATGGTCGAGGTGGTCGAACCCGTCACCACGATCCGGCTAGACACACCGGCGGGCCTGGTGACCTGCCGTGTTGCGGTGAGCGACGGTCATGCCGACTCTGTCACGATCGAGAACGTACCCTCGTTCACCGTGCGTCTCGACGACAGCGTCGAGGTACCGGGCTATGGAATGGTGCCCTACAGTCTCGCCTTCGGCGGCAATTTCTATGCGCTTGTCGATCTGGATGCAGTCGGACTGCCGTTCGATCGGGGCGAACAGCAGCAGATCCTGGCCGCGGGACTCGCGATCATGGGGGCCATCAACTCGACCAATCCGCCCCATCACCCGCTCATCGACGGTATCGACCACGTTCACCATGTGCAGTTCATCGCGCCGGGATCGAACGCCGCCCTGTCGCGTCACGCTATGGCCATCTACCCCGGGTGGTTCGATCGTTCGCCATGCGGCACGGGAACCTCCGCGCGCATGGCGGAACTCTTCTCGCGAGGTGAACTCGCACTCGGCCAGGACTTTGTGAACGAGTCGTTCATCGGCAGCCGATTCGTCGGGCGGCTGATCGCAGAAACAACCGTCGAGGGAATTCCCGCGGTCGTTCCCACCGTTACCGGGCGTGCGTGGGTGACCGGGATCGGGCAGTACCTGCTCGACCCCGCCGATCCGTTTCCTACCGGGTTCCAATTCTGACGTCGCCGATTACTTATTCCATTGGAAGAATATATGACTGAAACCTCAGTATCAGAGCTCGATCGGATCGCCGGGCGGGCGGCCGCCGCGGCCCCAGCCTGGGCGGCTATGCCCCCGAAAACCCGTGCAGCGGCGTTGTCGGCCGTTGCGGATGCGCTCCTCCTGGCCGCACCCGTTCTGGTGGCGACTGCCGAGCGTGAAACCGGCCTTTCGCACGCTCGCCTCACGGGCGAGCTCACCCGCACTGCGGTGCAGTTGCGGCTATTTGCCGACGTGGTCGTCGACGGCACGTACCTCGACGTGCGAATAGACGACGCTGACCCCGAATTTGTGCTTGGCACCCGACCCGACCTGCGCCGATTTCGCATTCCGGTTGGTCCGGTCGTGATCTTCGCCGCCAGCAATTTTCCCTTCGCTTTCTCGGTAGCCGGTGGTGACACGGCGTCAGCGCTCGCCGCCGGATGCCCGGTGGTCCTGAAGGCGCACCCCGGTCATCCGGAACTATCGGTGCTCACGGCCACCGTCGTTACCGACGCGCTCAGCCTGACAGGAGCGCCCAATGGCACCTTCCAGCTGATCAGCGGCACTGCTGCGGGGGTGACGATGCTGAAGGATCCGCGGATCGCGGCGGGCAGCTTCACCGGCTCGATTCGAGCCGGGCGTGTGCTGGCTGATATCGCGTCGGCTCGAGCCCGCCCCATCCCGTTCTACGGGGAGCTCGGTAGCGTGAATCCGGTCTTCGTCACGGCGGCCGCGCTGGTCGATGGCGCGGATGCGATTGCGACCGGATTCGTGACGAGCGTCACCGGTTCAGCGGGCCAGTTATGCACCAAACCAGGGTTTCTATTTGTGCCGACCGGGCACGGCCTTGTCCACCGGGTAGCCGAACTCGTGGCGCAGGCGGAGGAACATCGACTGCTGAATCCGGGGATCACTGCCGGCTACCGGGCGCGGCGCACTGCGATCCTCGGCACACCGGGGATATCCATCATTTCGGAGGGCTCGCTTCGGGTGGACGACGATGGCAACGGCTGGGCAACACCGACTGTTGTCAGCGTCTCGGTGGACTCCCTTCAGGCCCACCGGGAGACGATGCTCGATGAGGTATTCGGCCCGCTGTCGATAGTCGTCGAATATCCGGCGGGCACCGATCTCACCTCGGTGGCAGACGGACTGTTCAGTGGAAATCTCACTGGCACAGTGCACGCAGCGCCGGGTGAGACGAGCGATGCCATCCGCGCTCTCGTCGACTGGATCAGCCAGCACGCTGGCAGGGTGCTGTTCGGTGGGTGGCCGACCGGGGTTGCCGTTACTCCCGCCATGCAGCACGGAGGCCCATGGCCCGCGACGACGAATGATTCGAGCACCTCGGTCGGCACTGCTGCGATCGCTCGGTTCCTTCGCCCGGTCGCCTACCAGAACGCGCCGCAGGAATTGCTGCCCGAGCCGCTTCGGGACGATAACCCGTGGGGTGTTCCGCAGGCGCGGTCTGCCGCGGGTGTCTCACAGCGTTGGGGCACCGCGGTGGCGTAGGCGGAGGCCCCATGCGGATGCGAAGCCCTGGTATTCCTTCTCGGGTGTCAGGTTCGCATGCTCAGCGAGCTGACTCGCATGCGATGTCGCCCCCCGACGCGGGCTGGCGACCGCCGAACAGCAATCGCGGGCCGGTCAGACCGTGTCGGGATGATCGGCGGTGTCTGGTTCAGGATGGGCGCCGAGCGGGCCGCCACCGAAGTCGGCTGCCCGGGCCGCTTCAGCGCTTTGGCGAAGTAGCTCGTCGGCCTCGGCCTGGGCCGCCGCGGCTTCCGACTCGTCGCCGGCGGCGGCACCACCCTGGTTTGCAAACTGGTCGAACGTTGCCATGGCGAAGCTCCTCAGATCGCGCGGCATTCTCAAAACGCCGCTTCCGATTGAGTTTAACCGTCTCCATTGGGAGAGGCAAAAATCGACAGTGCTTCCTCCATGATGATGGCGTGATCGCCGTCGAACAGACGAGCCCCTGGCGTCCGGTCGAGCCGGGTGAGATTCTCGTATCGAGAACGATCGTCTCGGTCCTTGATTCATTGTGAAACGCCACCCCTCAGCCCGCCCCAAGTAGTCTCAGTACATGCTTTCGACTGGTGCCGACCTGCCGGTGAGCCCCGATCCACTCGCTGCCGAGGCCGTCGCCACTGTGCAGCGCTGGCTTGCCGAGAGCGCGGATGTCGCGCCCGACCGTTCGGAAGAGCGACTGGCGGGCGTGCTCAAAGATCCGCAGGGTCTGGACTTCACGATCGGATTCGTCGACCGGGTGGTGCGACCGGAAGATCTGCGTGTCGCCGGCCGTAATCTCGAGAAGCTCTCGCGGACTATCCCCGCATTCCTGCCCCGGTACATGCGTGTCGGGATCCAGCTCGGCGGGGGATTCGCGCCGCTGATTCCCTGGCCGATCGTGCCCATCGCCCGGCGGATGCTGCGCGGCATGGTGAGCCATCTCATCCTTGATGCGAGCCCTCGGCACCTCGACCGCAGCCTGCGTGCGCTACGTGGGTCGGGTATCCGCCTCAATCTCAACCTGCTCGGCGAAGCTGTGCTCGGCGACGATGAGGCCGATCGGCGGCTCGCTGGAACTCGCGAGCTGCTGCAGCGGGATGACGTCGACTATGTCTCGATCAAGGTCTCGTCCGTGTCGAGCCAGCTTTCGATGTGGTCGTTCGACGAGACGGTGACAGGAGTCGTCGAGCGGCTCACTCCCCTCTACGAATTGGCTGCCGCATCCCCGACCACCAAGTTCATCAATCTGGACATGGAGGAGTTTCGCGATCTCGACCTCACGATCGAGGT
>JBKJLH010000016.1:0-5578 GCA_046597035.1 Lacisediminihabitans sp.
TCGCCACGGCAGCCCAAATCGCTCCCGTCACCCCCGCGGCAAAAAAGACAGCTATCGAAATAGCGACAATCAACCACACTCGACGCATATGACTCCCCATCACCAGGCAATGTCGAAATAAGGACGTCCCCTAACCATGGAGGCTCCCTGTAGCCAAATCAGTTTCGATCCACTTCCAGTGCCGGACCTCGGCTGGAAGGAATTTTTGTCCCACAAGCTCTGTCTCGCCAACCCCCGGCGCACTGTCTCTATCTGGCCTCGGTCGTGCCTCGAGCGAACGAGAGGCTTTCCTCGATGAGAGACAAAATGATGTCGAGCTCTTCCACCGTTCGAGGGCCGTAAATCATGAACTCCGTTCCAAAATCTTCGTATTGATGAGGCTCACCCCACCTCAAATCCGTAAGCTGCTGACCGCGCTCGGCGGGAAGACAGAGGTGCAGACTCGTGTCAGATACACCGTGCAGATGCACCGGCTCAAGACGCTTCCCAGGCGCAGGCGAGGTCTCAGAAGCCCGTTCCTTGGACTTGTCGAGCAGGAAGACAGCCCGCGACGATGCGGGAGACACCTGGCTGTGCCCCTCGATAACCAAATCTAGATCGAAAGTGCGAGCTACCAGCTGCCCCCAGATTTCCGGTGGGGACTGCTGAGTCAACTGTGTCTGCAGTCCTTCGGTCGACACAAGCGGTCGTTCACCCGTTCGCTGTCCAGTGATCACAACTCGAACTTACGGCACCCGCTCCCACGGCCGATGCTCGTAAGCGGGACGTTTATCGGACGGCTTTCCCCGCCATCGCGAGAACGCACTCCGGGCCACTTTTTGACCGGATCGGCCGCCCGTAAGGGGAACGGTCATCGGGACAGATGCGATTGCATCTCAGCAGCCAGTTGGGCGAATACTCGAATGAATGACCGTTCCAACGGCTGCAACTTGAATGCGTACCAACCCTCGTCGCTGACTAAATCCAGTCGGAGTGTGGAGGGGGTTTGTTCGGTTAGCGACACCACCATCGGATATTGACGCCTCGGGGTAAGCAAGACTCCGCCCAGTCGAAAGGCGTTCGGTGATCCGAGTCGCGCCCTCAATGAGATCGCCGTTTGCTCCAAGACTGTTGTTTTCGATCTACTGGCGAGAAACTCCTTCGCTTCCGTGATCGAAATATCGGTTGGTCGAGTCAACGTCAACGTGAAAGACGTAGCAGGCGACTCATCAATGCTTCGCATTTTCTGAAACTAGATGATTAGCGAACTGGTCGCCAGCCCTCGGAGGCTGACTCGCAACTTGGGCCCTCTGCGATTGCCATTTAGTCTTCGCATCGAACAGTGATCAAGCTAGATTTCGGCAAACACCAAGGGCACGCAAGGGGGACCTTCATCGGGCGGCATTCGTCGGCGCTTTCGACGGAGGAATTCACGGCTTCGACCGTGGGCGGCTTCGATTTAGCGATCAAAAATCATCCGACCTCGAACCTGAGTGGTCCGCGGCTGCGGGCTTGTAGGCGGCAAGCGGTTCTGCGACTCGTTCGGGCACAGCATGCTCGGTCAGCGCTGGTTTCGGCGGTATCAACCGAGCCACGACATCCGAATTAGCCGGCCCGTCCTCGATGAATTCGATGGTTACCGTGTCGCCCGGCGCCACCTCAATGCCCGGCTCTGGGTCCTGGGCCGTCACAACCCACCGGCCCGGCCAAGTCTGCGCAGCGAGACCCGAACCGTCCGGCGTCCGCGAGATCGGGACGATGCGGATATCAACGCAGACATCGCGGGCTGCCGGAACGGTGAGGCCGATGAGAGCAGGTACAACGGGCATGGTTTCAGTCTGCTTCAATCACCAAGCTCGTGGGGAGGGGTGACGATGAAAAATATCGCCGTTGACGTAGCGGCTCCCTCGCCGGGCCCTGCCACAGGTCGAGGGAGCGGGTGATCTCACTGTCTGCCAATACGTGCGAGTCGCGGGTGCTTTCACCGGAAGGACAACCTTTACCGGAGTTGCACTGACATTTTTTCCTCAGCTGGGTCAGGGTGGCTGGGAAGCTTCGCGTAATCCCCTGTTCCACGAAAGCCCAAACGCTCATAGAACCGTCGTGCGCGTACGTTCTCGACGACCACCCAAAGGATGAGCGATCGTGCACTTTAGCGCTTCACCCAAGTCGAAATGGAATCGACCAGCACTGTCGCAACACCAGTGCCGCGTTGTTCCGGTTCCACCCACATCCCGACGAGCTCATGGTCGTTCGACTCGCTGTTGATGACGCCGGCTACCAGACCGACTGGTTCCTCGCCGATCCACGCGAGAACCCAATGGCTAGTTTCAATCCGTTGCCTCCAGCTCAGCTCATCAAAAAGTTCCTCTCGCGCGAAGGATGAGCCGAATGCCGTCGGGTCCTGTACCAATGCTCGAAGCCGAATGTCTCGGCCTGCACGCAACTCGTCGGCAACTGCTACTCGAACGATGACACCCATGAGCCCATCATGACGGACCGTGCAGGACAAATATTCACCCCCGATGTGTTTGCAGCCCGCAAGCGGGACGAGCAGCGGACGCGATTTCCTGCCGTCGGGGAAGCGCTCCCAAGAGCACTTTTCGACCTATTCGACCGCCCGTAGACCGAACTGTCTGTGCGACGACGCCCTGATCGAGAGGGACTTTGAGAGCCCGTGAAGACAGTGCGACTCTGTGTCCGGTTTCTCCAAGCGCTTCGTGTCAGACTCAATGGCGGGGATGAGTCGTTTGGGGGCTTACATGCGTTCGGGGGCGCTGATGCCGAGCAGTCCCATTCCGTGTGTGAGGATCGCCAGAGTCTTTTGGGCGATATAGAGTCTGGACTGCTGGAGGGCAGGCTCAGCGCGGGTGATGGGTGATTCTTCATAAAACCGGGAGTAGTCCTGGGCAACGCGGAACAGGTAGGCGCAGAGCGTGTGCGGCTCGTAGGTTGCGCCCACGGTCGCGACAATGGCACCGTATCCGAGCAGGTCGAGGACCAGGTCGCGTTCAGCGGTGTTAGTCAACTTCACAGACGCGGGCGGAGTCCGCATGTCGGGGTCAGGGTCAGGGTCGCGGTCGAGTGTGCGGAAGATCGAGCGGATCCGGGCCGCAGCGTACTGCAGGTAGGGGCCGGTGTTGCCGTTCGTGGCCACCATCTTCTGCGCGTCGAACACATAGTCGGTGTCATGCGCGATGGAGAGGTCAGCATATTTGACCGCCGCGATACCGATCTGTTCCGCGATTTGGTCAGTGTCGGCACTATCGCCTTCGGTGCGCCGTTCAAGTTCGCTGCGCCGGTCGAGTTCGGCGCGTGCCAGCTCGACAGCATCGTCGAGCAAACTGAGGAGCCGGACGGAGTCTCCTGCTCGGGTGCGGAGGATCTTGTGGTCTGTGCCAAGGACGCTACCGATCCTCACATGAACGGCCGGCACCGATACGGGCAACCATCCAATGAGCCGTGCGGTTTCCCACACCATCTCGAGATGCTGTGACTGGGTTGTGCCGATGACGTAGATAAGCCGATCGGCGTGTAGATCCCTCACGCGGTGACGGACGGTCGCAAGATCGGTCGTGGCGTACCCGTACCCGCCATCAGATTTGCGGATGATCAACGGTGACGGTTGCCCGTTCCGCCCCGTCCGCCCGGGGAGGAACACACACAGGGCGCCTGCACTGACGGTGGCGATCCCGGCCGCCTCAAGCTCGCCGCAGATCGCTGCGAGTTCGCCGTTGTAAGTGGATTCGCCCGCCAGATCCTCATCGGTGAGAGTGACGCCCAAGCGACGGTAGACGAGATTAAAATACTTTTTGGACTGGTCCACCAAGTCCTGCCAGACCGCGAGGGTCGCGGGGTCATGCGCCTGGAGTTGAACGACCCTGTTTCGGGCCCGGTCGGCGAATGCCGGGTCGGCGTCGAACTTCACCCGCGCAGCCCGGTAGAACGCGTTGGGGTCCAAGCGCAGGATCGCCGCCTCGACGGAGTCTGGTCCGACGTCGAGGAGATGCTCGATGAGCATGCCAAACGGGGTACCCCAGTCACCAATGTGGTTTTGCCGCACGACATGGTGCCCGAGCATTTCTAGCACCCGTGCCACACAGTCACCGACGATCGTCGTGCGCAGATGCCCAACATGCATTTCTTTCGCAACGTTCGGCGCTGAATAATCAATCACTATGGTCTCCGCTTGCACGGTCGGAATACCGAGCTTCGGATCGACGCCAAGCCGGACAAGCTGCTCGACCAGCCACCCGGGCGCGAACGTGAAGTTCAGGTAACCCGGGCCGCTGACTTCGACGCTGCCGACCGCACCAAGTCCAACGTCCGGCAGAGCGCTTGCGATTTGGGCCGCAATATTTTGCGGCGACTGCCTCAGATTCCGGGCAAGCGCGAGTGCACAGTTCGATTGCGCGTCAGCGAACTGGCTCGACCGCAAAGCCGGATCAACCTCCCCAAAATCCTGTCCGAACGCTCGAACCACAGCGGCGACAACATGTTGCTCCAGCACTTCCAGTGGCGATATCACCACGTCAGCCTAAAGCTCGTCGCAGTTGCACCCCGACGACGGCTTTGGGACACCCGACTCAGGGCTGACGAACGGCTGCTCCCGAAAGTCCAGGGGTCATCACCAAGCTCTACGCCCCAGGCCCTACGCCCTACGCCGCACGAGTATTGCTCCGTGGGGCCGGTGTCTTGGCCCAGTTCTCGTGTGTGTCTCGAGCACATCGAAGCCCACCGCGCAGAGCTTTTCGCATAACTCACCCACTGGCCACTGATACGCCGTGACGACACGGTGCTCAAACTTCTCGATCGTTGGACCCTCGAAAAAGCCGAGCAGCAGGTCACCGCCGGGCCTGAGGACGCGGGCAAACTCTTGAAGGGGCGCCTGTATCGAGTCCGGTTCGCAATGTATGAGTGAGTACCAGGCGAGTACCCCGCCCACGGTACTGGTCTCCACAGGGAGCTCATCGACGGTGCCGATATGAAAGGGGATATCCGGATAGGTCGCTCGAGCGCGTGCAATAAATTCCGGCACAAGATCGATTCCACGCATGGCGACTCCACGTTCTGCAAGGTAGTTCGTCCAGTGTCCCGGACCACACCCCGCGTCGATCGCCGAACCTGTGATCTGGTCTGCCCACATGGAAACGAGCTGGCGATCCGACGGATGCACTGCCTTCATCGATCCGAGATTCTCTGCGTACTCTGTAGCGCGTAGCGAGTAAGCGTCGCCCACCTCACCTCTCATGGTCTCGAGACTAGGCCAGCCGGCCCACACCCGCCCGGAAGCGGGACGGTGAACGGACGGCGTTTGAGGTGCTTCCGAGAGCGAGGTTGAGGCCCGATTTCGACCGGGACGGCCGCCCGCAAGGGGAACGGTCAATGAAACATTTGGGTGGTGCCGATTGGGGCCATCTCGCTCGGAAAAGTATAACTAGTTATACTTTGGCTATGAAGACAGCGATTTCTATTCCAAACGGCGACTTCGAACGCTTCGAGCGCGTAGCAGCGCGGCACGGCATGAACCGGTCCGAGTTCTACCGCCTCGCGGGCAGTCGCCTCGCGGAAGAGTTGGAAGGCGAAGCCGAGCTGACGG
>JBKJLH010000090.1:0-23872 GCA_046597035.1 Lacisediminihabitans sp.
GCTGACGACGGTCGCGTCGGTGGCGAGCCTTGCCTGGACCCACGCCCACACGGGGCTCGTCAGCGTGCCACCGGCTTCCAGCACGATGGTTGGACCGAGATTACCCTTGCCCCGCACATCGAAATGCATCAACCGGCCACCGCCAACGTCAACGAGCTCTCCCGGCGGCGGGAAGCGTGACATGTCGACCCGTTCCGCGATTAGTTGTGCGCCAGAACCGACCGCGAAGAGCCCAAGAACCGTAATCACAGTAATGATCAGCGTTCGGAGCCGGCGACGTTTGCGCATGACCGCACCGGGTAACGCGTCCTTCCCCATGACGGACCTCTCAGTTATTCGAAGTGTTCCAGAGTGACCATTCAAAGGTCGACCCTTGTGGTCGCACAATAATGCATCGAGGTTGCGCGATCACATCAGCGGAGTGGTACTCACGAGCGGTGCGCTAGTTCGAAACGATGGCTTCCAAACAAACAAGGCTGACTTGCCCGCGATAAATGGACGGGGCCAGACTAGGCCTCGACTGGTACCAATCGGCGTTGAAATCGTGTTTCCGCACGTTCGACGTTCCGCTTACGGGCGGCCCTCGGCATACTGTGGGTTCATGATCCAAAGCGCTTGGAGAGAACACCGTCGCCAGGATGATGATGAGCTTCTTGGTTACATCGCGCCAACCGATGAAGCCTTTCAAGCACGCACCGTCCTTGGTTACCCCATGGGAGCCGTCTCCGATCAGCAGCATGCAGAACAGACGTTGGAGTCAATCGGGTTGAGCTACCTGGCGGAGCGATGGTTGCTCATCATCGATGGGAGGGACGAACCCATCACGGTACAGCTCGTTGAGGCTACACCGGCCACAGTCCCGGTGAAGAGCGTGGACTACGGGTATGAAGGCGATTACGGAACCGCTTTCACGCTTGACGTGCCGATCCAGCCAGATCGCCTGCGACCGGGACGCACTCTCGCGTAATCGCTACCGACTTTTAAACGTCCCACCCAGGGTCCTGATTATGACGCAGCGCCTCGATTTGGGTGTCGTTTGACGGGGCTTTGGCTCTCGGGTACGCGGGTCAGTCGTCGGCCACTGCCGTGAGTAGGGCTCGTTCGTCTTGATCTGAGAGGCCGGCTCGGCGGGCCGTGTTGTTTTCTCTGGACTGCTCCCAAGCCAGGGTGTCCGCAAGCGTGTCCTCCAGGGGCCGAGTACTCAGTCCCGCACGCTGCGCTTTGCTGCTGTCGTTGGCGCTGAAACCGGCCCATTCCGGGTCAGCGAGCCACAAGGGGAGGGATCGTTCCCCCATCCATTCTTGGACGCCGTGCGCGAGGAGCCAGCCCGTTCCGGCAGAAACGAGCGTTCCGTGGTGGCCGGCGACGGTGCGGGCGATGGCCAAAAACTCCGAAAGAGAGGTTGTTCCCCCGGTCGTATTGAAGATACCTGCGATGCCACGGCTCGCCGCGTCGACCAGCCAGGAGGCCAGGTCGCGTACATCGATCAGTTGCGCCGGCAGATCGGGGGCATCCGGGATCAGCACGGTACCGTCATCGGTCGCGGGGTGGGCGAACCGCAACGGCCAATACCCGGATCTGTCGGAGATGTCACCGGGGCCGCCGATTAGGCCGGCCCGGGCAATCAGCGCCCGGTCGGGCCCGAAGGCTTCCAGTACGTGCTGCTCGCAGGCGACCTTGGCCTGGCCGTACATTTCCATGCTCTCCAGCACGTCGCCAGCCAGTGCGGGTAGGAGTGCACCGCCCTCGTCTTTGCCGAAAGTGCTGTGGTCGGCATAGACGTTACCGGAAGAGACGAAAACGTAAAACCCGACCTGGTCTGCCAACGCGGCCACCGCACTCTTGACCTGCCCCGGCTGGCGCGACACGTCGATCGCCACATCCCACCGGTCAGCTGCGACAGTGTCGTAGGCTCCCAGGTCGGTGCGGTCTGCCTGCACGAGGACTGCGCCATCCGGCACACCGCCGGCGGAACCGCGAGCAAGACAGGTGACCTGGTGCCCCCGATTCAGTGCCGCACTCACGACCTGCCCACCCAACCACGCCGTGCCGCCCAAGACCAGAATTTTCATATCGATACCCCACACCAGTCGCCCACCCCTGCACAACACGATTCGCCACGAGCACAAATCTGTTCCGCAAGAGGCTCCGCTACGGGCACTCCTGAGAGTTGAGGACGGCAGCCTCCTGGGTGCCGGAGTTTCGGCACCCAGATAGCTTCCTGACTTAGCGGGGTTTTCCTCGAATATTTGGTCACTAAGTTGGCGGTTTTCCGTGCCGGGAGCACCGCGCTGTGCAGGCGCGGTCAGGCGGCTTCACGGGCCGGGAGGACACCGAGCTGGCCGAGCAGGGCGGCAACGTCCATGATGATGCGGCTCTCGATGAAGATGCCTTCGCGGAAGCGGTCGAGGGTCCAGGCCTCGACCGTGGCGGTGCGTCGGGTCGCCGGGATGCCCATGAATTCACCCTCGTGAGTTCCTGTCCAGGTGGAGAAGCCCATCACCCTGTCGCCCTCGACGAGTGTGTCGTGGAGCGTCCAGTGCAGGTCTGGGAAGCCGGTGAACATCATGCCGAGGACGTCGGCCAGCCCGGCCCGGCCTGGCCCCTGGCCAGGGAGCGGGTGCAGCTCGACGAAGTTCTCGGCGACTATCTCGACGAGGGCCGTCTCGAGGTCTTGGGCGTTGATCACGTCGTCGATGAAGCGCTGCAAGAGTACCCGGAGGTCGTGCTGGACGACAGAGTGGGTCATGGTGGGGGTCATGGTGGTTCCTTTCGATGGATGGTTTCAGTGCGCGGGTGGTTCACAGGGGTAGTCGGTGGCGCATCACGCCGGTGCCTGGAAGTCGTCCGGAGAGGGTGCGGATGAATTCGAGTGCGTCCATCTCGACGCACTCGCCGCCTTCGCCCTGGCTGAACGTGCCGCCGGCGGTGCCGGTCAGGTGCAGGTCGAACGGCTCTCCGTGGAGCTCCGCCCACTCCCGTACGATGTCGGCGACTAAGCGTCCGTCGTGGGCGAGGTCGAGTTCCATGTGTCGGCCGATAACGGCGTGGATGTCGATGCGGTGCGCCCAGAGGTCGCGGGTGAAGCCCACTTCGAGGAGGTAGTTCAACGGCTTCCAGCCGACTGGGTCACCGAACGGGACCGGGATGTAACGCATCGGCAGCGGAGTGCCGAACCGGCCTTTGACAGCCTTCCCACCGACTGCCTCAAGCTGTGCGACTACCTCGTCGTTGCTAAGCTCCGAGCGTTCGCGGATCTGGAGCTCGTTGAGGCCGTCGACCCAGTGGTGGGAGTCGATTTCCTTGTTGAGCGGGAGGCCATGGCGCAGCTGATGCAGGAAGACCAACGGGGAGGTCTGGGCATCGGCGGAGCCGAGGACGTGGAGCACCATCTTGCGGACGTCCCAGCCGACGCAGTCGGTGTCAGTCGCCCACTCCTTAGGGGTCAGCGAGGCAGTCAGGGCCGCGAACCTTTCGAACTCGGCCGCGGCGAGTACCCGAGCCTCCGTGCGAATGATGCGCGTGGCTCCAGTGGTGTTGGTGTTACTCATCGAGATTTCCCTTCGGTGGTGTTGTCGACCAGGACGTCGATCATGCGGTCTAGGTGCCGGAGCCAGCGATCGCCGCCCGGCTCGTTGCTCAGTTGGGCCTCGATCAGACCGGCAGTCATCGCGACGAGGCAGTCGATGTCGCCGCGGTCGGTCACACCGGCCGCGTTCATCACGCTGACGATGCGGCCGAGCGCCTCCAGGGCCACTGCGTAGGACTCGACACTCGGTTCGAAGCCGGGGATCACCCGACGGAAGAGCAGGGAGTTGCGCGCCGGATCCGCGACGGCGAAGTCGGCGAAGGCGCCAAGGTAGGCCTTGAGCGCCGCTCGGGGGTTGACGGGAAGATCGATCACGTCGAGCGTCTCCAGCAGCTGCCGGTTGCCGTTGGCAAACATCGCATCGTATAGGGCATTCTTGGAGTCGAAATACGCGTAGAGCGACGGCTGCTGCATCCCGACCTCCTTGGCCAGGTCCCGCAGCGAGACCAGCTGGATCCCGCGCTCACGCGCCAAGCTCCAGGCCGCCTCGACGATCGAGGCGATCTTGGCTTCACGACGCTGCGCGACCTTGCCGACGACCTTGCTGACGACCACCGGACTTCCTCTCCTCATTGCCTATCGGCGATATGCAATTATTACTATCGCCGATAGGCTTGTCAAGCCTTTATGGCCAAACTCGAATCTCGTGTATCGCAATCCGCCGCGATCCACCCGGGCACCACCGGGCGGGCTGGGCAGGCTGCTGGGTCTACCGTGACGTCACGGAGCGTGTCGTGGAAGTCGCCGCTACAGCCGAGGGCTGCCAGTCCTTCGGCTGTCAGTGAATCGGCGGAGCGACCCGAAAGAGAGGCCGAAGCCCACCATCCCAACGGCACCGACACGCCTGCGTTCCTGACCCGATCACCGAAGCGAATACGCAGCGTTAACGAGCCGCGCTCAGTTATTGGGACGCATAGCCTGGATCGGACGCGTCAATCCGCTGAAAGGCCAGTCGCTAAAAAAATTTTGCACCCGTCCGCTGGTGGTGCCCGGCTGATCATGATCGCGTGATCGTCATTGGTGCCCCTGACTGCGGTTTGTTCCTCCACTTTTGGAACAATTCCCAGTCCGGCCACGTGGGCAGAGATCTGAATCCCCGCCCCGATATCTCACCTAGATCTTCCTCCGAGCTCCGGATGGCGGGGAGGAAAACCTTCTCTCACGCTCATCAGCGCCCGTGTGCCTGCTCTCGACAGTTGCGCGTGGCACCGATATGAGCAGGGCCGTGGTGATGACGTAGTTCCTCCCATCGCCGTTGGGGTATTCAAGTTTGCCGTGGCGTTTACCGACTTGTCGCCTGAGAAGCCGTCGACGGCGCCTGCGCATGTCATCGCCGTTTCGATCGCCCCACTCACGTCAGCCTGATCGAGGTTTTCTGGCGGTAGCGCGGCTGGCGAATCGCGCGGCTACAACATACCCGAGTCGGCAAGGTGTTCGGCAAGACCTGCCCCGTCAGGTGCATATACCCAGGGCGCCGACTGGTTCGAGTGAGCTTCGGATTTGCTCCGGCCGCCAGCGAGTACTGCTTCGCTGTTCGAGAGCTGGCGTATCGCAACGGCCTCCACATTATGGGGATGGTTTTCGGCGAACTGCCCGTAGATCTCCTCGTCGTGCTGACCATCGTCGCCGACAAGCAGCCAGCGCACGTCGGGGAATTCCCGGGAGAGTCTCGTGAGAGTGTCGACCTTGTGGTTGCGGCCGCTTCGGAACCAGCGATCATGGGTGGGTCCCCAGTCGGTGAGAAGTAGGGGTCCCGTCGGGTAAAGATTGCGGGAGAGGAATCGGGTAAGGGTCGGCGCCACATTCCAGGCACCGGTCGAGAGATAAAAAATAGGGATACCCGGATGCGACCGCGTCAGCCGCTCGTACAGCACGGCCATGCCCGGCACCGGTCTCCGTGCGTGTTCGTCGAGAACGAAGGTGTTCCAGGCGGCGAGGAAGGGACGTGGGAGGGCGGTGACCATCACCGTGTCATCGACATCTGAGATGATTCCCACCGTCACCGCCGGGTCGACTATGAAGACTGTCGCCTCCACTGTCTCGGTCTCATCGGTGCGCAAGGTGATCGTGTGCCAGCCCGGAGCGAGATCGACTTCGAGCACCGTGTCGACGACGCCGCCGCGATCGGCATCTACGCGCTGCTCCACATCTCCGATGCCGATCGTGACTGCGATCTCATTGACGGGCACGCTCGTGAAACTGCGCCATCCACGAATCTTCTTGTATCGAGGGTCATTTCCCGCTGTCGGCTTGGTCAGCAGCACCCGACAAAGAACCCTCGCCCACCCCGGGGCCCCATAGCCGACATAGGGAACTATGGTGGGGAGGTGCCCGCGCCGCCGGGCGCACTTCTCCCTCAAGTCATGTACGGCGTCCTCTGCACGCGCTGCCAAGTGGAGCATCGGTTCGGCTCCTGCCGCGGTGGCTGACGCTTTCGGGATCCGAGCCATACACCAAGTCTTCCATGACTGCGCGTCTGTATCGCCGTCCGCAGAACGGCTGGAGGAGCACATGGACCCGCCATTTCTGGCAAATTACACAGTTCATGAATTAAACGCAAGAAATCCGCGCCCCCGTCTCGGGGGCGAGGTAGTATTCGGACTGACCTAAATTGAGGAGTTACAGTGGCCAATCAAAACCCTACGGAAGTCGCCTCGGATGGCATCGTACTGTTGCGCAATGAGCCGGTCCAGGCACGCAGCACGGCGAGGCTAGCGAGCCTCCTCGATGCCGCCGCGGCGATCATCGACGAGATCGGCTACGAACGTCTCACGACAGCGATGGTAGCTGAGCGCGCTGGCGCTTCGATCGGTACCGTCTACCGCTATTTTCCCGACCGAATTGTCGTGCTCCAAAGCCTCAGCGCCCGATCGCTCAGCGGTTTTGTGGATGGCACGCGATCGACGATCCTCGATCCCGCTCATTCCACGTGGTGGGATGCCGTTAGTGCCTGCATCGTCAGCATGACCACCGCTTTCCGCTCGGTTCCCGGTTTCCGGTCGCTCCGTCTCGGCGACGTCCTTGATGTTCGCCCTGCACTATCCGCGCAGTCGGGAAGTACGGTTGTCGCTGCCGCTGCCGCTGCGTCGCTCTCCCAGCGATTCGGCCTTCCCATCGAGGAGCTCGCGCATCGTCTCGAGGTCGTCATAGTGGTGACAGATTCGCTACTCTCGCGGGCATTTACCTACGACACCAAGGGCGACCCCAAGCTCATCGAAGAGGCAACGACCCTCCCGAAGGCCTACTTGACAGGCTTTTACGGAGATCCGGTACATACCTAAGCTGCGGGTCCTTCTGGGGGTGCTGTTCGGGCGACCGCGTCATCCGGGAGTCGCCGCGAGACCTGACTTCCCGCACTGTCAGCTGTTTGTGATCTGAGGCACTCAAAAGTGACGGCAGCTGCGAATAGGGTTTACGGATAACAGTCCGGCAAGTGTCGATTCGTGTGCCCCACGAGGAATGAGCCGCCCCCATGATCGAGTTCCACGGTGTCACGAAACGATTTCCAGACGGCACGCTCGCTGTCGAGGACTTCAGCTTGGTATTGCCGTCTCGCAAAACCACGGTACTCGTCGGGTCCTCGGGCTCGGGTAAGACCACTCTGCTCCGGATGATCAATCGCATGGTCGACCCGTCTTCCGGCTCCGTCGAGATTGACGGAGAGGACACCTCTCGGTTGGACCCTGTGGCACTGCGTCGGCGTATCGGTTACGTCATGCAGAACTCGGGTCTTCTTCCGCATCTGAAGGTGATCGATAACGTCGCCACAGTTCCGGTGCTCAACCGCGTGCCGAAAAAACAGGCCCGGGAGGCTGCGCTTCGTTTGCTGGACACGGTCGGTCTCGATCGCACGTTGGCCGGCCGCTATCCGAGCCAGCTCTCCGGCGGCCAGCAGCAACGCGTAGGGGTGGCCCGTGGGCTGGCTGCCGATCCGAACATCCTTCTCATGGACGAGCCGTTCGGCGCCGTCGACCCGATCGTGCGCGCGGAGCTGCAGACCGAGCTGCTCCGACTGCAACGCGAACTGGACAAGACCGTGGTGTTCGTCACCCACGACATCGACGAGGCCTTTCTTCTCGGGGACCAGGTGGTAATCCTCGAAAAGGGCGCTCGTATCGCGCAGGTCGGATCGCCCACCGAAATCTTGGCGGCCCCTGCCAACGAGTTCGTCGCCACTTTCATCGGGGGTGATAAGGGCAAGCGAGAGTTGAGCATCCGAAGCACCCCGAGTGGGGACATCCTGGTGGATGCCGGCGGCCGTGCCGCGGGAGTGCTGGTCGGGGATTCTCGACTGGTTCACGATTCCAGCCCGATTCGCGATGCCGGAGGGACAGCCCGGTGACCTGGCTGGTCAACAATGGCGCACTGATCGGCCAACTGGTTGTGGCCCACCTGCTGATCGCCCTTCCGCCGATCATCCTGAGTTTCGTTATCTCCGTGCCGATCGGCTGGGTTGCGAATCGGTTCTCCTGGAGTAGGGGAACGCTTCTCACCTCTCTCGGACTGCTCTATGCCATCCCGTCTCTGCCGCTGTTCATCATCCTTCCGCTGATCATCGGTACCGGCTTGCGCGACCCCATCAACCTGGTGGTCGCGCTGACGCTCTATGGGATTGCCCTCATGGTTCGTACGACTGCTGGCGGTCTGGCGTCGGTCGATCCTGACGTGCGCCAGTCCGCGAGCGCAGTGGGGTTCTCGGCCAGGTCCCAGTTCTTTCGGGTGGAGCTGCCGCTTGCCGGCCCGGTACTTCTCGCGGGAATCCGTGTCGTCGCGGTGAGCACGATCAGCCTGACGACAGTGGGGTCGGTGATCGGCGTTAGCAGCCTCGGAGCGCTCTTCACCGATGGAATCCAGCGCGGCATTGCGGTCGAGATCCTCACGGGAATCGTGCTCACGGTAATCCTCGCCCTCGGGGTCGATGCCCTCCTGGTGCTCCTCGGTCGAGCTCTCATGCCGTGGGTCGCGGTCAACGCCGGTCGGGTGACGCGTCGCGAACGTCGCCGGATGCACCCCGCGGTGCCCGCATGAATCTCTTCCTTCAGGGCATTGCCTGGGTGCTCGATCCGGCTCACTACGGGGGAGTCAACGGAATCGAAACCCGGGTCGGACAGCACCTGCTCATCAGCCTCGGCGTGCTCGCCGTTGCTTCTCTCATCGCGATCCCGCTCGGGTATGTCATCGGTCATACCGGCCGGGGGCGTTCCCTGGCGATCGGGATATCGGGGGCGACGCGTGCACTTCCGACTCTCGGCTTGCTGAGCCTCATCGCCCTCGTCGTGAACGTCGGTCTGCTTGGACCCTTCATCGCGCTCGTCGTTCTGGCCATTCCGTCGATCCTCGCCGGAGCATACTCCGGATTCGAAGCGGTGGATCGGCGAGCTATCGACGCCGCCCGTGCCGTCGGGATGACAGAGTTACAGATCGTCGGTCGGGTGGAGGTGCCCCTCGGGCTACCGCTGCTCATCGGGGGCTTAAGAACCGCATCCCTCCAGGTGATCGCGACCGCGACGCTCGCGGACTATGTCGGTGGCGGCGGACTCGGGCACTTCATCTTCCTCGGCCTCAAAACCAACGATTACCCCCAGATGCTGGCCGGATCGATAGTCGTGATTGCGCTGGCCATCCTCTCCGAAGTGCTGTTCAGCCTGCTCCAGCGGCTCGTCATACCCGCAGGCGTCACCGCCGCACTCCCTCAAGATGTCCGCGTGAAGTCGACCCGATCTCGCGCGGCCCTGGGTTAATTCCCCTCACAGTAAGGAAGCAATCACATGTTCACAGCAAGAAAAGGCCGGCTCGTCGCACTTGGCGCAGTCGTGGTTGGGGCAGCAATCGCCCTTTCAGGGTGTGCGTCGAGTAACCCCATCTCCGGGGGCTCGGGGACGGGATCGAAGACGACCCTCGTGGTCGGATCTCAGGACTACTACTCCAACGAGATCGTCGCCGAGATTTACGCGCAGGCACTGGAAAACGGCGGATTCACCGTCAATCGTCAATTTAAGATCGGCCAGCGCGAGGTCTACCTGCCCGAGCTCGAGTCGGGAAAGATCGATGTTTTTCCCGAATACATCGGCAGCCTCGACCAGGCACTCAACAAGACTCTCAACAAGACTGCGCCGGGTGGATCCGCAGATGCCGTAGCGAAGAATCTCGCGTCGGTGCTCCCGAACGGGCTGCGCGCGCTCGACAAGGCTGCGGCTGCCGACCAGAATTCCTGGACTGTCACGTCGGAGTTTGCTAAGAAGTACAACCTCACCGACATCGCCTCGCTCAAGAATGTGACCGAGCCGATCCAGGTAGGAGGCAACTCCGAGTTGGCGACCCGTCCCTATGGTCCCGACGCTCTCAAGGCCAAGTACGGTGTCGCGACTGCCGGCCTTACTGCCATCGAAGACGGCGGTGGACCGTTGACCGTGAAGGCACTGCTCGATAACAAGATCCAGCTCGCTAACATCTACACCGCGAGCCCGCTCATCAAGACCGACAATCTGGTCGTGCTGAAGGATCCTGACAACCTGTTCTTCCCGGACAACATTGCGCCGATCGTCTCGAAAAAGGTCACGACGACGGCGGCAGACATTCTGAACAAAGTCGATGCCAAACTCTCGCAGACCGACCTCGTGAGCCTCAACGTGCAGAGCGTAACCGACCAGAAGTCGCCGCCGGTCATCGCGAAGGAGTGGCTCAGCAAGAACGGCCTGCTCAAGTAGGGGTCACTGTGTGATCACGCGACGTGCCCGGGCTAGTGTCCGGGCACGTCGTCTTTGTGCGATTCTTCTCGCAGCATGTGGCGGGCTTCCACCCGAGTGATACTTTTTTTAACCAGAATCACGATTACAAGAAATGCCGCGATCATCCCGGCGAACAGATAGCCCGCGAAATGCAGCTGGGTCGACAGCTGGCGATACGATCCGGCGGCGAGCCAGCCGACCGACACATACGCCACCGCCCACAGTATGCAGGCTGGGGCGGTCCAGCCGAGGAATTTGCGATATCGCATAGTGCTCATACCGACCGTGACCGGGATGAGCGCGTGCAGCACCGGCAGAAACCGAGACACGAAGATGGCGATTCCCCCACGGCGGTCGAGATAGGTCTCGGCGCGCACCCAATTGCGTTCGCCGAGTCGATTCCCGAGCCGTGATGCCTGGATGCGCGGACCGAAGAATCGTCCCAGTGCAAAGCCGATACTCTCCCCGGTAAGTGACCCGATGATGACCGCGAGCAGAATGGCCAAATATTGCGACCAATCGGCAATCCCAGTGGCTGACACGAGCACGATCGTGTCGCCGGGCACGATGAGTCCCACGAGCATCGAGGTCTCAAGCAGCATCCCGATGCCGGCGATCGACGCGCGGAGCAGCGGATCGACATGGCGTACCGTGTCGAGAATCCAGGTGAGGATGTCGTTCACGCTCGTGAGCTTAGCCAGCCGATATGCGAGTCCTTCGCTCTACAGTCGGGGCTGGCGCAGCCGATCCAAGCGGTCGCGCCAGCGGGCGAGCCGGCCGGGCAGTTCGGCGGGGGAGGGACCATTGATCCAGGCGGTGACGATGCGGATGCCGTGCAACGCGCTGAGGGCCCAGATTTCGCAGCCGTCGAGCTCTGACGGAAGGACCGACTCGTAGTAGACCTCGATGCCGAGTGCGGTTGCGAGGGCGATCACTGATCCGGCCGTAACACTGTCCACTCGGTCGAGCTGTGGCGAGGGCGCGCAGAGCACATCACCTCGCCACCACAGGATCGCGCTGTAGGCGCCCTCGACGACGAATCCGTCAGAGGAGAGGATCACCGCCTCATCAGCTCCTGCCGCCTGAGCCTCAGTGCGGATGCCGAGTAACGCGGCGGTGTCGGGACCTTTGGTGCGCGGTGCGGTTCTCGGATCGGAGCCACGGTGGCTCGCGAGCCGCACCGATCGTGATCGATCGGGCGCGCTTCGCCGTCGGAACATGGCCAGAGCTGCCCCGCCGCGAAGTTGCACCTCGACCCGAGGAAACCAGTCTCCGGTGCGCGGAATCGCGGCGATCGACGTGCTCCAGAAGCTGTCGAGGTCATCGATGAGACCGTCTGCCGCATCGAAGAAGCGCTGGCGGTGACGGTCAAGCGCGAGCGTCGAGCCGTCGGTGACCAGCCAGGAGTCCGCGGCGGCGATGGTCGCGTCGGCCATGTCGCAGTATTCGAGCAGGTGCAACTCGCCCTCGTGCCAACGGAAGATCGACGACTCACTCATAGAGTTAGGGTATGCGCCACCCGGTCCACGAATCTCCGCTGCCCGGCTGGATCGAGCCGGCCGGGCTCGCCGGCCTTCTGGTGGGAGGGCGGAGCCATGTTGTCTGGCTGGACTCCGGAATCCACGCCACTGAGGGCATGAGTTGCATCGGATTTGGAAGTAGGACGCTCACGGCATCGGTAACAGACCAGTCCATCACCGTCGACGGCGAGAGTCGCCCGGGAGAAGTGCTGGAATTCGTTCGCGAAGAGCTGGCCGGCTTCGCCGCTACCGCTGGGTCCGGCCCGCTCGGCTGGGTGGGTTGGCTGGGCTACGGATTGCACGCAGAGACCATGGGCGTGACATCCGCCTACCGCTCGCGATATGCCGATGCTTCTCTCGTGTTCGTCGATCTCGCGATACTGTTCGACCACGCGGCGCGCACCGCGATGGTGATTGGCTTTGATTCGACTGCTGTCGATGAGCTGCGCACCCGGGTGATCGGATATGAGGACCCTGCATCGGCCTGCGTTCACACCACGAGACCCTCGAGGGTCGACCCGGTCTGGGCGGATACCGACGAGGAATACCTGCAGATGATCGTCGAGTGCCAGGCCGCGATCGAGGCGGGCGACGCCTATCAGCTCTGCCTCACGACCGAGGTGCGGGTGGCGGTCACCCCCGATCCTCTTGACACCTATCTGGCCCTGAGATCGGTGAGCCCGAGCCATCACGGGGCTTTCTTCCGGGCCGGGGACGTCGCGCTCCTCAGCGCCTCTCCCGAGGTCTTCCTCACGGTGGGGGCCGACGGCACGATCGAATCACAGCCGATCAAGGGCACGAGACGACGCGGTGACACCGCGGAGTCGGATGCCGCCCTCATCGCCGAGCTGCTCGGCAGCGATAAGGAGCGCGCCGAGAACCTCATGATCGTCGACCTGATGCGCAATGACATCGGCCGGGTGAGCGAGGTCGGGTCGGTTACGGTTCCGAGCCTGCTCGCAGTGGAGACCTACGCCCAGGTTCACCAGCTCGTGAGCACGGTGCGCGGACGGCTCGCTGCGGGATTGACCGGCGTGGATGCCGTGCGCGCCTGCTTTCCCGCCGGATCGATGACCGGGGCTCCTAAACACAGCGCGGTCACCATTCTCGATCGGCTCGAGAGTCGCGCCCGTGGGGTGTACGCCGGGGCCTTCGGGTACTTCGGCGTCGACGGACGTATCGAATTGTCGATGGTGATCCGCAGCATCCTGCTTGACGCATCCGGGGCGACTATCGGCACTGGCGGCGGCATTACTGCGCTCTCGGTGCCCGCGGAGGAATTGGCCGAGGTGAAACTCAAATCTGCCGCGCTGCTCGCTGTTCTCGGCATCGACTCCTCGGCATAACTCCTGCAATTTGCTGGGCGCCCTCGCCGGAGGCCCGCCAGCTCGGGCGTGAGCCAACCCTGCCGGGCAAATAGCAGGAGTTACGCATAGGGGGAAGGCCCCAGAACGGCGGATGCGAACCGGCGCAGCTGGGTTCGGTACCCTTGGAGACTGGCCGTGGCTTACTCCGGTCGCCTCTGGTGAATTCAATGAATTGAGACTTTCGTGGCAGAAGACCGCACTGCAGCAGACCGCACTGTCGAGGGCCGCACGCCAGAGCACGGCCCGCGCTACGACGCCGCGGCACTCCAGGCCAAATGGCTGCCGCGTTGGGATGAGCTGAAGTCGTTCCGCACCGATGACCCCGACGACAAGCGGCCGCGCAAGTACATCCTCGATATGTTCTCCTACCCCTCTGGGGACCTCCACATGGGCCATGCCGAGGCATTCGCCCTGGCAGATGTGCTTGCGCGCTACTGGCGTCAGCAGGGCTTCAACGTGCTGCACCCCATTGGCTGGGACTCCTTCGGGCTTCCCGCCGAAAATGCTGCGATCAAGCGGGGGGTCGACCCCCGCGAGTGGACCTACGCCAATATCGCGCAGCAGTCTGCGTCGATGAAGCAGTACGCCACCTCGGTGGACTGGGACAGGGAGATCGCCACGAGCGACCCCGAGTATTACAAGTGGAACCAGTGGCTCTTTCTCAAGATGTACGAGAAGGGCCTCGCCTACCGCAAGGACTCCTGGGTCAACTGGGATCCGGTTGACCAGACCGTGCTGGCGAATGAGCAGGTGTTGCCCGACGGAACCTCCGACCGCTCCGGCGCCGTCGTGGTGAAAAAGAAGCTCACGCAGTGGTATTTCAAGATCACCGATTACGCCGATCGCCTCCTGGATGACCTCAACCAACTCGAGGGATCATGGCCTCCCAAGGTGCTCGCGATGCAGCGCAACTGGATCGGACGATCCAAGGGGGCTGATGTCGACTTCGTGATCGAGGGCCGTTCGGAGAAGATCTCCGTCTTCACCACCCGCCCGGACACCCTCTACGGCGTCACTTTCATGGTCGTTGCACCCGACTCAGACCTCGCGGCTGAACTGGTTGCCGGCTCGACGGCCGCCGTGCGCGGACACTTCGCGGACTACCTGGTTCAAGTGCAGAAGACCACGGAGATCGAGCGGCAGGATGCCAGTCGGGAGAAGACCGGCGTCTTCCTCGACCGATTTGCTGTGAATCCGATCAACGGTGAACGAATCCCGATCTGGGCCGCAGACTACGTGCTCGCCGACTATGGTCATGGCGCTGTCATGGCTGTTCCCGCCCACGACCAGCGCGACCTCGACTTCGCCCGCAAGTTCGATCTTCCGGTGCGCGTGGTGGTCGATACCAACCAGCCCGTCACCGGCGCCATCCCCGTGCTGCCGATCAACCCGGAGACCGGCGAAGCCGAACTTCCCGACGATCTTCCGCCGCTGGATCCCGCGCACACCGGCATCCCGCTCACCGGTGACGGCCGCATGATCAACTCCGGTTCGCTCAACGGACTGAGCAAGTCCAATGCGATCAAACGCATCACCGAGCAGCTGGATGCCGCGGGCAACGGCCGCGCTTCGAAGAATTACCGTCTGCGCGACTGGCTCATCTCCCGCCAGCGGTTCTGGGGTACCCCGATCCCGATCTTCCACACGGAGGACGGTGAGCTCGTGCCGGTACCCGAAGAGCAGTTGCCCGTGCGACTGCCTTCGACCGAGGGTCTCGACCTCCAGCCCAAGGGTGTTTCGCCGCTCGGCGCGGCCGAGAGCTGGGTGAACGCGACGCTGCCCGACGGCCGCGGTGTGCGTCGCGACCCCGACACAATGGATACCTTCGTCGACAGCTCATGGTACTTCCTGCGCTTCCTCAGCCCGCGGGACGAGGGTCGTGCCTTCGACCCGAAGGAAGCAGACAAGTGGGCGCCGGTCGACCAGTACATCGGCGGCGTCGAGCACGCCATCCTGCACCTGCTCTATGCGCGTTTCATCACCAAGGTGCTGTTCGATCTCGGTTACGTGAGCTTTACCGAACCCTTCAGCGCCCTGCTCAACCAGGGGATGGTGCTCTCCAAAGGCTCCAAAATGTCGAAGAGTCGCGGGGGAGTGAACCTCGGCGATGAGATCAGCGCACACGGGGTCGATGCGATCCGCCTGACTATGGTGTTCGCCGGACCCCCGGAAGACGACATCAACTGGGAGGATGTCTCTCCCGCCGGTTCGGCCAAATTCCTCGCCCGCGCGTGGCGCCTCGCCCAGGATGTCACCAGCGTCCCCGAGATCGAGTGGCGCTCCGGCGACCAGGCACTGCGCCGGGTCACCCACCACTTCCTCGCCGAGGCTCCCGGCCTCATCGAATCCTTCAAGTTCAACGTGGTGGTCGCCCGCCTCATGGAGCTCGTCAATGCCACCCGCAAGGTCATCGATACCGGGGCGGGCGGAGCGGATGCCGCGGTGCGGGAGGCGACGGAGACCGTCGCCCTCGGGCTGTCGCTGTTCGCACCGTACACCGCCGAGGAAATGTGGGAACACCTCGGCTATCCGCCGCCCGTCGCTCTTTTCGGCTGGCGGAAGGCCGATCCGACCCTGCTCGTCGAGACCGCCATCACCGCCGTGTTCCAGGTCGACGGGAAGGTGCGCGACAAGGCAGAGGTCAGCCCCAAGATCGCTCCGGCCGAGCTCGAGAAGCTGGCCCTGGCCTCCGCCGGTGTCGTCCGGGCGATGGGTGACCGCACGGTTGTCAACGTGATCGTTCGAGCCCCGCGTATCGTCAATATCGCGACCAAGTAGTAGCGCGTCTCCAGTCCTCTCCTGCGGGAGTCACCGCGGGGTTGTCCCCAGTGGACGTCTTCGCGGTGACTCGCGCGATCGGGATTTTCTAGCCTTCGGGCATGGATCCGCCTGCATTGCTCGTCGCGCGTAGACCGGTGCGCTCACGGGTCGGCGTGGGTGCGGCGATCGTGCTCGTGCTGGTAGGCCTCGGTATCGCTGTGCTGGTGAGCGCATTCGGGGCGCACGGATCGACCCAATCGATTGCCCCGCCGGCAAAATCAGCCACTCCGGGTGCTACCGGGGGAGCCCGGTCGTCTGCGTCCGGCGCGACCTTATACATCCACATCCTCGGAGCGGTGGCGAAGCCCGGGCTTTATCTACTCACTGACGGGGACCGGGCGGTCGATCTCGTCGCCGCGGCCGGGGGATTCACCGACACGGCAGATCGGTCGGGCCTCAATCTCGCCCGCGCGCTCGTCGACGGTGAGCAGATCGTCGTGCCGAACGTGGGCGAAGTGCCCGCGGCGGGTGCTGCCCCCGGCGTCGCGACCGCCGGGGGCAAGATCAATATCAACACCGCGGATGCGACCGTGCTCGAGAGCTTGCCCCGGGTGGGACCGGCCATGGCGAAACGCATCATTGACTGGCGCACCAAGAACGGGCGGTTCAGCGCGCTCGAAGACCTGATGAGTGTCACCGGTGTGGGAGAGAAGACGTTCGACTCGCTGAAGGACCTCGTGACGCTGTGATTGTCGTGACGCTGTGATTGTTGTGACGCTGTGATTGTCGTGACGCTGTGACTGTTGTGACGCTGTGACTGTCGTGATGCCGTGACTGTCGATCTGCGTCTCGCGATGCCCGTGGTGGTCGCCTGGGTGACCGTGGGGCTGCTGCTCGGCCTTCCGTCCATGCTTTCCGCTGCTGCGTTCCTTCTCTGGGCAACCGGAGTACTCATTGTGCTGGTTGCATTGATGCTGCGTGGTCGTGGTCGGGCCGTGCTCGGCAGCGTGGTCGTCACCTTGGCCGCAGCAGCGCTCCTGGTGAGCGCCGCGGCAGTCCGCGCTCCCGACCGGCAGCCGGCAGCGCTGGTCGAGGCGGCGCAGGCAGGTCGTTACGTCACGGCGACCGCGACTGTGACACAGACCGTGCAATCTGCCGGGGAAGCTCCCGCTTCCGGGCAGCGGCAGGGGATGTTCTCGGCGACTCTCGTCTCGGTGACGCTGCGAGGAGCGAATAAACCAGTGGACATCCCGGTGACCGTGTTCGCCGATCATCCCCGCAAATCGATCGGTATCGGAGCGACCATCACGGTGGCTGGCACACTGTCGGCGACGGACCCGACGGATAACGTGGCATTCCGACTGTTCGCCGCTCGCGGCGTGAGAGTGGATGCCGGTGCTCCGTGGTTTCTCGACTGGGCGAACGTGCTCCGCACCGGCTTTCGGGATGCCGCCACCGCACTCCCGGGAGATGGCGGAGACCTCCTCCCCGGCCTGGCCATCGGGGATACGAGCGCCGTCGGCCTTCCTCTCGATGCCGCGATGAAGGCGACATCGCTGAGCCATCTCACCGCAGTATCTGGTGCGAACTGCGCCGTCGTGATCGCCCTGGTCATGCTCGCCGGCTCCGCTCTCGTCTTGCCGCGGGCCGTGCGGGTCGTCGTTTCTGTTGGTGTCCTCCTTGGGTTCGTGGTGCTCGTGACACCCGAGCCGAGCGTGTTGCGAGCGGCGGTCATGGCCGCGCTCGTGCTCGTCGCGCTCGCCCGTGGGCGGCCGGTGCGCGGCATCCCGACTCTTGCCCTGGCAAGCCTAGTGCTGCTCGCGAACGATCCCTGGCTCTCGCACAGCTACGGTTTCATTCTCTCGGTGCTCGCTACGGGGGGTCTTCTGGTATTCGCAGGCCCTCTCGCTCGCGTGATGTCCAGGGTCATGCCGCTGTGGCTCGCTGCTGTTCTGTCGATCCCGCTCGCCGCCCAGCTCGCCTGCCAGCCGGTGCTCATCCTGCTCAATCCGAGCATTCCCACCTACGGAGTCGTGGCAAATGTCCTGGCGGAGCCGGCAGCGCCTGTGGCTACGGTGCTCGGGCTGATCGCGTGCGTGGTCCTGCCGGTTCTGCCTGCAGTCGGTCAGGGCATTGCAGTTTTGGCCTGGCTGCCCGCGGCCTGGATCGCGGCTGTGGCATCCTTCTTCGCCGGGCTACCGGGTGCGGCACTGCCCTGGGCGCAGGGTGCCCTCGGAGTTGCCTCGATCGCGGTCGTCACCGTGCTGCTGCTGATGGTCGTGCTTCTGCGACGGGGTCGCGGCGTGCGGCGGATCGCCTCGGTCGTACTGGCCCTCGTACTCGTCGCAGTGGGAGGGGTCGCTGCTGGCGGCGAGCTGCGGCAACGCCTCTCCCGACCGGGGGAATGGCAGATCGCGGCCTGCGATATCGGCCAGGGCGATGCGGTGGTGGTGCGCAGTCTCGGGCAGGTCGCACTGATCGACACCGGGCGCGATCCGAAACTCCTCCGCCGCTGCCTCGATGACCTGGGCATCGGTCGTATCGATCTGCTCGTTCTCACCCACTGGGACATTGATCACGTCGGGGGCACCTCCGCCGTCTTCGGGCGGGTTACTCGAGCCATGATCGGACCGACCGATGACTCACCCGCTGCAGCCATCGGTAGACAGCTCGCCGACAACGGAGCAGCGGTCAGCGAGGTGAGCCAGGGGCTCACGGGAGTGCTCGGCGAACTGGGATGGGAGGTACTCTGGCCTCGCGCTCGACTCGGTTCGCTCGCGCCGGGAAATGACGCGAGCGTCACCATGCGCTTCACACCAATAGGCGCGTGCACGACAGGCTGCCTGTCGTCGATCTTTCTCGGCGACCTGGGCAAGCGCCCCCAGGCCCTCATGATGGCGGCCAACCGCATCGGCCCGGTTGATGTCGTGAAGGTGGCGCATCACGGATCAGCCGACCAGAACCCCGCTCTCTATGCCGCGCTGCACGCCACGGTGGGGATCATCGGCGTGGGGTCAGATAACGGCTACGGCCATCCGACCGACCTGCTCCTCGCGATCCTTGCTGAGAACAGAACCAGTCCCACCCGCACCGACCTCGAGGGCATGGCACTGTTGGCGCCGGCACCGGGTGGTGGGGTGACCGTCTGGACGGAGCAGCCGATGCCCGCGGGGAAGACGCTGTCGCACTAGCGACCGGTCGCATCAGCGGTCGGGCAATAAACTAACTCTGAAGGCGATTCAGGTCATGACGCTCACAGTCGCGAAGTTCAGGGAGTCCAGTGGCAGGCAGGGCAGCACCGAAAGCCACAGCCAAGACGGCGAAAGTCGTCATCTCGATCCCTCAACTCGGCTGGAATCGTGTGCGGCCGGCGAACGTCGTGCTCGTCTCCGGTACCGAGGACTTCCTCGCTGAGCGCGCCATCCGCATACTGCGGGAGATTCTCAAAGCGGAAGATCCGAGTCTCGAGATCAGCGATCTCGAAGCGGATTCGTACGGCCCGGGCGAGCTCATCACGCTGGCCAGCCCGTCCCTTTTCGGTGAGCCGCGCCTGATCCGGGTGAGTGGCGTGGAGAAGTGCACGGACGCCTTCATCGCCGAGACCCTGCAGTATCTCGAATCTCCGGCCGATGACACCTATGTCGTGCTTCGCCACGCCGGGGGAGTGCGGGGAAAGAAGTTGATCGACGCGATTCGTGGGGGCCTCGGGAACGGTATCGAGATCATCTGCATCGAACTCAAAAAAGACTCGGAGAAACTCGACTTCGCGGCGGCTGAGTTCGCGATCGAGAATCGCCGAATCACAAGCGGTGCATTGAGAGCGCTCGCCGGGGCTTTTTCAGACGATCTCGCCGAGCTCGCCGCGGCGTGCCAACAGCTTATGGCCGACGCCAGCGAAGAGATCACTGAGGTCACTGTCGAGAAGTACTACTCGGGGCGCGTCGAGACAAACGCCTTCCGGGTGGCGGATGTCGCGATCGCGGGTCGCCGGGGCGATGCTCTGATCCTGCTGCGGCATGCGCTCGCCTCGGGTGCCGACCCCGTACCGATCGTCGCCGCATTTGCAAGCAAGCTGCGCACCATGGCCAAGATCTCGGGTGCGCGCGGCGGATCCGGCCAGCTCGCCCAACAGTTCGGGCTGGCGCCCTGGCAGGTGGATCGCGCTCGCCGCGACCTGCAAGGCTGGGATGATCGCGGGCTCGGCCGCTGCATCGAGCTCCTCGCCGAAACGGATGCCGCGGTCAAAGGCGCGGGCCGTGATCCGATTTTCGTGCTCGAGCGGCTCGTCGGTGTGATCAGCACCCGCGGCACCTCATAGCGCGATGCAAAAAGCCCGCCACCTCAACGGGTGACGGGCTTAGGACGAGCGAGACCCTGATGCGTGGGGCCCAGAGCGAGGGGCCCAGAGCGAGGGGCCTAGAGTGCGGCGACCTGCTTGGCGATGGCCGACTTGCGATTCGCGGCCTGGTTCTTGTGGATGACTCCCTTGCTTGCGGCCTTATCGAGCTTCTTCGCCGCGAACGCCAGAGCTGTGGCAGCCTTAGCGGCGTCACCGGCGACGACGGCCTCGCGGGCGGATCGCACTGCGGTCTTGACCTCGCTCCTGACGGCCTTGTTGCGATCCTGGGACTTCTTGTTGGTGCCGATGCGCTTGATCTGCGACTTGATGTTTGCCAATGTCTAACTTTCTCTGTGTTTCGAACGGTCGAGGGCAGCCGCGAACCGGTCCAACAGCTGGGGTCCGGGCTGCGAATTGCGAACACACCCGAGTGTCGAATGCTTCGCGCAAGCCAACCATGAACATTACCAGTGCGTCAGCGATCCGGCAATGTGAGGCGTGAGCGAGTCGGGTAGCGCCCATCGAGGATCCCGAGCAACAGTCGCGCGGTTTCGGCCGGACGCTGGAATCGGGCGGCAAGCCGCACCCCGGGCTGTCGCACGAGCCGGTACTGGCGGGCGGCACGGAGAAAGGCGCGCTCCTGCATCCAGAACCGGTCGAACTGGCCGTTGACCAACCAGACGGGTACTTCGAGGCGGGACAGTCCCTGTCTGGTGTCGAGGGCATCGAGCTGGCGCAGAGTGTCGGCGAAGTACTCCGACGGTGCGACCCCACCGGACGATCCGGCCCGCACGAAGGTGGAGGATGCGGCGTTGCTCATCGCTGCCCCGCTGTCGGGAAGCATATGGTGCGTGCCCGTTGTGGCGATGCGGTAGCTGTCCAGGATCCAGCTGAGCGCCTGTGTACCGCATCCCATCGCGACGACGCCGGCGATGGTATCGATGAGCGATGCACATTCGACGGCGAGATGACCGCCGAGACCACGGCCGACGATGAATACCGGTGCGCTGCCGAGCGAGCGCACGGCATCCGCCATTGAAACGAGCGATTCGCCGATCGAAAAAGGTTCATTGATGCGAGAACCGTGCCCGGGGAGTTCCACGACCGCTACCGGATGTCCGTGTGCCTCGAGGATCTCGCGTTGTGGCGCCCATTCGGCGCCCGAACCGCGGAGACCGTGGACGAGTACGACTGGGATGGACACAGCATGATGCTAACCGTTCGGCCTGTCGTAATAGCCTGACAGCATGCCCTCTCTTTCGCCGCACATCGCCTCGGTCCCGCCCTCCGGTATCCGTCGTGTTTTCGAGATCGCCCTCGAGCTCGACGATGTGATCGTGCTCGCCGTCGGGGAGCCCGATCGACCGGTTGCTCCGCATATCCTCGCGGCGGGGGCCCAGGCCTGGCGCGACGACCTCACAAGTTACTCCGCGAACGGGGGCATTCCACCGCTCAGGGTCGCGATCGTCGAGAAGCTGGCCCGGGAGAATGACATACACGTGGACCTCGAGCGCGTCTGGGTGACCCTCGGCGCGACACAGGGACTGTTCCAGGCGATGCGTCTGATGCTCTCCTCCGGTGACGAAGTACTGGTGCCCGACCCCGGCTACACCACCTTCACGATGAATGCCCGGCTTCTCGAGGCCGTGCCGGTGTCCTATTCCCTCCGGCCGATGCACGGTTTCGCCCCCGACCTCGAGGAACTGGAGCGGCTGGTCACGGATCGTACCCGCGTCATCATCATCAATTCGCCCTCGAATCCGCTCGGAGTGGTCTTCGACGAACAGCAGTTGCAGGCGCTGCTCGATTTCGCCCGACACCATGATCTCTGGGTGCTCAGCGACGAGGTTTACGAATACTTCACCTACGGTGCGCGGCATGTGAGCATCGCAAGTCTCGACACCGACGATCGCGTCTTCAGCGTCTTCTCCCTTTCCAAGACCTATGCGATGACGGGGGCGCGCATCGGCTACCTGGTGACTCCGCCCGGACTCGCCCCGATCATGCGCACGGTGCAGGAGGCCTCGATAAGTTGCGTTGGCATGCCGGACCAGTACGCCGCCGTCGCCGCCATCACCGGCGACCACCAGCACGTGGCGGACTCACGCGAGCACTACCGCGCCAATCTCGTCGCGGCCTGCGCACTGCTCGACTCGCGGGGCATCCGTTATCAGCGACCGGGCGGCGCTTTCTACCTGTGGGTGGATGTCTCTCACGCGAGTGGCGGCGATGTCGCGGCCTGGGCGGAACACTTTTTGCTTCACGACCGGGTGGCTGTGGCTCCGGGAAGTGCTTTCGGGCGGTCAGGGGAGGGTTGGATCCGTGTGTCGCTCGCCGCCGCGCGGTCGACGCTGCTCGAGGGGCTCGGACGGCTGCCCGTGTTGCAGGGATCGCCATAGATCAACCCGCAGGCCAGCGCCCGCATCTCGATCGGCGCGTGCCGTGGCAGAATTGGATGACCGCACAGCACTGATAAAAAGGATTTGCGTGAGCCCCAGAGCATTGAAGGCCCTCGAGCCGGCGTCGACCGACCCCGCCTTCATCCGCAACTTCTGCATCATCGCACATATCGACCACGGTAAATCCACGTTGGCCGACCGGATGCTGCAGATCACCGGCGTAGTGAGCGACCGAGACATGCGTGCCCAGTACCTCGACCGCATGGACATCGAGCGCGAGCGCGGTATCACCATCAAGAGCCAGGCCGTGCGGATGCCCTGGGAGTTGGACGGCCAGACCTACGCCCTCAACATGATCGACACCCCGGGCCACGTCGACTTCACGTACGAGGTCTCCCGCTCGCTTGCCGCCTGCGAGGGCGCGATCCTGCTGGTGGATGCGGCACAGGGCATCGAGGCCCAGACTCTTGCGAACCTCTACCTCGCCCTTGACAATGACCTGACAATCATCCCGGTGCTCAACAAGATCGACCTGCCCGCGGCGGATCCGGAGAAGTACATCAAGGAGATCGTCGGCCTGCTGGGCTGCCAGCCGGAAGACATCCTGCTTGTGTCGGGTAAGACGGGGGTCGGCGTTCCCGAGTTGCTCGATCTGGCGACCCGCCTCATTCCGCCGCCGGTCGGAGACCCGACAGCGCCAGCACGCGCGATGATCTTCGACTCCGTCTACGACTCGTACCGTGGTGTCATCACCTATGTGCGAATGATCGACGGAGGGTTGAAGCCTCGCGAGAAAATCATGATGATGAGCACCAAGAGCGCGCACGAAGTGCTCGAGATCGGAGTGAGCGCACCGGAACCGACTCCCACCAAGGGCCTGGGCGTCGGCGAGGTCGGCTATCTCATCACCGGCGTCAAGGACGTGCGACTCAGCAAGGTGGGCGACACCGTCACGAGTTTCATGAAGCCCGCGACAGTCGCGCTCAAGGGCTACTCCGAACCGATGCCCATGGTGTTCTCGGGCGTGTACCCGATCGACGGCTCCGACTACCCGGCGCTGCGGGAGGCCCTCGACAAGCTCAAGCTCTCGGATGCCGCAGCGCCGGGTAGTCGGAGCCGTCGATCGGGTACACGCCCGAGAACACCATGGGCATCGGTTCGGAGTAGCCC
>JBKJLH010000162.1:0-19646 GCA_046597035.1 Lacisediminihabitans sp.
GGACGAGCCGCCCGTAACGCTTCCTGTTCGACCTTGCTCCGGGCGAGGTTTACCTAGCCGACCCGATCACGCGGGCCGCTGGTGGTCTCTTACACCACCGTTTCACCCTTACCCCCAACTCCGCCGATAAATCGACGTCGCGGTGGCGGTCTGCTTTCTGTTGCACTTTCTCGCGGGTTACCCCGGGTGGGAATTACCCACCGCCCTGCCCTATGGAGCCCGGACGTTCCTCGGTACCCCCGGAGGGATAACGCGACCGCCTTGCCGACCCATTCGAGACATCAGCCTAGCCGAGGAGCGCTAGATTCCGGACTCTCCCGTGCGCACAAGGATCGCGCTGCTCTCCGGACAGATGAGCACATCGTCTGGGGCCGCGGCACGAATCGCCGCCATATCGAACTCGTTGAGCTTCAGCCCACTCGCCTCCGATACCCCTCCCCGCAGCATGGATGCCCCCTGTCCGTAGCGGACGCGCTGGCGCTCGTAGAGCGCAAGAAGGTCCTCCGGGAGCTTGGCAGCGATCGTCGAACGGTTGGCTGCAGCATGGCCACGTTCGCTCATGAGACCACCGAGCGACTCATCTTTGTCGGCCACGACGCCGGCGATCGTGCCACGCAATTCATCATGCTTCGCGCGCAATTCACGCATGGCGGATTCGAGCGCCTCTACCCGTTCCATCACCTCCAGTTCGATTTCTTCGAGTTCGAGCTGGCGACGGGTCAGGCCTGCAAGTTCGCTCTCAAGCCCCGCGACATCCTTCACCGATGAGGAGGCCTGCAGGCGGTCGGTGTCGCGTTTGACGCGTGCCTCGACCACGGCGACGTCGCTTTCGATTCGTCCGAGCTCTCGCTTTGCGTCCTCCAGGGCCCCGGTCGCGCTGAGCGTCTCGACCCTCAGTGCCGTGGATTCACTCTCGAAACCGGTGATCACGACCAGCTGCGGAAGCGTCTTCGCGCGATAGTCCACCTGCTGGATCCTGGTATCGAGAGCTTGCAACTCGAGCAGATGCGCCTGGTCGTTCGGGCTGGCCTTCAGTGCCATGGGTGCCTCATTCGGTTAGTCATTGGACGATCGTGAAATCCCAGGGGTCGGTGCGAAGGTCGCTCACGGTCACGGTGACCCCGGGAAGTGCTGCGCGCAGTTCCTCGGCCGCCACGTCGAGCCAGAGCCACTCGCTCGCCCAGTGCGACACGTCGATCAGCGCGGGCCCGGTATCGATCTTCGCGTTCTCGCGGGATTCGGATGCTGGATGATGCCGCAGGTCCGAGGTGATGTAGACATCGGATGCGAGCACCGCGGCCTCGGCGAGGAGGGAGTCTCCCGCCCCTCCGCACAGCGCCACTCTCGCCACGACGCGATCGTAATCCCCCGAAACTCGGATGCCCGAGGCCGTCGCCGGCAGAATCTCGGAAAGCTGGCGTGCCAAGCGGCCGAGGGTGGTCGGCTCCGGCAGGGTGCCGACGCGTCCGATTCCGCGCGAGGGGGTGGCGCCCATCGCGATCGGTACGACATCGACCAGGTTGAGGTGGGCGGCAAGTACGGCCGAAGTCCCGGTTTCGACCACATCCGCGTTCGTATGCGCGGCGATGAGCGCGCAGTCGCCCCGGATGAGTCGAGCGAGCACGACGCCCTTGTACCGGTCCTCTGCGACGGTGGTGACGCCACGCAGCAGAAGGGGGTGATGGACGAGCAGGAGGTCGGCGCCGCCCGCGACAGCTTCAGCCGCAACATCCGGCAGCGCATCGACGGCGAGATGGATGGCTCGGACAGCGGCCGAAGGGTTGCCGGAAAGCAGGCCGGGAGCATCCCAGCTCTCCGCCCCGCTGATCGGCCAGAGCCGTTCGACAGCGGCGCTGACCTCGGAGAGCGTGACGGCGGCAGCGGAGCGAGGCATCCGACCATTCTAGTTTCGTGAGGGGGCGGCAGTTTTCGGGCCGCTCGAACGCTAAGCGCGGAAGGCTTGTCGGCGCTCCTGGTTACGGATCGTCGAGATACCTCCAAGGAATGGAGTGAGCAGCCCGAGTGCGAGGGCGACGAGCACTCCGATGTCGGTGCCGCCAAGCGGGCTCGAGAGACGTACTCCGGCCGCAGTGAAAAGGTAGCCCTCCCAGCGAAGACCCACCACGGCAGCGGAGGTGAACCCCAGTCCGATGACGGATGACACGATGAACATCGAGAGATTGAGCCAGTTGACGTCGCGGTAGATTCCCCCGCGCGCAACGAGCGACCCGGTATCGAAACGCCGACGTCGCAGCATCATCTCGGCCGAGAAGATCCCCGTCCACGCTGCGACCGGCACCGCGAGCGTTGTCGCGAGATCCCGAAAGACGACGACGACGTTGCTCACGGTGAAGCCGAGTGCGATCGCAACGGCGAACACCAGCACTCCGACGATGACCGTCGCGCCGCTTCTTTGTACTTTCAGTCCAATGGCCCCGAGTGCGAATCCGCCGGAGTAGATGCTCAGAACCACCCCGGAAAGCAGACTGAGTGAAGTGGCCGCGATCAGGGGTATCGGGTACCAGCTCGGAAGAAGGCTGGCGATCGTGTCGATCGGGCTGCTATCGAGGCCTTTCGCCGTCGCGGCACTCGAAGCGGCGAGCACGGTGCCGTAGCCGATCAACAGGAAAGCAGGAAGGGTGGTCCCGAACGAGGCCAACAGCATGGATGCGCCACCCGACGAGCTCGGGCGCTGATAGCGCGCAAGGTCGCCGCTGCTGTTCGCCCACACCAGTCCGACGAAGCTGAAGACGAGCACGACCCCGGTCACCACGAGCATTACCGGACCGTCTCCAACGGTCAATGCAGTAGTGAGGTCGACCATCGGGAGAGTGATGACCACGAGTGCGACGATGAGTGCGGCCGAGAGGATGCCGAGCGCGAGCTGAATGCGCGCAAACAGGGCATAACCGAAGTACGCCACGACGAGCGCGAGCAGGAACCCCACCGCCATCACGATGATCATCAATTGCATTTCTGTAAGCGATCCGGCCAGCTTCGCTCCGACCAGGATGCGTGCAGTCGCGGCAGCGATCATCCACAACAGGACGGCACCCCAGAACAGCCGGGTCAGGAGCGCAATCGACGCCGGAAGGATGTTGCCGAGATGCCCGAAAGTCGCACGGGACACCACCATCACCGGCTGGCCACTCCACTTGCCCGAGAGCGTTCCGAGCCCCAACGGGAGAAAGGAGATCGCCACTCCGAGGAAGACCGCGACCACGGTCTGGCGCAGACTCATTCCCAGCGAGAAGATCGCTCCCCCGAACGCAAGGCTCAAGACCGATGAATTTGCGGCGAACCAGAGCCAGAAGAGTCGGGATGCGCGTCCGACCCGGGCATCGAGCGGGGTCGGGCTCGATCCACTCGGTTCGGGAGTGAACAACTGTGGAGGATGGGCGGTCCCGGTCGCCTCACTATTGGCAGACCGGAGCCAGGGGCTCGTCGCCGTGCGCGCGGCGAGGGCGGCCTCGTCGACCGCCTCGAAGTCTTCCGCGCCCTCAACAGCCATGCTCGAATCCCCCGAACCGGTCCGCGAGCTCCCTGCTATCAGTTCAGCGAATGGATCGACCGGCAGTGGGGAGCGGTGCGCCTCTTCGCTTTGCGGCGCACCCTGTTCCTGAGGACGGAAGCCGAGCGGGAAGACCGCAGGGCCGACGGAATAGGGCTGTGGCTCGACGAGGTCGTAAAACGCTGGAATGGCGACCGGCGCAATCGTGACCGGCGCAATCGTGACCGGCGCAATCGTGACCGGCGTTGCCGGGGCGGCCGGTTCCGGGGGTGGCGCGAGCGGCGTCGGGGCGACGACTACCGCTGCAGGTATGGCTCCGTCGAATTCTTCCGCGGAGTCAGGGGGGGCCGCTGTCGGAAACATATCCGGCGAGATTGGTACCTCCGGAACCGTCACCGGGTTAGCGAAGACGGGTGGTGATGCGATCGGAGCGGAAGCGCGCACCGCGTTGTTCTGCCGGGTGCGGGCGTGCTCAGCGTCTCGAATAGACCGACGGGTCGGGAGTGGAGAGCTGCTCGTCGGCGGCTCGGTCTCGAACACGATCGGGGCACCCGACGGAGCGGGCAGCTCGGCGAGCGAGATAGAGGTAACCGCTGCCGGTGCCTCGGGGGCTGTCGGTCCGGTTGCGATCGCCCGCGCCATCGGTGGAGGCAAGGGCGTAATGACCGCCGGTGAGGTGGGAGGAGGCATGACCTGGATGGAGCCGGTCAACCCGAGGCGCACGGCCTCGTCCGCCATCGCTGCGGCGAGCAGGTCATCGTCATACCGCTCGGAATCATCCGCCTCCGCCGCAGGGACGCCTTCCCGAGCGGCGGGCTGGAAGCTCGTACGACGCCCCCCAGCCTCGGGGTCCGAGTCGGGACCGACCCCCGCTCGCGCGGAGGCGTCAGTGTCCATGCCCTGTTTCCATGCCCAAATGATACGGGTTCCCGGCCGTTTATCAGGATGACGGGCCGCTGTGATCGCGGTTGCTCTCGAAAGGGCGCGCGGAGCGACTTGATGACGATTCGAAGTCCGAGAGGCGGGCTGAAGTTAACTCCTCGTGCTGTCCCCACTCCACGGCCGCCGACGTAGTAGCCTTCACTTCACAACCGACGGTCGCGGCCTTCGAATTACCGGTATAACAGGAGACCACGCGTGGGTACATTACTCTACGGGCAGACTATCGAAGTGGATTTCGACGATCGTATCCTGGCCCATCTGCAGTTGGTCATCGGCCTCAAGCTCCGACGGGACGAGGGCTTCTTCTTCTCCTGGCGTGATGAACAGAGTGTCGGAGACGGGCGCAGTGTCATCTGGCTCGATCCCACAATCCCCCTGGTCTTCCGCTACAACGGCGCCCGCATGCCCAAGATAAACCGTGAGTGGCTCGAAGCCCTCACGCTCTCCTCCAACAGCGCCCAGGGACTTCAGCTCACCGAAGAGGTTGGCGGCGTAGGAACAAGCTCTGAGGAGTGAGAAAGCAAAATCGACCGTTGCAGTGATACGTGATGTGGGGGCTGGGAAAGTCAGACAAGAGGTCAGCCGAGATAGGAGTGCAGGTCTTCGCTCCGAAGGCGTTTCAGGCTGCGAGTCTCGAGTTGCCGGACGCGCTCGCGGGTGATGCCATACAGCTCCCCTACCTCGTCCAGAGTGAGTGCCTGACGGCCTTCGAGACCGAAACGTAGGCGGATTACCGTGGCATCCCGGGGCGGCAGCGCATCAAGCTTGCGCCGGATGTCGTCATGCCGCAGGTCGAGCTCCACGAACTCGTGGGGTTGCGGAGTATCGGCGTCTTCGATGAGGTCGCCGAGCTCGGTGTTGCCGTCGTCCCCGATCGGAATACCGAATGAGATGGTGTCGTGGTTTGATTTGGCCAACTTGATGACCTCGGCAACGGTCACCTGCGCCGAATCCGCAACCTCCTCGATCGTCGGAGTGCGACCGAGCTCATTGGTGAGGTCTCGTCTCACCCGGTCGAGCTTGTCCATCTTCTCGACGGTGTGCACAGGAATACGGATGATACGGCTCGAGTCGGCGATACCGCGCAGGATCGACTGGCGGATCCACCACGTGGCGTAGGTGGAGAATTTGTTACCGATCGAGTAGTCGAACTTCTCAACCGCCCGAACCAAACCGAGATTTCCTTCCTGGATCACATCCATAATCGGCAGCCCCCGACCTGCATAACGCTTGGCGATGCTCACAACCAGCCGAAGATTCGCGCAGACGAACTGCTGGTACGCAGCATCCCCGTCACGGGCGAGCCAGAGTAGCTCTCGCTTCGACTTGCTGTCGAGATCGGGCTGAGCAGCGAGCCTCTCGCCGGCAAGCACGCCTATTTCAATGCGGCGGGCCAGGCTCACTTCATCCTCTGCGGTGAGGAGCTGCGCACGCCCGATCCGCTGGAGATAATCGCGGAGGGGATCGATCGAGACCTGGGCGGCACCGCGGGGCCATTCGATCGTGGATTCATCATTTTCGTAGGCATTGATCGTCATGATTGACCCCTCTTCCGGTTACTGCGAGCGTATGGGATTGCGGAATTTAGGACCCAGGGCTTGACACCAGTGCTGGTCACCCACTAGTGGTCCATAACGGTGTGCCGCGGTCTAATCGGAGGCGCGCAGCCCGCTCTGCTAGCCTCGACGCTGTTTCGCCGAGCCGGGCCAGTTAGGTCGGCTGAGCAAACCTCCGACTATGACAACTTCCCGATCCGCTGCCTCCCGACGCGACACACTGCGGCCCCGCCGGGCTTCGCGAGCGCCGCGGCGAGGCCTGCTCGCGGTCGGGGCATCGCTCGGGGCGCTCCTGCTGCTCGCCATCTTCGCGATTGCGCCGCCCGCTACTCCGGATGTAGCCGGCCAGCTCGCCCTCTATATCGCCGCGCACCCGCAGACCCTCAGCGTCTCGGAACGGGTTTCTCTCGGCGGAGCGTCTCGCGACGGGTACTCGGCGACCGCCGGTATCGAATCACTCGCAGCCGCCGGAACCAACTATGACTGGGCGAGGTTGGTGCTGCTGTCGGGCGGTTGGCCGCAGTCCGAGGCGAACGTGACGGTTATGGTGCGTTGGATGCGTCAGGAGAATGGCACCAACAGTTGGTGGAATCGCAACAACCCCATGAACAACGGTTACGGCTCCGGGGGTGGGAGCGGATTGGGCAGCTACGACGCCCTCACAATCGCGGCACAAAAAGCCGCCGAGAACTTGCAACGCAATCCGTCGTTCTCGACGATTGTGGCCGCGTTCGCGGTGTCTGCACCCACGAGCATCACCGAGCAGGCAATCTGGGCCTCTCCGTGGGCCTCCAGCCACTACGGCAATGGGTCGAGCTGGCATACGACCCCCGTACCGGAAGTTAAGGCCCCCTCGAGCGCCTGGTAAACCGGACCACATCAGCGGGTCGTCACGGCGTGAGGAGCGCAAAGGCCCCGGCCTCACGGCCAGGGCCTCCCGCATGAATTATGCGGAAATCAGGCCTCGCTCATGGCCGTCTTCTCGGCCTGACCCTTCGCCGCATAAAAGGCTGCGCGCGCCGTTATGCGGCGTGCCTGCTCGGCCTGGCCGGCATCCAGCAGCTCCTGCGGCACTTCGACGTTGGGAACGCTGCTGACGGCATTGTGCTTCGCCATGTACGCATCGAGCTCGGGGCCCGACTCCCAGGACGTGATCAGGCAGTAGCGCGGCTCGGCACCGACGTGCGTTGCCGCATGCCAGAGGCGCTGGGTGTCGATGATCAGCTGGGCACCGGCCGGGAGCGCGATGCGATACTCGACGCTGGGATCAGTGCGGTTCTCGCGCAGCACGAAGAAGCTGTCCGCGTCATCTGTGAGGTTGAAGAATCCACGAACGACCCAGCCGGTTCCGTCCGGGTTGAGGCGGTTGTTGTCGTCCTGGTGCAGGTTGTACAGAGTGTCCGAATACTCATTGGGCTGAAGCTCGATGACGCGACAGCGACCGACGTTCGCGCCCGGCTCCTGAGCGCGGCGCACGAGGTTCGGCGCCTTCTCGACCTGGGACGGGATCCAAACGCCGTCCTTGTCGGTGCGTGGCGGCTTGTGGTTCCAAAATCCGTTGACCTCGATCTCGCCCTCGGCGCTGGCGAGCGGAGCGAACTGAGTCTCGCCCGATGACTTCCAGTCGACGTACTCGATATCCCGCCACTCCTGAGGGTCGAGTTCCTGGTTGTAGCGATCGAGAACGACGTAGCCGGTCTCTTCGAGAGCAGCAGATTTGATGTAACCCATGATGCGAATCATGACCTTTCGTAAGGGGCCAGCACGTTTTAACAAGCCCAACTTAGGTAAGCCTAACATTTGGCAATCCGGCGGGCCTGAGCCTCGCCGGCGTGCGAATAAACTGATTCCAATCATGGGTACTGCCACAAATATCGACGCGACCGCTGTCAATACAATCGCCTGGCTCTCGACGGCCAATACGACCATCGTGGTGCCGGTCTATCAGCGCCAGTACCGCTGGGACATCGGCGCATGCGAGCAGTTGCTTGCGGACATCCGCGCCGTCGCCGACTCAGACGATCGGAACATGCACTTCATCGGGTCGATCCTGTCGTCTGCGACCATCGAGCCCTCCTCGGATGACGCTCACGAATCAGCCGAGCTCGTACTCATCGACGGGCAACAGCGCATCACGACGCTCATGCTCCTTGTCGCGGCCCTCCACCACAGCGTGCTGAACGATCCGGTGCTTGCTGCAGACCCGAAGCTTGCTGTCGACCTCGAAACTGTATTGGTGCGGGATACGGATTGCGAACGCACCAAGTTGCGCCCACACCGGGCGTGGGCTGAGACATTCGAGAACGTCGTGCTCGACCGTCGACTGGCAGATGCCGACCTTCGTGACTCCCGTTTCGAGGATAACTATGCTTTTTTTCGCAGCCAGGTTCCCGCCTCGGAGGTGGTGCGGATCTGGACCGGCCTGCAGCGACTCGAGCACGTCGCCATAACTCTCGGCGCAGACGCTAACGCCCAGCAGATCTTTGAGAGCCTCAACTCCACCGGCGAACCATTACGGGATCACGAGCTCATTCACAACTACGTGCTGATGGGACTCTCCCACGCCGAGCAGAGCGAGATCGAAGACGCATTCTGGGTGCCGATCGAGCAGAATACCGGGGATGCGATCGCCGGGTTCTGGCGGCACTACCTGGTCATGACGACCGGCCGGGAAGTCGACACCACCGGCGGACGCGGCGTCTACGATGCCTTCCGGCAGCTCTTCCCCCGCCTGGATCTCGAGACTCTGCGCGAGCACGCCGACGACTGGAGGGACTACTCCGAGATCTACCGGATCCTGCTATTCCCGGCGCTCGCCCAGGATACGGAGATCAGCCAGCAGCTCCAGCTCACCAACACTTTCGGTCGCGGGATGTATCCGCTGATCATGCACGCCTACCGTAACCACAGGCGGGGTTTTTCGCACGGTATCGGCCTGGTCGGCACGCTGGAATTGGTGCAATCGCTTCTGCTGCGACGAACGATCGTCGGTTTGGACAATGACCGTCTGGTTGGACGTCTGTGCCGTTCGGCCGAGGCTGGAGGGGATGCGCTCGTCGCCGCTATCTCCCGGATCACCCCGTCAGACGCGCGGGTGCGCGTGGCGCTCAAGTACGGGGACCTTCCGCACGCCGCGTACGTGCTCGGACGACTCGCCGGCGTCGACGACTCCGTGGAGCAGGACGTCGACCACGTCTTTCCACTGGCACCCACCGACAGCTGGAGTGGTGACGGCATCCGCGAGTGGGCGGAGTACAGCGACGACGAACAGAACAGTCACCGTGCGCTCGCACAGACCCTCGGTAACCTCGTGCTGCTGGAGACGCCGTTAGCCGAGCGCGCACTCGACGCATCCTTTGCCGCGAAGCAGGCGCTTTATTCCAGGTCCGCGATCGGTGCGACGCGAACCCTCGCCAACATCCCGATCTGGGGCACCACCGCGATCAGCGAACGAACCGCTCGACTCACCGCGGACTTCCTGGCCGTCTGGGCCCGTCCCGTGGCGATGAACATCGACGATGACGGATTGGCGCCGATTCTCGATGCGCAGAGGCGCCGCGGATGGCCGCGTGGCTGGCAGCGCGAGTTCGAGTATGTCGAGTATCGCGGCGAACACTGGGAAGTGCACGATGTTAAGTCCCTGTTCAACCGCGTCTTCAAGCGTCTCTGGGCGGATGCGCGCACCGACGTCGTCGCCTTCAGCGCCCGGCGCGGCGGACCGATTTTTGACGCCCAGGCCTGGAACGGCCAGTGGGACGCACTGGACGGCTCGAACTTCCTCTACATGGGCTGGGACTCCCAATACATGCTGACTGCTGTGCAGGGAGTTCTCGAAGCGTCTGGCATCGCACCCGAGGTGTTCGTCAAGTATTCCTACATCGGGACCGCGATGTGATCCGGGCGGCAGCAGCCACGGCGCTCGCGCTGTCTCCCATGCTGTCAGCGCTCGGGCTCCCCGCCCCTGGGTCCGAGTCCCCGCCAGCGGCAGACGCGAGTACTCACGGTCTCGACTACGTTGCGCTCGGCGACTCGTTCTCGTCCGGCCTTGGCTTGGCGGATCCCGTCGATAACTCGCCGTCGTTCTGCCACCGGTCGACCCACAATCTGCCCCACCTCGTGGCTCAGACCTTGGGATCGACGCTCACCGACGCGACCTGTTCCGGAGCAACAACGGCCAACATCATTTTCAAAAATATGGCAACGGCAGCGCTCCGGCTCAGAGCAGAGCTCTCACTTCTCGCGCCGACGTCGTCACCATAACAATCGGTGGGAACGACCTCGGATTCGTCACGGCGACGAAGTCCTGTGTGGCTCTCGGCCACGACGGACCACTGCTTCATGCCGCCGCGGCGAACTGCCGGTCCTCCTTCGTCCATGACGGTATCGATAAGCTCGCAGAGCGGGTGACTACGGCCGTGGCGCACGGAACCGAGGCCCACCCGAGCGGACTCGAGAAGATCTTCGACGCCATCAAGACGGACGCGCCGAATGCCCACGTGTTCGTCATCCGCTACCCGACTATCGTGCCGGATCCCTCGAATACCCCCGCCGGCGGATGCTTCGCTGCCCGGCTCTCCGGCGCCAATCTAACCGATTCACCCGCTGTGAACGTCTTCCCGTTTACCGACATCGACACGATCTACCTGCATTCCATTCAACAGAAATTGGACGAGACGACCCGACGGGCCGCACGTCACGCCGGATTCAGCTACATTTCGATGCTCGGAAGAACCGCGGCACACAGCGCGTGCGCGCCATCGAGCGAACGGTTCCTCAACGGCGTCTCCGTCGATCGAAACCCCTCGGGGTCAGTGCTCCTGCGCGCCGAAAGTCTTCATCCCGACACGCTCGGTAAGTCGTTTCTCGCGGCGATAGTCTCGCCCGTGATAGCCGCATCAATCCGCGTGAATGCGAATCCGCATCCCAATGCGTCACCGCCGCAGTGGATGCCACTCTGGATTATCCCGGCTGGTGTTCTCGGTGTCTCAGTGGGGCTGATCCTTCTTCTCCGTCTCCGCAGCCGACGTCGAGGGGGTTCTGCCGGGTAGCGATTTCTTCGCGACCGGATCGATGACGGTCGGAGTTTACGGAGGGATCGTTGGTGCGATCGCCGGGCTCAGTCCCCTCCTACCCCCTCCCCCGCCCTCTGCTGCCGTCCGCGCCGACGAGTCGCGCGCCGTGTGTTGCACTGCGTAGCGTTCCGAGATAAGCACGGTCGCGATCTCGACCCACAAGCGAAATCCGGCCCGTGCACGGCGCTCAGCGGGGCGCTGGCTGACCCATCGATGGGCGGTCTGGTCATAAAGCACGGCGAGGAAACTGCGACCTGACGGCCGCAAATTTTCCGTCCTGAATTTTTGAGAGCGGCCAGCCCCGGCACCCGCCCTCGCAGGCCCGGACGATGTGGACTCAAAACCGGGCTGAGTTTGTCTGGGGTGGGCCCTACCGGGCTCGAACCGATGACATCCACGGTGTAAACGTGGCGCTCTACCAACTGAGCTAAAGGCCCGCAGCGCACGCCCAAGAGGGAGGCTGCGTCGAAACATCATCGTACAGGCATCCGTACCGGTCGTGCATCACAGCCCGCTCACACTCGCACCACTACCACATCCCGTAATTCGGCCACGAGGTCGAAGCGCTCACGCCCGATCCGAAACAGGCATGAGGATCATCGCGCGCACCTCACCAGTGGCGAGCGTGCTGCCGGCATCATGCGCAATGGTACGGGTAGCGGGAAGTTCGTCGGCATGTACATCGGAGCCGACATCGACGCCGTACTTCAGATCAATAACCGCCAGCTCGAGATGATCGCCGAACTTCAGGAGGTGCTGCGACGTCTCGACCCGGAGCGGAAAAACGCCTAGCTGGTCTCCGACGCCAGCTCGGCGAGCGCCTCGCGATACGCGTCGATCGACCGCGCCTCTCCCGGCGCCGTGACGAAGCTGGCGTGGATGATGCCGTTCAGATCGATGAGGAAGGTCGCGCGCGTCGCGAAGCCTTTTTCGGGCAGAAATACGCCGTACTCCTTGGCAACGGCGCCATGCGGCCAGAAGTCGGCCAAGAGGTTGAAGTCGTATCCCTCGGCCTCGGCAAACGCCCGCTGCGTGGCCTTGGAGTCGACGGAGACGCCGAGCAGTTCGATGCCCCTGTCGCTGAACAGGGAAAGGTTATCTTTCAGCTCGCTGAGTTCGCTGGTGCAGGTGCTCGAGAAGGCGAGGGGGAAGAAAACGAGTGCGACCGGCTTCTTATGACGGAAGTCACTCAGTCTGATGTGCTCCCCGAACTGGTTGGGGAGTTCGAAATCTGGTGCCTGGGTGTCATTTTCCAGAGCCATGCGCAAGTCCTATCCTCCGGAAGATACGAACGTCCGGTAAACACGATTCGCAATACTACGCCCGGGAACGCCCCGGACCTATGGCGAGGGGTGCCCGACGGTGATGCTGAAATTGAATACGCGGGACTCGTGCGGTTCAAGCACGAACTGATGGGGCTTCTCGCTGTATTCGCCGGCGAAATCCTCCGCAGCCGTCATGCCGAACCATGGCTCTATGCAGACGAACTGGCCTGGAGACTTCGACCAGACCCCGAGAAGGGGGAAATCGGGGAACGACACCGTGATGCTGGGGGCGCCGGGCGCCGAATAGTGCACCGAACGACTGGCGAGTTGGTCGAAGATGACCGCGTCGGCGGTGAAGAGCGAGTCAGCAAGGCTGAGCGTGCTGCCCACGACCGGCGACGGCTGCGACTCGACCAGGGCGAGCCCATCGACGATGCGCCGGATGGGGGCCGGCTCCGGCTGTTCGAACTCGATGCTGTGAACCTCGCGGGCTATTCCCGCCACGATCGGCCAGGCGAAGGCGGGATGCTCTCCGAGCGATGCGGAAAAGGGCACGGTATCGGTATTGGTGACTGTCGTCGTGACGCTGACCGTCGAATCCATCAGGGAGTACACGACTTCGAGTCGAAAACCAAAGGGGAACTGTTCTCTCGACTGCGTCGAGTCGACCAGGGTGAAGAGCACCGATCGCGAACTGATAGCGGAGGCCCCGAACCGCTGATCGCGGGCGAATCCGTGTTGCCCGATTGGGTAGTTGACACCGTCGTATCGGAGAACGCCGCCCGGCATCTGCCCGACGATGGGAAAAAGGATGGGCGCGCGGCGCTTCCACACCGACTGCCCCTGCCAGAGGAGCTCACACTGGGCCTCGTCGTCCGGGGAGTTCAGGGACAGTGACGACAGCTCTGCTCCCAAGTCGTTGACAGAGATCTGGAGTATCCCGTTGTCGATCGTGTGAAGAGCCATGGCTGAGACGCTACCGGTGCACGGCGGAAGTACAGCGTGCGTGAGTGAGACCAGCTTCGAGAACTAGACTCGTTGAGGCCCTTGACGACGGAGACGATCGCAATCCGATCATCACCAATAGGGCACGGATTGTCCACGGAAAAGATGTGAGGTCGACGTTGACGGTAAACGACCAGGACCCTTACTCGGTGAATCACACCGATCAGGACCCTCAGGAAACTGCGGAATGGCAGGAATCGCTCGATGCGCTGGTTGCAGTGCAGGGACATGAACGCGGGCGAGAGATCATCCTCAGCCTGTTGAAGCGGTCGAAGGAGCTACACCTCGGAGTACCGATGGTTCCGACCACCGACTACCTCAACACGATCGCCCCGGAGAACGAGCCCGAGTTCCCGGGCGACGAAGACCTTGAACGCCGGTACCGCGCATGGTTGCGTTGGAACGCCGCCATCATGGTGCACCGCGCCCAGCGCCCCGGCATCTCCGTCGGTGGACACATCTCCACCTATGCCGGGTCCGCGACCCTCTACGAAGTCGGCAGCAACCATTTCTTTCGCGGCCAGGATCATGTCGGCGGTGGCGACCAGGTGTTCTACCAGGGCCACGCCTCTCCCGGCATGTATGCCCGTGCCTTCCTCGAAGGACGTCTGTCGACCGACCAGCTCGACGGATTCCGCCAGGAGAAGTCCCACCAGGGCGGCGGACTGTCGTCCTACCCGCATCCGCGTCTCATGCCGGATTTCTGGCAATTTCCGACCGTGTCCATGGGGCTCGGACCGCTCAACGCGATCTACCAGGCGCAGTCGAACAAATACCTCACCAACCGGGGGATCAAGGATTCCTCGGACAGCCAGGTCTGGGCGTTCCTCGGTGACGGGGAGATGGATGAGGTGGAGAGCCGCGGTGCTCTTCAGCTCGCGGCGAACGACGGCCTCGACAACCTCAACTTCGTCATCAACTGCAACCTGCAGCGCCTCGACGGACCGGTACGCGGCAACGGCAAGATCATCCAGGAGCTGGAGAGTTTCTTCCGCGGAGCGGGCTGGAACGTCATCAAGGTGGTCTGGGGCCGCGAGTGGGATGAACTGCTCGCCCGGGACTCGGAGGGCGCGCTGCGCGACCTGATGAACCGCACTCCCGACGGCGACTATCAAACTTATAAGGCCGAGAGTGGCGCCTACGTGCGCGAGAACTTCTTCGGACGCGACCCTCGCACTCTGGAAATGGTCAAGGACTACACCGACGACCAGATCTGGGGGCTCAAGCGGGGCGGTCACGACTACCGCAAGGTGTATGCAGCCTTCAAGGCGGCATCCGAACACACGGGCCAGCCCACCGTGATCCTCACGAAGACGGTGAAGGGCTACGGCCTCGGCCCGTCGTTCGAGGGACGCAATGCGACCCACCAGATGAAGAAACTCACGCTCGAGAACCTCAAGCAGTTCCGCGACGCGATGCGTATCCCGATCACGGATGCCGTGCTCGAGGAGAACCCCTACCTTCCGCCCTATTACCACCCGGGCGAAGACGACGAGGCGATCCAGTACATGGTCGAGCGCAGGCGGGCACTCGGGGGCAACCTCCCGGAGCGCCGCACGAAGCATGTTTCGATCAGCCTCCCCGATGATTCGGCCTACGCGATCGCGAAGAGGGGCTCTGGCAAACAAGAGATCGCCACCACAATGGCGTTCGCCCGTTTGCTCAAGGACCTCCTGAAGGCGAAGGACTTCGGTCACCGCATCGTGCCGATCATCCCGGATGAGGCGCGCACGTTCGGCATGGACGCGTACTTCCCGACGGCGAAGATCTACAACCCACGAGGTCAGCAATACACCTCGGTGGACCGCGAGCAGCTCCTCGCCTATAAGGAGAGCCCCCAGGGCCAGATCGTGCACGTCGGCATCAACGAAGCTGGCGGATTCGCGGCTTTCACCGCCGCTGGAACCTCATATTCGACCCACGGAGAACCGCTCATACCGGTGTACGTGTTTTACTCGATGTTCGGTTTCCAACGCACCGGCGATGCCATGTGGGCCGCCGGCGACCAGATGGCGCGCGGCTTCATCGTCGGGGCGACGGCGGGCCGCACCACCCTTACGGGTGAGGGACTGCAGCATGCAGATGGCCACTCGATCCTGCTGGCCTCCACGAACCCGGCGGTGGTCGCGTACGACGCCGCTTACGGCTACGAGCTCGGTCATATCGTCAAGAATGGGCTCGAGCGCATGTACGGTGGCTCTCATCCGCACCCGAATGTCATGTACTACCTCACGGTCTACAACGAGCCGATGGTGCAGCCAGCCGAGCCGGAAGATCTCGATATCGATGGCCTGCTCCGAGGCATCTACCGATTGAAGGCCGGCACTGTGCAGGGACCGAAGTCCCAATTGCTCGCCTCGGGTGTCGCGGTTCCCTGGGCTCTCGAGGCCCAGCAGCTGCTCGCCGATGACTGGGGAGTGTCAACGGATGTCTGGTCAGTGACATCGTGGACGGAACTGCGTCGCGACGGTCTCGCCGCCACGGAGCACAATTTCCTCAACCCCAACTTTGAGAAGCGCGTGCCCTATGTGACAGAGAAACTTGCCGGAGCCGAGGGGCCGTTCGTCGCGGTCACGGACTTCATGCACGCTGTGCCCGACCAGATCCGTGCCTACGTGCCCGGGGACTTCGCCACTCTCGGAGCTGACGACTTCGGATTCTCCGACACTCGTGCCGCGGCCCGCCGATTCTTCAAGATCGATGGTCCCTCGCTGGTCGTGCGCACTCTCGAGTCGCTCGTTGCCCAGGGGAAACTGCACCCGGGTATCCCGCAGCAGGCGATCGAGCGCTATCGACTGCACGACGTAACGGCCGGCACGACGGGTACGGCGGGCGGCGAGAGCTAGCCCGACGCTCACGACGACATGGCACCCGCGGTCAAGACAAAGGAACAGACGCTCGCCTGGCTCCGGGCGATCTCCGGTGAACTCGCTACGGCGACTCTCAAGCGGCTCGATGACACGCTCTCCTGGTATGGAGAGATGCCGCCGGGTCGGCGGTCGGCGGTCGGGCTGGTGGCCCAGGCGGGCATCACTTCCTTCATTCATTGGTTCGATGACCCCACCTCGACCCCCTGGATCGCGGCGGATGTGTTCGGCGCGGCCCCCCGCGAGTTGCTGAGGTCGGTGAGCCTCACGCAGACCCTCCAGCTCATCCGGGTGACGGTGGAAGTGGTCGAAGATCGTGTAAAGGGTGCCGACGAGACGGTGCGAGAGGCGATACTGCTCTACTCGCGAGAGATCGCTTTCGCTGCGGCGGATGTCTACGCTCGTGCAGCAGAGGCCCGCGGACTGTGGGACGCCCGCCTCGAAGCCCTGGTCGTCGACTCGATCCTCAGCGGGGAATACGACGACGAACTGCCGTCCCGCATCGCCGCGCTCGGCTGGCATGGCCATGGAGAGGTCTCGGTCCTTGTCGGCACCGCGCCGAAAATGCTCGATGTGGATATGCTCCGCCGCACCGCAAGACACCTCGATGCCGATGTGCTGATCGGGGTACAGGGAAGCCGGCTGGTGCTCGTGATCGGGCGCGCCCATCCCACGCCGCAGGGCGACGAACCCGCCGGGGCCACCCTCACCCCGTTCCTCGACATCGCCACCGCTCTCGAGCCCGGCTTCGGGGACGGCTACCTCGTGCTCGGCCACCAGGTGCCGTCGCTCGTGGAAGCATCCCGCAGCGCCAAGGCGGCACTGGCCGGTTTCGCCGTCGCACGTTCGTGGCGCAATGCACCGCGGCCGACACTCGCCGACGACCTGCTTCCCGAGCGGGCACTCGCCGGGGACGCTCTCGCCCGCGCGACGCTCATCAACCGCATCTACAAACCACTGCAGGCACATTCCACCGAGCTGCTCGCCACGCTGTGGTGCTACCTCGACAACGGTCGCTCGCTGGAAGCCACTGCCCGTGAGCTGTTCGTGCATCCCAATACCGTGCGTTATCGCCTCAAGCGCGTCTCCGAAGTGATCGGATGGGATGCCACGGGGGCCCGCGAGTCACTCATCCTGCAGGCGGCACTCATCATCGGCTCGATCGCTGAGCCCGACGGGCCGTTACGCCGCCGCTGAGGGCCGCTCCGCCGACCGCCCTCCAGCGCCGGTCTCGCCGCATTCCGGGCCATTTCGGACACGAGGGGCCGGCACGCCGACCCGCTCAGACCGCAGCGGCCCGGGTTGCGGGGGGAGACGGAACGAGTGCACCGCTGAGGAATCCGCCAAAGCACAGGAACTTTGTTGGTGGTGTCCTACAGCACCCGAGGCATGCGGGCACGGCAGACTGGCCTGATGATCATCGTCATGTGTCCCGGTCAGGGTTCGCAAACTCCGGGGTTCCTTTCTCCCTGGCTGGCCGAACCCCGCTTCGCCGATCACCTCTCCGCCCTGTCGGATGCCGCAGGTCTCGACCTTGCAGCGCACGGCACGACCTCAGACGCTGACACGATCCGCGACACCGCCGTCGCCCAGCCCCTGATCGTAGCCGCCGGACTCCTTACTCTGAGGGCCCTCCTCGAAAGTCGACGCAAGCTGATCGGCGGCGTAGCCGGGCATTCGGTCGGTGAGGTCACCGCCGCCGCCGCCGCCGGCATCGTGAGCGAAACGGATGCGATGACCCTCGTGCGGGAACGAGGCTCCGCCATGGCCAGCGCTGCCGCTCTCGAACCCACCGGCATGAGTGCGGTCATCGGCGCTACCGAAGACGCGCTCCTCGAGCGCCTCACCGAGCTGGGCCTCGAACCGGCGAACTTCAACGGCGGGGGCCAGATCGTGGTCGCCGGTGCCCTCGATGCGCTCGCGATGCTCGCAGAGGCGCCACCGGCCGGCGCACGGGTAATCCCCCTCCAGGTCGCCGGAGCATTCCACACTCGGTATATGTCGCCGGCGGTCGCTCGCCTGTCAACGGTGGCGGGGAGCATCCCGAAGCACGATCCGACCCTCAGTATCTGGACCAACCATGACGGTACTGTCGTTTCGAACGGCGCGGCCTTCATCGACCTGCTCGTCGGGCAGGTTTCCTCCCCTGTACGGTGGGATAAGACAATGGACGCATTCGCGGCCGCAGGCGTGTCCGGACTGATCGAGATCGCACCCGCCGGTGCACTGATGGGGCTCGCGAAGCGCGGCCTCAAAGGAGTGCCGACTGTGGCCGTCAAGACCCCGGACGATCTCTCCGCAGCATTCGACCTGATCGACGGGAAGTCATGAGCCACCCCATCCTGAACCAGACCCACGGTGCGCAATTCACCCGCATCTATAGCTACGGTGCGGCGCGCGGCGACCTGGTCGTGCAGAACGACGAGCTCACCGGCCCGATCGATTCGAGTGACGAATGGATCCAGCAGCGCACGGGCATCATCACCCGGAGGCGCGCCTCCGCCGAAATCCTCGCAGTGGACCTCGCAACGGATGCCGCCCGCGAGGCCATCGAGAAGTCGGGCGTGGCCGCCGACCAGATCGACCTCGTGATAATCGCCACCATCAGCAACATGCGGCAGACCCCCTCGATGGCCGCGGTCGTGGCGGATCGCGTCGGCTCCAACCCCGCGGCGGCCTACGACACCAACGCCGCCTGTGCCGGATTCAGCTACGCGGTCACCCAAGCCGACGCGCTCATCCGCTCCGGTGCTGCCCACTATGCCCTGGTGATCGGCGCAGAGAAGCTCTCCGACGTGGTCGACCCGACCGATCGCTCTATTTCGTTCTTGCTCGGCGACGGAGCCGGCGCCGTGGTCATCGGACCGAGCGACACGCCCGGTATCGCGCCGGCGGTCTGGGGCTCCGACGGGTCGAAGGCGGATGCCATCGGCATGAACGCAACACTCACCGAGTTCCGCGACGGTACGGCCGAGTGGCCGACCCTTCGCCAGGAGGGACAGACTGTCTTTCGTTGGGCGGTCTGGGATATGGCCAAGGTCGCGAAGCAGGCTCTGGATGCCGCGGGGATAACCTCGGCAGACCTCGCCGCCTTCATCCCCCACCAGGCCAACATGCGCATAATCGACGAGTTCGCCAAGCAACTCAAGTTGCCAGCGTCCGTGATGATCGCGCGTGACATTGCCGATACCGGCAACACCTCTGCGGCGTCGATCCCCCTCGCTACCCATCGGCTACTCGCCGAACATCCCGAACTCAGCGGCGGCCTCGCACTGCAGATCGGATTCGGCGCTGGGCTGGTCTTCGGAGCTCAGGTCGTTGTGCTCCCGTAAGATAATCAACGGTCAAACGACACCCCCAAGGAGATAACACAATGGCATTGTCCACCGAAGAAGTACTGGCCGGTCTCGCCGAGCTCATCAATGACG
>JBKJLH010000185.1:0-6007 GCA_046597035.1 Lacisediminihabitans sp.
CTCCAGTGGCGGCACACCAGCTGGCCCTCGGTCGAGCCGGTGACATCCGTCGGCAGCTGGAGTCCGTCGTTCTCGTAGCCCTTGTGGAGCGCACCGTCTTCGCCGACGCGCAGGAAATGCACGGGCATTGCCAGGTGCGTCGTCGCGAGATTGGTGAACCGAAGCGCAGCCGCCTCGTGCGTGACTCCGAAAGCATCGCGGAAGTCCTCGACGGCGAGGTTGCGCTCGGCCTTGGCCCGGTTGAGGAACTCAACGGACTGGGTGAGCGGCATGAGACAGGCTGCCGCAAAGTAATTGATCTCCAGCCGCTGCCGCAGGAATTCCGCGTAGCTCTCCGGCTCGTGATGCTCGAGCAGGCGGTGGGCAAGCGCCTGGAGCGCCATGGACCGCAGGCCGTGCCCGCCGGGGATGGATGCTGGTGGCAGGTAGATGCGACCGTTGGCGAGGTCGGTGACCGAGCGGGTTGAGTGCGGAAGATCATTGACGAAGATCACGTCGAAACCCAGCTTCTTCGCCATGAGGCTGACCGCCCGGTGCGTGAGCGCCCCACCGACGTAACCCACGCCGCGCACCGTTTCCTCGGCCAGCTCCTCGATGGCGGGTATGTAGTTGTCTTGCGTGCGCATGTACTGGCGCAGTTCCGTGTTCGAACGTCGCGCTTCTTCCGGTGTGGCGATCGCCTCTCGTGCTCTGCGAGCGAGTTCCCGGTGCAGGCCGACGAGCGATTCGAGGGTCTCCTCCGGCATGGTTCGGGACGGACGGATGGCCGGGAGACCAAGCCCGCGGTAGACGGCGGCTTTCTGCATCCGGTCCAGTTCGATCTCGAGCGCCGCCCGCGGAGTGGGCGGCGCATCGTCGAGCAGCTCAGATACCGCGATACCGACCGTGCCGGCGATGCCCTCCAAGAGGGAGAGTCGCGGTTCCCGCCGACCGTTCTCCATCAGGGAGAGCTGGCTGCCGGCAATGCCGACCCGCTCGCCGAGTTGATCGAGGGTGAGCCCGGCCTCGTTTCGGAAATGGCGGATGCGCTGGCCCAGTGTCGCGAGATCGGTCATGCATTTGACACTAGTGAAAGATTGCCTGTTTTTACCAGTCATTTTCACCGAAATCAAGTCAAAAAGGACGCATTGTAGAAGCAGAGCCGAAAATTACGGCCGCCTCAGCCCGCCCCAGACGAAACGGACGAGTCATGACCATCACCTCAACCCGACCGGCTACCCACTCGCCGACCCCCTCAGGCACCGCCGGGGCTGTGCCGCCAAACGCCGATTCTCGCGTCATCGCCTGGGTGGCGTCGATAGCTCTGCTCACCGTCCCGGACTCCGTCGTCTGGTGCGATGGATCACTCGCTGAGAGCGACCGCCTCACGCGCCTCATGGTCGATTCCGGCACGCTGCTGCGGCTCAATGCACAGCTTCGCCCCAATAGCTTCCTCGCCCGCAGCGACCCGAGCGATGTCGCCCGCGTCGAGGAACGCACCTTCATCTGCTCCGCAACGGAGGATGCCGCCGGCCCGACCAATAATTGGCGCGAACCGTCCGAGATGCGCTCGACGCTCTCCGGCCTGTTCTCCGGAAGTATGCGCGGTCGCACCCTGTACGTCGTGCCCTTCTCGATGGGTCCCCTCGGGAGTCCGCTGTCCAAGCTCGGCGTACAAATCACCGACTCCCCCTACGTTGTGGTCAGCACCCGCATCATGACCCGGATGGGCGCAGATGCCCTTTCGCTCATCGGCCCCGATACCGAGTGGGTGCCCGCGATTCACAGCGTCGGTGCTCCCCTGGTGGAGGGCGCGAAGGACGTGCCGTGGCCCTGCAACGAGACGAAGTACATCTCTCACTTCCCGGAGACGCGGGAGATCTGGTCGTTCGGCTCGGCGTACGGAGGGAACGCGCTTCTCGCCAAGAAGTCCTTCGCCCTGCGCATCGCCTCCGTGCTCGCCCGCGATGAGGGCTGGCTTGCCGAGCACATGCTGATCCTCAAGGTCACGAATCCCCGCGGCAGAGTGTTTCATGTCGTCGCCGCTTTCCCGTCTGCTTGCGGTAAGACCAACCTCGCCATGCTCAAACCATCTATCCCCGGCTGGAAGGTGGAGACGATCGGTGACGATATCGCGTGGCTGCGCCCCGGCCCCGACGGCCGCTTGCGGGCGATCAACCCCGAGGCCGGATTCTTCGGCGTCGCTCCCGGCACCGGCCGATCCACCAACGCAACCGCCATCGACACCCTCTGGGGTAACACCATCTTCACCAATGTGGCCCTGCGCGATGACGGCGACGTGTGGTGGGAGGGTCTCACTGAGGAAGCTCCCACCAACCTGCTGGACTGGCAGGGCAATGTGTGGAGCGCGACATCCGGATCCCCCGCCGCTCACCCGAATTCCCGGTTCACGGTGGCTGCCGCCCAGTGCCCGGCGATTGCCGACGATTGGGACGACCCGGAGGGTGTGGTGATCGACGCGATCATCTTCGGCGGACGCCGCGCCACCAACGTGCCGTTAGTCACCGAAGCCCGGGGCTGGGAACACGGGGTGTTCGTCGGGGCGACGGTCTCGTCCGAACGCACCGCCGCCGCAGAGGGCACCGTCGGCGAATTGCGCCGCGATCCCTTTGCCATGATGCCCTTCTGCGGCTACAACATGGCCGATCACTGGTCGCACTGGCTGGAGATCGGTCGGACGCTCGGCACCACAGCGCCGAAGATCTTCCAGGTCAATTGGTTTCGTAAGGGTTCCGACGGATCGTTCCTCTGGCCCGGTTTCGCCGAGAATTCCCGAGTGCTCGAGTGGATCCTTGAGCGGGTCGACGGTCGCGCCCCGGCAGTGGACACTCCCCTCGGGTGGAAGCCGGTGGATGGCGGACTCGATCTCGACGGAATCGATGTGACCCGCAGTGACCTCGCACGACTCTTCGATGTGGATCCGGAGGCATGGTTCGCCGAGCTGGATTCGACCGAACAGTTTTTCTCGACCTTCGGTGATCGGCTGCCGGAGGGCCTCACGGCCCAGCTCACCGATATCCGCCGCCGCCTCAAGCTGTCTATCGAGAACTGATTGGAACGCCGGACCCAACGTTTTACTCCTCCCGTACGTCTCAGAAGGTAGACACTCTTCTAACAGGCGCGCGAGAGGAACTGGATGGCGGCAGTAGCATCACCGGACCAGAGAGCCGGCGGCGGCGTGCGATCGGGCGACTGGCAGTCTGTCGTCACGACGCTCGTCGCCGAGCGCGGGGATTCACTGACGCGCTACGCCTGGCTGATCAGCGGCAACGCGGATGACGCGGCCGACCTTGTGCAGGATGCCCTGGTCAAGACCTTCGGTCGGCTGCGCAACGGCTACACCGTCCTGAGCGCCGAAGCCTACGTGCGCCGTGCGATTCTCAATACCTGGCTGGATGGCGGTCGTCGCGCCACCCGTTGGCGTCGGATCGCCCATCTCACTGCCGTGCCGGAGGAGCAGGAGTCCACCGACCCGGCCACCGACAGTCGTCTCGATCTCACGGCCGAACTCGCCAAACTCACGCCCCGAGTGCGTGCCTGCATCGTCTTGCGCTACTACGAAGACCTCAAAATCGACGACATCGCCGAGTGGCTCGGCATCTCCTCCGGCGCGGTGAAGCGCTACCTGAGCGACGGCCTCGGCACAATGGCCGTCGCATTCTCCGCCGAACCGGACACCGAGGCATCCACGACCACCATCGAGACGCAGGGAGCTATCCATGTCCACAGAAACTGAGCTGAAGAAGATATTCACTGAGAGCGGTCCCTCCCTCGGCCAGATTGATCTCTCGAGCGTGCTCCGCCGCAGTTCTCGTCGCCGCGTCGCGCAACAGGTTGCGATGGGGAGCGCCACGACTCTCGCGGTGGCGGGAATCGGGGTGGCCGGGTTCACCGGTATCCGCGGGCTCGTACCATCGACCGGCTCCGCATCCAGCGTGAGCGCATCGACGCCGACGCGAGATGCCTCGCCAGGGGATACGACGGCGCAGGGCCGGCTCACCGGCGCGCCCATCGAGAGGATCAACCGGTGTGGGGGGGCCCTCGCCGACATCGCCCCGAATGCCGACGGTCTTGTGCTCACCACGAGCTTCCCTGCAGCGGATGCCTCGGCCGATCGCGTCTCGGGAACGGTGACCCTCACGAACACAGGCATGGGACGCGTTGTGGGGGGCTCTGCTGTCTCCCCCGAGATCATCCTCTCGAAGGACGGGATCGTGCGGTGGCACAGTAACGGAGCCGTGGCCGCGATGGGGGTGATCGTGGATCTGGCGCCCGGGGCATCCATGACCTATCAGGCGTCGTTCCAGCCGGTCACCTGCACGGTCGAAGATGAGGGCACGGCCCGCTTCCGCGGAGATCTGCCGCTCCTGGCTGCGGGTGTCTACCAGGTCTCGGCCACCCTCGATCTCCGCCGCCAGAAAGCGGATGGCTCGTTCCTCAGCCCCCACCTGGTGACCGGGCCGGTGTCCGCTGTCAGCCTGAGATAGCGACCCTTCATTCGGTGAGCAGATATCAGTAGAATCGCAGGCGACAACGCCAATTTCATCCGCGGCGGTAGCAAGGAGCCTGTCATTCGCCTCACCATCACGGCCAGACTTTGCCGGATAATCGCCGCACTCGCGATTGCCGCGTCCGCTGCACTCGCGCTCCCGATGACAGCTCAGGCCCAGTCGCCGGTCGATCTCGGGGGGGCCTACGTGGTGGATACCGTCAACGCGGTCGGTTCGCGGGGTGCCGAGATAGCCACCGCGACAGACGCGCTGTACGCCTCGACAAAGCTCCAGCTCTTCGTGGTCTACGTCGACAGCTTCAGCGGAGTCTCCGATAAAACTGCCTGGGCGACGAGCGTCGCACGGAAGAATGGTCTCGGCGCGGGCAATATCCTTCTGGCGGTGGCCACGGTGGACCGCAACTACTCCATTTACTACGGGGATGCCGCCCCCGACAAGTCGATCACGCAGTCCGTCGAGACCAACGACATCATTCCCGCGCTGAAGAAGAGCGACTGGGTGGGGGCCGCCGTGGCCGCAGCACACGGCTATGCCGGTGCGTCGAGCGGGGGCAGCGACAGCGGGTCAGGCCCTCCCGGCACCTCCCCACCATCGAGCGGGGGGGCGTCGCTGCCGATAGTCATCGTGCTGATACTGCTGGCTCTCATCGTGCTCGGAATCGTGTTCTTCGTGCGGTCGCGACGAGGAGGTGGTGTACGCGGTGCGGCATCCGCTCCCGCCGGGCCGACCCAGCAGCAACTCGACCAGAAGGCCGGCAGTCTGCTGGTACAGCTCGATGACTCCCTGAAGACGAGCGAACAGGAGCTCGGCTTCGCCATCGCGCAGTTCGGGACCGAAGTCACTGCTCCCTTCAGCGCGAGCCTCGCCACCGCCAAATCCCAGGTGGCCGAGGCATTCACCCTGCGCCAGAAACTCGACGACGCGGTGCCGGAAACACCGGAGCAGAAGCGTTCGATGACCTCGCGCATCATCGAACTCTGCGAAGCTGCAGATACCGAACTCGACGCCCAGGCGGACGCCTTCGACGAGCTGCGCAAGCTGGAGCAGAACGCTCCCCAGGCCCTCGCGACAGTGGTGACGGATGCCGAGGCCGTGAAAGCGCGACTCACGACAGCGCGCGCCACACTCGCGACGCTTCAGGCCTCGTTTTCGCCGACGGCGCTGTCGTCGATCGCCGACAACCCCGGCCAGGTGGACAAGCTCCTCGAATTCGTGGGGACGGCCGGCTCGAGCGCACAGGCCGCCATCGCGAGCGGCGACGCCGGCGCAGCCGCGGTCACCGTGCGCGCGGCGCAGGCCAGCATCGGCCAGACCACCCGGTTACTCGATTCGATCGACACTCTCGCGTCGGGGCTCGCGGATGCCCGAAGCAAGCTCGCCACCGCGGTAGCGGACACGCGGCAGGATCTTGCAACCGCGAAAGCCCTACCCGCCGCCGCATCCGGTTCCCTCAGCGAGCCGACCGCCGCCGCCCAGGCCGCTCTCACCGCGGCGAC
>JBKJLH010000140.1:0-15897 GCA_046597035.1 Lacisediminihabitans sp.
GTGCGCGCTCGGCCGAAGCACGCTCGTTCATGTCGATGATCAGGGATGGATCGGGCACCCGGTCGCTGAGCGATGCGCCCTGGCCCGGGTTGGTGCCCCAGGTGACGAAAGGCTCGAGCTGGTTGGCGTCGAGGAACACCTCGGCGTCGAACACGGCGTCGGCATCGGTCGCCAGGGTATTCCAATAGGCGACCGCAACATCCCAATCGGCGCCCTTGGGTGCGTGCGCGCGACCGAACAGGTAGTCGTAGGTCACCTGGTCGGGCGCAATCATGCCGGCTCGCGCGCCAGCCTCGATCGACATGTTGCAGACCGTCATGCGGCCCTCCATCGAGAGGGAGCGGATGGCGCTGCCACGGAACTCGAGAACGTACCCCTGACCGCCGCCGGTACCGATCTGGGCAATGACCGCGAGGATGATGTCCTTGGCCGTCACTCCCGGACGCAGTGCGCCCTCGACGGTGATCGCCATCGTCTTGAACGGCGTGAGCGGCAGGGTCTGGGTGGCGAGCACATGCTCGACCTCACTCGTACCGATGCCGAACGCCATGGCGCCGAAAGCACCGTGCGTTGAGGTGTGCGAGTCGCCGCAGACGACAGTGATGCCCGGCATGGTGAGGCCCAACTGCGGGCCGACCACGTGCACGATTCCTTGGTCGATGTCGCCGAGCGAGTGCAGGCGCACACCGAACTCCGCGCAGTTGTTGCGGAGGGTCTGGATCTGGAGGCGGCTCGTAAGGTCGACGATCGGCTTGTCGATGTCGAGTGTCGGGGTGTTGTGATCCTCGGTGGCGATGGTGAGGTCGAGGCGACGCACCGGGCGTCCGGCGAGACGCAGACCGTCGAAGGCTTGGGGGCTCGTCACCTCGTGAACGAGGTGGAGGTCGATGTAGATGAGGTCGGGGGTGGCTCCCTCACCCTTCACGACGAGATGGTCGTCCCACACTTTTTCGGCGAGTGTGCGGGGGGCTATCGAGGATAAATCGTTCATTGTCGTGCGCTCTCCTATACCAAACGGTGGTCAGCCAAGGGCGCGTAAACCCGCACCAGACTCCGCGACGAGGGAGGCCTGGAAGCTAGGACTCGTCGCGGCTACGAAGAAGAAGCAGACCGAACAACACGGCCTTAGGCTAACACCGTTTGCGAGGGACGCCCGGGTGGCGCGTCATCCGACGAGCTAATTTCCGGGGTCGACAGGTACACGCTTTCGGTCGTACCGGATCTTGATCAGACTCGCGGATACCGCCACCGCCATCGAAACAACAATCACGCAAAGGGAGAAGAAGGTACCGATCTCCGGTGCCCACTCGATGTGCTTGCCGCCGTTCACGAACGGAAGCTCGTTGGTATGAAGGGCGTGCGCGATGAGCTTGAATCCGATGAACGCGAGGATGAAGGCGATCCCGTACTTGAGATAGACCAGCTTGTCGATGAGGTCGCCGAGCAGGAAGTACAGCTGGCGGAGGCCCATCAACGCAAAGACGTTGGCGGTGAACACGATGAACGGGCTCGTCGTGATGCCGAAGATCGCCGGGATGGAATCCAGCGCGAACACGAGGTCGGTCGTTCCAATGGCGATAAACACCACGATGATCGGCGTGAAGACTTTTTTTCCGTCGATGACAGTGCGCAGTTTGGCCCCGTCGAAGTCATTGGAGATGCGGATGCGCTTGCGCAGTAAGCGGATGACAGCGCTCTCCTTGTCATCCATTTCCTCGCCGTTCTGAAACGCCTGGGCGAACGCCGTGTACAAGAGGAACGCGCCGAAGATATAGAAGATCCAATTGAAGTTCTCGATCAGCTGGGCGCCGAGCAGAATAAAGATCGCGCGCAGCACCAGGGCGATGATGATGCCCACCATAAGAACTTCCTGCTGGTATTTCCGCGGCACCGAGAACTTCGCCATGATGATGACGAAGACGAAGAGGTTGTCGATCGAGAGGCTGTATTCCGTGAGCCAGCCTGCAACAAATTGCCCGGCATGCTCGGCTCCCGCGAAGAAAAACATCAGCACCGCGAAGACGATCGCGAGAAATACGTAGAAGCCGACCCACAGGCTGGACTCCCTGGTCGAGGGAATGTGCGGGCGCTTGTAGGCGAGCACCAGGTCGGCGGTGATGATCACAAGGAGCACGATAATGCTGGTGATCTCGAACCAGAAGGGGAGTTGCAGGTCCATTACGGCCTTTCAGGAGAGCGTCGACGTGGGTACGCCAGAATCCCGAAAGTCTCTTCCGCGCCGGTTCAGTCGGCGCTACCGCACCCGGGCCAGCAACAGTGGTGACCGTCTTGACGGGTGCGGAACGTGGCGTGTGACCGCCCGTGGGAATACTCCCCTTCGCAATGCCCATCCTAAGTGGCCTACTCTGCTCTTCCTGATGTCACGGACGGATTAGCCTGACAGTGGAGAGCCGGTACTCAAGACAGAGGGAGCCCCACGGATGCCGCAGACCAGAGCAACAGAATCTTTTCGATCCGCGCGTGACCTGCTGGTTGCCCGGCGAGATGACCACGGCGCGGCCGTGCGCGAGTTCCGCTGGCCGGACGTCGGAGACACCTTCAACTGGGGCATCGACTGGTTCGACGCGATCGCCCGCGGCAACACTCGCCCTGCCCTGGTGATCGCAGAAGCAGACGGGACGACAGCCCGATTCACCTTCGACGAGATGGCCACTCGCTCTGACCAGGTCGGGCAGTGGCTGCAATCGCTCGGGGTGAAACGCGGCGACGCGGTGATGCTCATGCTGGGCAACCAGGTCGAGCTCTGGGATTCGATGCTTGCCATCATGAAACTCGGCGCGGTGATCCTGCCGACAACCACCGCGCTCGGCACCGCGGACCTCAGCGACCGGATGCGGCGGGGAGGCGTGCGACACGTGATCGCCGCGGCCGCCGACGTCAACAAATTCGACGACGTACCCGGCGACTTCACCCGAATCCGCGTCGCAAGCGGACACAGTTCGGGCCCAGCGGCCGAATGGATCGATTTCGCAGATGCTTTCGCCGCTTCGGCACCGCCGCTGCCGCATCCTCGGACCGCTCCCCACGATCCGCTGCTGCTCTACTTCACCTCGGGTACCACGAGTCGCCCGAAGCTCGTCGGGCACACCCAGTCGTCGTATCCGGTCGGCCATCTTTCGACGATGTACTGGCTGGGGCTTCAGGCCGGAGACATCCACCTCGCCATCTCGTCGCCGGGCTGGGCAAAACACGCCTGGAGCTGCTTCTTCGCGCCCTGGATCGCCGAGGCCACGATCTTCGTCTACAACTACGGTCGCTTCGATGCGGCGGGGCTTACCCAGAAGATCCGGGACGAGCACGTCACTTCGTTTTGCGCGCCGCCGACCGTGTGGCGGATGCTCATCCAGTCCGATCTCTCGGCCGGTCGTGGCGACCTGCGCGAGGCCATCTCGGCTGGCGAGCCGCTCAATCCGGAGGTGATCAGCCAGATCCGTCGGCAATGGGGACTGACCATCCGCGACGGTTACGGCCAGACCGAGATGACCGCGGTGGTCGGCAACACGCCCGGTTCCCCCGTGAAGGACGGATCGATGGGCCGCCCGCTTCCCGGAAGCCCGATCGTGCTCGTCGACCCGATCTCCGGGGAGCTGGCCGAGGAGGGTGAGATCTGCGTCGACCTGTCCCGTGACCCGCTGAACCTGATGACCGGCTACGTCGGGGATCCCGAGCGCAACGCGGCGACAACCCACGACGGCTATTTCCACACCGGCGACACCGCCTCCCGCGACGCCGAGGGGTACATCACCTACATCGGCCGCACCGATGACGTCTTCAAGGCCTCCGACTACAAGATCAGCCCGTTCGAGTTGGAGAGCGTTCTCATCGAGCATCCGGCGGTGGCCGAGGCCGCGATCGTGCCCGCTCCGGATGCCGTGCGCCTGGCCGTTCCGAAGGCCTACGTCGTACTCGCCGCGGGCTTCGAGCCCTCGGCCGAAACCGCCCGCGCGATCCTGGCCTACGCCCGCGCGCAGCTTGCGCCGTTCCAGCGCATCCGTCGCATCGAGTTCATGGAGCTCCCGAAGACGATCTCGGGCAAGATCCGTCGGGTGGAGCTGCGGGAGCGTGAAGAGGGCGTCGCTGGCGGCACGATCGTGGCAGTCGAGTGGCGAGACGACGAATTCCCCGGCCTCAGGGATTAGACCGAAGGGCCGGGGTATCCGCGCGGCGAGTCACCGCCGCTTGTAGTAGTCCCGCCAGATCAGACGGTGTATCGGGATAACCCTCGGCAGCGATCGCAAGCCCGGGATGAAGGGCACGATCATCAGCAGTAGGGTCAGGGCGGCCACGATCATCAGCACGACAAGGTCGGCATTCGGCAGGGACTTGAATGGCTCGATCTGGTAGAAGGCGGAGAACAGCCACAGCCAGGATTGACCGGGATAGTTGCCGGTCTCATTCATCATTCCCCACTGGTCGCCGCTGAGGTGAAGGCCCGCAGCGAGGTCGTTCAGGTAGGCCCCGTCACCGAGGAACAGCACCGACCGCGTGTAGTTGAAGTTGTAGTACGACCCGCCGGACTGCAGCACGCTGTCGAGCGAGCCCTGCTTCGCCATGATGAGTAGCGAATCGGTGAGTTGCGGAACAGGCCCGTAATTCCCCGAGGCGACGGCTGCTGGGTCGTTGCCTTTCGCCTTGTCGAGGGCCTTTCCGTAGGCACCGGTCCACGCCGCCTGCTGCTCACTCGTCGCGGATTTCCAGGTGGAAACCGCGGCCGGCGGGTTCGGCAGGGTGCTGAGCGGTGCGATTACGAAGTCCTTGGCTGTGTCGATGGGGATCTTCACTCCCGCAAAACTCTGCAGGTCGAGCGCACCGATGGTCTGGGTCGCGTCTGGGGTGGAGTTGTAGGGAGGCCCGTATCCGGCCGTACCACTGGTGCGGCCGAGCTCAGCGTTCGCGGTGACCACGAAGTCGCTTGGCTGGCCGTTAGCCCACGACTTCAGGGTGACGCTGTGGTCGTCGGGGGAGCTGAAGATCGCCGACGCGGCGACCACCAGCAGGGAGACTACGATCACGCCGACCGTGAGTTCCTTGAACAGGTCGTATTCGCGGTTGGTGCCCTTCCACTGTCGACCGGCGATGCCGTTCCCCTTGCGCCAGGACATCGAACTCGTCATCTTGTTCATCGGTCTGCCTTGTCATGAAGCTCGGGGAAGGTCGTATCGCGCAACTGGGTATCGGTCTCCGCTGCGTCGATGGGCGGGACCACTCCGTGCACTCTCACGAGCAGCACGTGAAGGGCCACGACCGCGGCGACTGCGAGCGGGAGCAGGGTGATGTGCCACATGAACATCTGGCCGACATTCGCCACGTTGAACCAGGCGCCGATGCCAGCCGCGTTGAGCGCGTCCTTGGCCTCGAACGAGACCCACTCCGACTCAAAGTTGGTCTGCAGCAGGTAGCCGGTGAAGGCCGCGGCGATCGAAACCGCGAAGGACACGACGCCGGTGATCCAGGTGAGCAGGCGCCCTCCCCGCCAGGACGCCATCCAGAACTTCCCCCACAGGTGCACGACCATGAAGAGGAAGAAGAACTCGACGCTCCAGAGGTGCGTCGAGTTGACGAAATGGCCGAGCGACGAGATGTGCCACCAGCTCGGTCCGTTGAGGCTCAGGACGATGCCGGAGGCGATGATCACCACGAGCGAGGCGATCGCGCCCATGCCGAAGACGTAGATCCAGGATGCGACATAGCTCGGCTGCGTCTCGGGGAGCAGCTTCTGCGGGGGGAGGGTCTTGAGCATCCAGCGCCGGGCCTTCCCAGTCCAGGTGTAGAACTCCTCGTCAGAACCCTTCTCCTCGAGAGAGTCGGGTGACTCGTTCGTCGGCGGTGACACGATGGAGGTCATTTGCGTTTCCGTCCCGCCGGAAAGGGCAGCACGAGCGCCAGGACGAAAAGGATCAGCATCACCGCGATGATGATGAAGTTGCCGAGCTGGATGGTGAACGCACCCCAGCCTAAGTAGATGGTGGATGTGTCCGCCATCACCGATACGAATAAATTATGCATGCTTCCCTCCGAGTTCGAATACCTGAAAGTAGGTCCGAATTCGTGTGGGTCTCGGGTCTTTGGTCCCCTCTCTGAATTCAGGGCGCATTCCGACTCGATCGAGAGGCGAACCGCACGGATACCAGCACTTTGGGACCTTTGACCCGATGCGCTCGCGCCGTGACTCGCAGACTTACCAGCAATCACCCCGGCGAAATCAAACAAGGGACGCCCATGAACCGTGTCACAGGCAAAGTCGCTCTCATCACCGGGGGCGCCCGCGGAATGGGCGCTGCTCATGCCCGGCTTCTCGTCGCCGAAGGGGCCAGTGTGGTGCTCGCGGATGTACTGGATACCGATGGCGAAGCCCTCGCCGTCGAACTGGGTGACGCTGCCCGGTTCGTACACCTCGATGTGACCCAGGAAAGCGAGTGGGACGAAGCCGTGCGATTTACCCTGGCCGAGTTTGGCCACCTCGATGTGCTTGTCAACAATGCCGGTATCGCCAACGGATCGCCCATCGGCGATTTTCCCCTCGCGCTCTGGCAGAGGACGGTGGAGATCAATCTCACCGGCTCGTTCCTCGGCATGAAGACGGTAGCCGGAACACTTGTCGCCCAGTCGCACGGCTCGATCATCAACGTCTCTTCTGTCGAGGGCCTCCGCGGAAGCGCGGGCCTCCACGCCTACGTGGCGACGAAATTCGCCGTTCGGGGACTCTCTAAGTCCGTCGCGGTGGAACTGGCTGCCTCCGGAGTGCGGGTCAACTCCATCCATCCCGGGTTTATCAGCACGCCGATGACCGCGGGTCTCGACCCGCACCAGCTGCAGATACCGATGGGGCGGGCGGCGGATCCCACCGAGGTTTCGCAGCTCGTGCTCTTCCTGGCGAGCGACGAATCCAGCTACTCCACCGGCTCTGAGTTCGTGATCGATGGTGGACTCACCGCGGGAATTCCCCACTCATGACCACCGCAGGGATACTGAGAGGCGTGTCCACCTCTCTGGTCACGAACCCGGACGGCGTTCGCGTGCTGAACGGCGCGGTATTGATGGCAGCACACTTCGAGCGATTCGCTCAGTTCGCGGCAGCCCGCTCGGAATTCACGACGGATCAGTCGAATGACGTCATCCGACCGCTCGGAAACGTACTTCTCGTCTGCGCGCCCGGCTGCGATTCGATCATGGTCGGCGAGAATCTGGCGGCAGCCCTCGCGGCCGGCAACCGGGTCGCCGTCTCGCTTCCCGGAGTGCCGGATCAACTCATGCGGCTTCTCTTCGAATTGCTCTTCGGGGTGTTCGCGGCGGAGCGTTTTTCGGTGCTCACCGATGAGCGTAGCTGGACCATCTCGAACTCCGATCTCTCGATCGTCGTACTCACTCCGTCTCGCGCCTACCTCAATGAACGACCGTGGATCACGCAGGCACAGTCGACCGGGGTGCTCACTTCCACTGAGGACCTTCTGCTCTTCTACGGCGCGCTGCAGGGCAGCTGACTCGCGACCGATGCGTGTTTGTGCAGACCAGGAGCATCACCGAATCGAAAGTCTCGCCCGACTGCGGCTAGCGTGGGGGGATGTCATCAGAGGCTCAAAATCTGCCGTTCTCCTCGCTCGAAAGCTATATCGCCCTCCCCCGGGTGGAGCAACTCGCCCTCTCCCCCGACGGACAAACAGTAGTGCTCACCGTCGCCACCCTGGCCAACGATGGCACCTCTTACGAGCGTGCACTCTGGTTGGTCCCGGCCGACGGCTCGGGTTCACCCACTCGCCTGACTCGCTCAGCCAAGGGCGAATCCGGCGTGGCTTTCACCGGTTCGGGTGACATCCTCTTCATCTCCGAACGACCGGATGCGGCGGCTGAGAAAAACTCCGAGGCCGGACAGCTGTGGCTGCTGCCCGCCGACCGCGGTGAGGCTCGTGCGATCACCAGGCTGCTGGGAGGAGTCGCCCAGATCGCTGCGACCGCCGCTGGGTCGGATGCCGTCGTCATTACGGCGAACCTGTTGCCCTCGGCGGCCACGCTCGAGACGGAGGCCGCCCTGCGCGCCGAACGCTCGACCAAGAAGGTCACAGCGGTCCTGCACGAGAGCTACCCCGTTCGCTACTGGGATCACGATCTCGGGCCGGCGGAGCCGCATCTTCTCGCGCTCGACCTGACGAACCTGCAGGAGATGATCACCGACATCGATGACGCGACCGGCATTGACCCGGATGAACTGCCGTATCCGGCAGACCTGCCACGCCCCCGCGATCTGACCCCGTTGCCCGGCCGCTCCGCAGACACGGCGGGCGAGGTGCTCACCCCGGACGGACACAGCCTGATCGCGGCCATCCGGCTGCAACAGCAGCGCGCGGGACGATTCGTGATCGTGTCGATCGATGTGGAGACCGGCTCGCAGACGACGCTGTTCGCCGAGGACGGTGTGGACTTCGAAATGCCCGCGGTCAGTCACGACGGCCGGCGCATCGCGTTCGTGCGCGCCGTCTTCAGCACGCCGGACGGCCCCGCCGACCAGGAACTCTGGGTCGCCGACCTCGACGGACAAAACCCTCACCGACTCGGCGCGGACTGGGATCGCTGGCCTTCCAGCCTCGTCTTCGACGCCGACGACGAATCTCTCATCGTCACCGCCGACCACGATGGGCGCGGACCCGTCTTCCGCGTGCCGCTGGGCGGCGGCGCCCCGGTGAAGCTCACAACGGATGATTTCAGCTACAGCAACGTCGCGGTGGACACCGCCACCGGTGACCTCGTCGCCCTGCGCTCGTCCTGGGTGACTTCGCCCCATCCGGTACGTATCAACCGCACGGGTACCGTCATCCCGCTGGCGACCCCTGCGCGGTTGACCGAGGCGCCAGGGTCAATCACAGAGGTCGAGACCGTTGCCGAGGATGGCGCTCGGGTGCGGGGGTGGCTGATGCTTCCGGACGGTGCCTCGGCCGAGCATCCGGCTCCGCTGCTGCTCTGGATTCACGGCGGTCCCCTCAATAGCTGGAACGCGTGGAGCTGGCGTTGGAACCCACTGCTCGCCCTGGCCCGCGGCTATGCGGTGCTGCTACCCGACCCGGCGCTGTCGACCGGCTACGGCCTCGACTTCATCGCCCGTGGTTGGGACGCCTGGGGCGATAAGCCCTACACCGACCTGTTGGCGATCATGGATGCCGCAGAGGCCCGGCCCGATATCGACCCCGCGAAGACCGCGGCGCTCGGCGGCTCGTTCGGCGGGTACATGGCGAACTGGGTTGCCGGGCACACCGACCGTTTCCGCGCGATCGTGAGCCACGCAAGCCTGTGGGCACTCGACCAGTTCAACGGCACGACCGACAACTCCTGGTACTGGCAGAGCATCTTCTCACCGCAGGGCATGATCGACAGTTCACCCCATCACAGCGTGCGGGACATCGTGTCGCCGATGCTGGTGATCCATGGTGACAACGACTACCGAGTGCCGATCGGCGAGAGTCTGAGGCTCTGGTCGGAACTTGCCGAGCACCACGCCGCGCCCGATGGCTCGACCCCACACAAGTTCCTTCTCTTCCCTGACGAGAACCACTGGGTGCTGAAGCCCCAGCACGCCGTGCTCTGGTACCAGACTGTCTTCGCCTTTCTCGATCAGCATGTTCACGGTACCGACTGGGTGCGCCCGAAACTTCTCGGCTGACCGGTCAGCGGTGGCGGCGGTCGGCCTTCGTGGCTTCACCTCACGCGGCTTAGCCGGCTCGGGAAGCCGCAACGGGGTGCCATTGCCTCCGCCGAACACGGAGACAATGGACCGGGCGAGATCAACGGCAAATGATCCCGGCCGAACGAGCGCGATCGTCAGGGTGTTCACCTGCTCACTCTAGAGATCTCGGGTTGTTCACAGAGGCGAGTGCTTTAGATTGTGTCCCACACGTCATTCACGCAAGGGAAACACAATGACCGGTTGGCGCATCCGAGACTTCCACTCCGACGATCTCGACGGCATCCTGCATCTGTGGGAGGAGATCACCGCCACTAAGACCGAGCCGGTGTACGGCCTCTCCGAGGTCCTCGCCTCCTGCCAAAAAGACCACGCCGTCGTCGCTATGCACGGCGAGGAAGTGGTCGGTGCCGCCGTCGGTCGCGCGGCACATGCGCAGGGCTGGATAGTATTCCTCGCCACCGCCATACGCTGGCAGGGTCAGGGCATCGGCTCTGCGATGCTTGCCGCCCTCGAAAACCGCATGGCCCCGCACGGCCTCACCAAGCTCTCGGCCCTCATGCCAGAGTCCGCGAGCCGAGTGGTTGCCTTCCTCGATCGCGGCTTTGAGGTCAAGAAGAATCTGCGCTACTTCGAGCGCCACATCCCGGTGCAACGTGAGGAGCTACGATCGCTCAGCGAGCTCGGCGGACGCATTCTGCCTCGCGATCTCTGGGAGGGAGTCGGTGGAATGCAAAGGGAAAAGGAACTACTCGAACGCCGTCTGGTGATGCCCCTCGCAAAACCCGACATGGCAGATCAGTATGGCGTTGTGCCGCCGAAAGCCGTCGTGTTGTTCGGGCCACCCGGCACCGGCAAGACCACCTTCGCCAAGGCGATCGCCTCCCGTCTGGAGTGGCCATTCGTCGAAGTCTTCCCGTCCCGACTTTCGGCCGACCCCAAGGGACTGGCCGGGGCCCTCCGCGACACCTTCCTCAAGATCTCTGAGCTCGAGCACGCGGTCGTGTTCATCGACGAGGTGGAAGAGATCGCCGCCCAGCGCGGCGGGGAGCCGCCCTCGGCACTCCAGGGCGTGACCAACGAGCTTCTGAAGATCATCCCGGCCTTCCGAGAACAGCCCGGACGACTTCTCGTGTGCGCGACCAACTTCATCCGGGCCCTCGATTCCGCACTCCTCCGTCACGGCCGCTTCGACTACGTCATTCCGATCGGCCTCCCGGATGTCGCGGCCAGGCTGGCCATCTGGGAGCGCTACATTCCTGCATCGGTCGACGGCCTTGTCGACCTCGATGCCCTCGTCGCGGCGAGCGACGGGTTCTCCCCCGCCGATGTCGAGTACGCTGCCCGCCGGGCATCGCAAGAGGCACTCGAGCGAGCGCTTTTCACCGGAGCGGATGAATCCGCACCGGGTGGGCCGAGCACGAAGGACTATATTTCCGCGATCCGTTCCACCCGGACGACGGTCTCGCCTCAGGTGGCTGCGGAGTTCCTCGAAGATATCGAACGGCTGGCGCGACTCTAGAGCCCAGGCGCGCCGAGCAACTCCTGGGGATGAGAAAGTCGCCACCACGCATCCGGCTCGGAAATAGCTCCGTCGAGTATGAGCGGCACCGCGATTGCGGCACCGTTCACCATGAATGTGAGGCTGCCGACGGTACTGCCGGCGGTCGCGGTCGTGACCGGCTTGATCGTCATCGTCGAGGAGATCGGGGTATCCGACCAGGTCACTGCGAATGCATTCTTGCTTGTGACAACCCGCGCTTTGTTTTTCCACGGGGTGGAATAGTGCCCGACGACCGTGCCGCTGCCCACGAGTTGCACGGTGTGGAAGCCGGACTTGATGCTGTGGACGATCAGCTGTGCGGCACGGTCCACCGCCCCTCGGCTATCTCCCCCGAGGATCACCCCGATGATCGTTATCGGTTGGGGGAGGCCGACCTCCACCCTTGCAGAGAACAGTAGCTCCGATCCTGCAGAATCGAGGGTGCCGGTCTTGATTCCATCGATCCCCTCGGATCCGAGGCTGATGTTGTTGTTTGCGAGGTTTCCCACCCCGGGCACCGAAATCGATCGGGACCCCACGATGGATGCCAGTGCCGGGTTCGCCATTGCGAGCTTACCGATTGCTATCAGGTCGGCCGGAGTGCTCACGTTTCGGGGGCTGATTCCCGTCGGCTCCACGATGGTTGTTCCGCTGAGGCCATGGGCGGCGAGCCAGGTCTTCACTGCGCTGAGATAGCGGGCGCTCGATCCGAAGGCCCAGGTGCTCACCGCATCCGCATAATTGCAGGCCGATGCCACGAGCATCAGCGAGAGCGCGTCGCGCTGCGACATGGTGCTTCCCGTCTTCATCGGCTCGATCGATGCGCCCAGCACGTAGTACTGGTCGAACAGGTCGTGATCGGCCTTGCTGAAGGTGAGAGTCGGTCCGGGCTCGGTCCCCGTCAGCGGCTTGGCCTCCAGCACAACGAGCGCGGTGATCAGCTTGCTGATGCTCGCGATCGGCAGTGCGCCAGAGCCGCCGCTCGAAGCGAGAATCCCCTTAGTGCCGACCGTGCCGGCGAAGCTCTCGGCACCGGTGACGCTCACGGCGGCCTCCCCCACGCTCGGAAGGGACAGCACAACGGCAGCCGAGGGGGGCAGTAGCGGTTTGGTCGAGGCCAGCGTGGCCCTATGGAGCGGCGCGAGCAGGGTAACCGGAAGGTAGGTTCCGACAGCCGCGACGACCACGAGCAGAACGACTAGTCCGCTTATTCGGCGACGGATACGACGGCGGCGAGCCCTCGTCAGGACGACCGGGTCAAGCGGATCGAGACCGGGCCCCGCGGTATCCGACTCTCCGCGCGAGAGCATCTCCGAGAAATCGGCGAGGTCAGTCGGTCCGTTACGCTCCTTCACCGCGACGTCATGCCGGGATCACCGCTGCAAAATTAGGGTACATAAGCTCATGTTATGTCGTGGGTCGTGAAATTCGGTTGCGAAGGCGTAACTTCTTCGGTGACAGGAACGAGGAAGACTATGACAGCGTGGCCAGGATCCATCAGCGCCATTACCCTGTTCGTCGACGATCTCGCAGCGACCAAGGCTTTCTATCTCGAGATATTCCAGCTACCGGTGGTCTTCGAAGATGAGCATTCGGCCGTGTTCCGCTTCGAGAACACGATGATCAACCTGCTGAAATCATCTGAGGCTATGAGTCTTATCGAGCCCGACACCGTTGCGCCGTCCGGAGCCGGCTCGCGCCTGCAGCTCACTCTCGATGTGGAGAACGTGGATGCCACCTGTGTCGAGCTCACCGGTCGTGGAGTGCGACTGCTGAATGGTCCGATGAATCGCGAATGGGGCCTCCGCACCGCGAGTTTTCACGATCCGGGGGGTCACATCTGGGAGATCGCCCAGCCTCTTGAGTAGCGCGGTGAGCGACGCCGGCGACTTTGTTGATGCCGCACTCCAGCACGAATCCACCTGGCGGCGGGCGGTCGACCAGGCGACGCACATCGGCACAGACCTGCAGTTCTACGGTGCGTCGGTCGGCGCCGTGCGCGGCGCAATCCGTGCCATCGGCCACCGCTTCCCCGAGCTCGCGCACGACGCAATCACTGCCCTGGCATCAGAGCTCTGGGCGCCGCCCGTTTTCGAGCGAAGGCTGGCCGCAATTGTGTTGCTGCAGACTCACCTGCGCTTGCTCGACAACTCCGACCTCACCCGATTCGAGGGATTCCTGCGCGATGCACGGACGCCGGCTCTTGCCGATCCGCTCATAGCCGATGTGATCGTGCCTCTCGTCGAGGCTCTGGCTGGTTCGAGTCGGATCCGCGCAAATATGGCGTTCGCTCGCTGGTCTACAGAGAGTAATCCGTGGTTGCTTCGTGCTGCGCAGCGGCTGGGCCGGATTGGGTGATTCCGTCCTGCCCAGCCGTCACAATCTGCTCCTTACGGCTGGCTATCCGACACATTGTGACAAGCGAGCACACACCTCTGCCGTCCCTCCATGGAAAAGAACTACGAAAAAAATACGACCTGGCTGGGAGAGGTCGAAGCCCTCGAGGTGAAACCCCGGTGGGTTCCGCTCAGGACGCGCGCCGCGCCCCGGACCTGGGGTATGCGAGTAGCGCGAGCACAACGGTCGCAATTTCGGCCAGCAGATCGAACACTCCGCTAGCGGTTACGGCCTCACCCGACCCCAGCCGCAGCCCAGTCCCCGCGTCAGAGTGTCCGGAATCCAGTGGAAGCCCGACGAAGACCGCGTAGCCATAGAGAGCAATCAACGCGATCGTGATGGTCAACAGCAGCCCGATCGGTCGATCGTCATCTCTCACCACCACGTAGACCGCGAAGGCGAGTTGGATGAGACCCGCCGCAAGAAATCCCCCTCCAAGCAGCAGGGCTTCATCGAGATGCTGCGGAGTCCGGATCAGGTGCAGGTCCGCCGCGATCACCAAAACGGAGCTGAGCAACAGTCTCAACAGCATGGTTCGTCCGAGCCCGGCCCGGGCTGCCGGAGCTACCACTGCTGTGCCGATAAGTGCAAGACCACTCGCCAGAGTGATGAAGGGCCCGGGGCCAGCGGTCGGAACCGTCAGCATGCCGGTCCCTCCTGGATGCGCGACAAACGCGCTGATGCGCGACGCGCTGAGGAGGCTATCGGCAACCACGACCACCCCTCCGATTAGCGCGACGCTGCGCAGGACCTTGCCGCCACCGCGGGTGGTCATCACATAGAGGCTAGCGAAGCTGATCACAGTAACAGCGGCGAGGTAGCCGCCGTCAAGCGCTAAGCCGGGGACAGAGCTGAGACCGTTGAACACCGTGAGCCACGGAGCCACCAGACCGGCGGTGGTGAGGACTGCGGTGATGAGCGCCAGCGAAAGCGCGACGCCTGACCGCGGGGTGATACGCGGTATCGAACGAGTTTTGACGGTATGCGTGCTCATGGCAATCCTGTCGACGAAAATAGCGGAAATTAGAGAGGTAGATACCGTGGGGCCGCGCACGCACGGCCCCACGGCATGGTTTAACTACTAGCGAGGACCGACGACGTTGAAGAACAGGTACAGGTTCGTCGGTATCGGACCGAGTACGCCGCTGTTCGGTGTCGCGATGAGAGCATCCATGACCGTCTGCGATTTCCCGTCGGCGAGCTTCGCCCACGCAGCCTCATTGGTGACCGCGACAATCTTCACTTGCCACCATCCACCAGCGTTACCGTCGAGGATGTGACTGTGCGCTGGCAGCGGCACCTCAGCAACGGCTTCCGGTGATGCACCAAGCGCCCCGGCGATCCGAGAGAGGTCGACGTTGAGCGGGTGGTTGGGGCAACTAGCCTGAGCGCACATCGGCGCGGGGCTGGGATTCGCGAACAGTGGTGTCAACACGTACAGCACCGAGCGATTGGGATTGCCGACCGGTCCGACGTTTGCCGCAGTTCCGACCTCGCAGCCGCTCGAGGCGGATGACGCCACGCTCGTGTCGCAGAAGAAATTCTGCGGGTACTGAATCTTCACGGTCGCTCCACCGCTCCACGCCGGCGTAGTTGCAGAGGAGACCGGCTGCACTGTCGACCCCGAAGCGAGGGCAGCGGTGCCGACGGATAATGAGGCAATGACCAGTCCGGTTATGACTGACGCGACGAGGCTAAGACGACGCCGGCGCCGCGGTTGACTGAATTTGAACATGGTGATGAATTCCTTTCGAACACGGCCACGGGTAAAAAAGCACCTTGTCGCTGGGTAGAGCGGCCGCAAACTCTCCCTCCGATTCGGGTATCTCTTGTTCGGAGCCGCGACACGATCGGATTGCTCGCAAATTAGATCCCCGACAAAGCCGCGCGGCATGCCCCAAATATCCGATCCTGAGAACGGATGGGGTCATGTTGGATGGGGCCGGTGGTGACGAATGTGAAATTGCGAACCGTTGATCGTCAATGCTGGCGAGACCACCACAGACATGCGCTCACGGCGGTCGTCAAGACCCCCGTGGGTCGTTAACTCGAACCGTCGCGATCTGCTCACGGAGACGGCAAATGGGACAGCTGGTAACGGTCGAGCAGGGGTGTACGCCACCGATGGGTAGGCCCGGATTCCAGTCAGAGCTGGAATGCGGGCGACTGTGACCCCAACCGGATTCGAACCGGTGTTACCGCCGTGAGAGGGCAGCGTACTAGGCCGCTATACGATGGGGCCGCAAGTGGACAACTCCACGAGTAT
>JBKJLH010000001.1:0-55307 GCA_046597035.1 Lacisediminihabitans sp.
GAGGGCGTCGAGACGCATTTCTAGTTGCTCGACCAGGTTCTCACCGGTCAGGCCTGCGGCACGCCGTGCCTCCTCGAACTGGATCTTGAGCTGGGCCTCGCGGATGCCGTACTGGGCACGCAGACGCTGCTTCTCGCGAAGGCGGACGGCGTAGTCGCTGTCGGTCTTGCGCTTGGTGCGGCCGTGCTCCCCCGGAGGGTACGGGCGCTTCTCGAGGTACTTGGCCGCTTTCGGCGTGAGCGGTATGCCCAACGCACGCGACAGGCGCGTCTTGCTACGGGTACGTGACTGGGTAGACACTGAGGTCCTTTCGATTCTCTTCGCCCCCACGCAACGGAGATGCGGCGTGAAGGCCCGTGCGTGAGCGCGGACAGATTGGGAAGAGGGTTGTGACCCGAGAAAACTTCTCAAAGCCATCTCATATCCTAACAGACCGGGTGATCGGGTAGGTCGGTGACGAGACCCGGTGGCCGACAGGGTCGATCCCACACCCCTTCACAGTGCACCGACTGGCGGGAAGTGCGCCCTCGAAGTTCACCGGTCCAACTCCGCGGGGCTGGATTTGCGGGCTGAATTTCCGGGCTGGGGCACGCGGCCCCGTCGGCCACCGGTTGAGCGCTACTCTCCGCGAATTATCCGCCGCAGCTTTTCTAACCGCGCCGTCACATCCCGTTCGTTACCGTGTTCGGTGGGCGTGTAATACCGTGTGTCCCTCAACTCATCGGGCAGGTACTGCTGCTGCACGACACCGAGCTCGGAGTCATGGGAATACTTGTAGCCCTCACCGTGCCCGAGCTTTTTTGCCCCGGCGTAGTGGGCGTCCCGTAAGTGCTGGGGAACGCGACCGATCTTGCCGGCGCGCACGTCGGCGATCGCGGCATCCAATGCCAGATAAGAGGCGTTCGACTTGGGCGCCGTCGCCAGATAGACCACGGCTTCGGCCAGGGGGATACGCCCCTCGGGCATTCCGACGTACTGCACCGCGTCGGCGGCGGCCACTGCGATGAGAAGCGCTTGCGGGTCGGCGATACCGATATCCTCGGCCGCGCTGATCATCACTCGCCGCGAGATAAAACGCGGATCCTCCCCGGCCTCGATCATGCGGGCGAGATAGTGCAACGCGGCGTCGACATCGGATCCGCGGATCGACTTGATGAACGCACTGATCACGTCGTAGTGCTCGTCTCCGTTGCGGTCATACCGCAGGAGGGCTCGGTCGACAGCCATCGCAACGATGTCGGCGGTCACGATCGGCTTCTCGTCATCGTGGGCCGTAGACGATGCCGAGAGTGCGGCCGCCTCCAGCGCGGTGAGGGCGCGCCGGGCGTCACCCGACGCCAGGCGGATGATGAGAGCCCGCGCCTCGTCCTCCAGCACGACCTTGCCGCCGAGGCCGCGGGGATCCGCCACGGCCCGGTCGACCAGGATTGCGAGGTCCTCGTCACTCAGGACCTCGAGGGTCAGCAGCAGCGACCGGGACAGAAGCGGGGAGATCACCGAGAACGATGGATTCTCGGTCGTGGCGGCCACGAGAATCACCCAGCCGTTCTCGACGCCGGGCAGGAGGGCATCCTGCTGCGCCTTGGTGAATCGGTGGATCTCGTCAAGGAACAGCACGGTGGAGACGCCGTAGAGATCGCGGGATGACATCGCCTGCTCCATCACTTCCCGTACGTCCTTGACACCGGCATTGACTGCGGAGAGCTCGACGAACTTACGGCCAGAGGAGTGTGCAATCGTCTGGGCGAGCGTGGTTTTCCCCGTTCCGGGCGGCCCCCAGAGGATCACAGAGGTCGCCCCCTGCTTTCCGCTCTTGTCCGAGGCGAGACTGACAAGCGGCGAGCCTGGGGTGAGCAGATGGCGCTGGCCCGCAACTTCGTCGAGGCTGCGTGGACGCATCCGCACGGCGAGAGGGGTCGCGCCGGCGCGCAGTCCGATCTGGGCATCCACCATGAGCGCAATGCTAGTTCGCCCCGCTGACCATGATCGTTCGGCGAGGGACGCTCGTCCTATAAAGTGCAGGAGGACATTCCCCGCCGTCATCGCGGCACCGAGACCGAAGGACCAACCGTGGCAGCCAGCAAGAACGCCGAGCGAGACGCGCGCGAAGCCCGCGACCGCCTCCGCCGGTATAACGCTCGGCAGTCGGTGCACACAGTGCAGCTGACTCGCCGTCGGCGCGACAATGTGATCGCCGCCGTGAGCGTTGTCGTGATCGCTGCCCTCGCAACTGTCACCCAGGTCTTCTACTTCACCGCCGGACCGGGGATGCCCGCTCCGACCGCATCGCCGTCACCGTCGAGCAGCGCGGCGGCGGGCACAAACGTGGGAAAGGTGCCGGCCAAGACGATCGCCGAGGGTCGCACCTGGACCGGTGAACTCACGCTCAATGACGTGAAGCTGTCCATTTCACTGGACGGCGCACAGGCTCCGCAGGCCACGTCGGTCTTCATCGATCTGGCCAAGAAGAAGTTCTACACGAGCACCGGCGCGACCTGCCACCGCCTCACCAACGCCAACACGTTCAAACTCATCCAGTGCGGATCGGTCGACGGCAAGGGCGCCGGCGACGTCGGCTTCAGCTTCGGACCGCTCGAGAACGTGCCGACCGACGGCGTCTATCCGGCAGGAACCCTCGCGATGGCCCGCGGTAACTCCGCCTACTCGCAGAGCAGCCAGTTCTTCATCACCTACGCCGACACGAAACTGCCCTCCACCACCGGCGGCTACACCGTTTTCGGCCGGGTAACGAGTGGGCTCCCCGACTTCGTGAGCCGGATCGCTGACGCCGGGGTCACCCCCTCCGCGAGCGGCGCGAGCGACGGTGCTCCCGTCGTACCCACGAAGATCACACAACTGACCGTGCAATAAGCTGGTGTCCGACCATTCCACAGCATGGTCGACAAGCAAAGGTGAGACTTTTGGCGACAGACGATCAGGCTCCATGGGGCCGAGTTGACGACACCGGCACCGTCTTCGTCCGCGACGGTGAGGGCGAACGCGCGGTCGGGCAATACCCCGACGGTACGGCAGAAGAAGCGCTGGGCTACTTCCAGCGGAAGTTCGTCGAACTCGCGGGCCAGGTGACGCTGCTTGAGCAGCGCATCAAGCGCGGCACGGCCGCGGCGGATGTTGCGAAGACGATCGCCGCGCTGAAAGTGACGGTCAGCTCGGCCAACGCCGTCGGCAACCTGCCCTCCCTCACCACGCGTCTCGATGCTCTCGACGGCGCGGTCGGCGAACTTACCGAGAAACTGACTGCCGAAACCAAGGCGGCCACCGAGGCGGCTCTCGCCGAGCGCGAAGCCCTCGTACTCGAGGCCGAGAAGCTCGCTGCACAGGATCCGGCCAAGGCCCAATGGAAGCTGGTCACCGCCACCCTCGACGACATCTTCGCCCGCTGGCAGAAGCATCAAGCCGACGGCCCGCGCTTGCCGAAGAACGAGAGCAACGAGCTGTGGAAGCGCTTCCGTGCCGCTCGCACAATCATCGAGACCCACCGCAAGGCGTTCTTCGCCGAGCTCGACTCCGTACACAAAGACGCCCGAAACAAAAAGCAGGAGCTTGCCGAGAAGGCCGAAGCACTGGTCCCCAAGGGACTCGATGGCATTCCGGTCTATCGCACCCTCCTAGACGACTGGAAGGCGGCAGGTCGCGCCGGCAAGAAGTTCGACGACGCCCTCTGGCTGCGCTTCAAAGCCGCCGGGGATTCCCTCTACTCTGCTAAGTCCGAGATCGACGCGAAAGACAATGAAGAGTTCAGCGCCAACCTCGAACTCAAGCTCGCGTTACTCACGGAGGCAGAGCCACTCATCGCCGAGCCAGACCGGGTGAAGGCCAAGGACGGGCTGCTGGTGATCCAGCGCCGCTGGGATGCCATCGGCAAAGTACCGCGCGACAGAGTCAAGCCCATCGAGGACCGCCTGCGCAAGGTCGAGACCGCAGTGCGCAAGCTGGACGAGGACCACTGGCAGAAGAGCAACCCAGAGCGCATCGCGCGCGCTGAGGGGCTGGCCGGCCAGCTGCAGGATGCGATCGCCAAGCTCGAAACCGAACTCGCCCAGGCGAAGACCGGTGGCAACCTCAAAATCGTCGCGGATGCCGAGGAAGCTCTCGAGGCGCGCAAGGCCTGGCTGAAAGCGATCGGTTAGCACTACTCCTCACGGTCTGCGGCTCGATGACGGTTGTCCACAGATCCCGCCGGGCGACCGGTGCTGACGGATGCCATCCGGAACCATGGACGCATGTCCCGTCTTCCCGCCGTTCTGTTCCACTCAGACCTACCGGAAGCAGAACTGCATGCGGCAAAGCTCGACGGCGAGCTCTATGCGATAGACCAGTGCTTCAGTCCGATCGATGAGATCGATGGGTGGCTCAACCGTGCGCGAGCCCTCTCGCGCACCGTATCGACCCGGCTCATTGCGGAGCAGCACACTGCCGCCTGGATCTACGGTGCTCTCGCCCGTCCTCCGCGGCTGCATCAATTCTGCACCGATATCGCGGCGAGAGTCCGACCGGCCGCGCTTGTCGCGATCACCGTTCGAGAGGTTGTCATCGAAGCGGGCGACCTCGTCATATTCGATGGGCTGATGGTCACAACGCCGCTCCGCACCGTCGTGGATATCGCACGCCACAGCATCGACTTCGACGACGAAATCAGCACAGTCAGCACCCTGATGCGGATTGGACGGTTCGGCTCGGCAGAGTGCCGCACGGTGCTCGACCGGCGACGCAATCTTCCGAACAAACGCCTCGCACTGGAGCGAATCGGCGAAGCCGTGAGACGGGTCACGACCGCGCAGGCCCGTCAGCCGCCGTTGACCCGATAAACGTCGTAGACGGCGTCGATGCGCCGCACCGCGTTCAATACGGCATCCAGGTGAGTCGTATCGCCCATCTCGAAGACGAAGCGGCTGAGGGCCAGTCGATCGCTCGAGGTCGACACCGACGCGGACAGGATGTTCACGTGACTCTCCGAGAGCACTCTGGTCACGTCCGATAGGAGTCCGGCGCGGTCGAGCGCCTCCACCTGGATCTGAACCAGGAAGATGCTCGACGAGGTCGGAGCCCATTCCACATCCACGATGCGCTCGGGCTCTTTCAGCAGCGCGGCGACATTGTGACAATCATTCTTGTGCACCGAAACGCCAGAGCCGCGGGTAACGAATCCGACAATGTCATCGCCAGGCACCGGGGTGCAACACTTCGCGAGTTTGACCAGTATGTCCGGTGCACCGCGTACGAGAACGCCCGAATCGCTGTTGCGCAGCTGCTTGCTGCGCCCCTTTGTGAGGAACGGGATCTCGTCGTCTTCGGTCTCCGCCTCGGTATGAAGGGTGCCGAGTACCTTCTCGATCACGGATTGGGTGGAGACATGACCCTCGCCCACGGCGGCGTAAAGGGCGGAGATGTCCTCGAAGCGCATCTGGGCAGCGACCTCGTTGAACGAGTCCTGGTTCATCAGCTTCTGGAGCGGGAGGTTCTGCTTGCGCATGGCACGGGCGATGGCATCCTTGCCCTGCTCGATCGCCTCGTCGCGCCGTTCCTTCGTGAACCACTGCTTGATCTTATTGCGGGCCCGCGGGCTTTTGACGAAGTTCAACCAGCCCTGGCTTGGCCCTGCATCCGGGTTCTTCGAGGTGAAGATCTCGACCACATCGCCCGAGTTCAGTGTGCTCTCGAGGGGTACCAGCCGACCGTTGACTTTTGAACCCATGGTGCGGTGTCCCACCTCGGTGTGCACCGCGTAGGCGAAGTCGACCGGGGTCGCTCCCGCGGGCAGCCCGATGACCTTACCCTGGGGGGTGAAGACGTAGACCTCTTTGGCGCCGATTTCGAACCGCAACGAGTCGAGGAATTCATTGGGGTCGGCCGTCTCGGCCTGCCAGTCGGTGATGTGCGCCAACCAGGCCATGTCACCGTCATCGTTCGTCTCGGTCGACGAACCCTTCCCGTTGACGCGCTCCTTGTACTTCCAATGTGCGGCCACACCGAACTCGGCGCGCTGGTGCATCTCGTCGGTGCGGATCTGAATTTCTACGGCGCGGCCTTTCGGTCCGATCACCGTGGTGTGGAGGGACTGGTACAGGTTGAACTTGGGAGTCGCGATGTAATCCTTGAAGCGACCGGGGATCGGATTCCAGCGGGCGTGGATCGATCCGAGCACCGCGTAACAGTCACGAACAGATCCGACAAGGACCCGGATGCCGACCAGATCGTAGATCTCGTCGAACTCGCGGCCGCGCACGATCATCTTCTGGTAGATCGAGTAGTACTGCTTGGGCCGACCGACGACCTTGCCCTTGATCTTGGATGCCTTCAGGTCGTCCTTCACCGAGTCGATAACCTGCTGGACGAATTCTTCGCGCTGCGGCGTGCGCTGCTTGACTAAGTTCTCGATCTCGATGTACAGCTTCGGATAGAGCACCGCGAACGAGAGGTCTTCAAGCTCCCACTTGATGGTTTGGATGCCGAGCCGGTGCGCGAGAGGCGCATAGATCTCGAGCGTCTCCTGGGCCTTACGGGTGGCGGATTCAGCCGGTACGAAGCCCCAGGTGCGAGCGTTATGCAGGCGGTCGGCGAGCTTGATCACCAGCACCCGGATGTCCTTCGACATCGCCACGACCATCTTCCGTACGGTCTCGGCCTGGGCACTATCTCCGTATTTGAGCTTGTCGAGCTTCGTTACGCCGTCCACGAGCATGGCGATCTCGTCACCGAAGTCGCGTCGAAGCAGGTCGAGGGAGTAGTCCGTGTCTTCGACCGTGTCGTGGAGCAACGCAGCCGCGAGGGTCTTCGGCCCGATCCCGAGATCCGCCAGAATTTGGGCGACAGCGACCGGATGCGTGATGTATGGCTCACCGCTCCGTCGCATCTGGCCACGATGTGCCCGCTCGGCGGCCACGTAGGCCCGATCGATGATGCTGACGTCGGCCTTCGGATGATGCATCCGCGCGGTCTTGATCAGGCGATCGACGGCGCCGACGGGCTGAGCCTTCGAGAAGATCCGCGGCAGAAGGGTGCGAAGGGAACTGTTCGACCCCGGTGCGATATGCGCGGAGGTGTCTGACGTCGTCGTCGTATCAACCATCAGCGTTCCTCCTGCTGCAAAACTATCACCGCGAAAGGGGTGTTCCTCGCCGGTCCGCTCACGGCACCGGTGACGACGACCGTGCGTGTGGCCTCACTCGACGCGTGCAGCATCCACACCGTCGGAGACCACGGGGCCATCGGCCGACGACCAGGCCTGCATTCCCCCGTCGACGTTCACCGCATTCACGCCTGCCTCCGCAAGCGCGGTCGCGGCTCGCAGTGAGCGGGCCCCCGCGAGGCACACGACGAGCACGGGCTGGTCCGTGGGGATCTCCGCGATTCGCCCATTGAGCTCGGAGAGCGGCACGAGGTGGGCGGAGGGAGCGTGTCCGCGATCCCACTCCGCCTGTTCGCGCACGTCGAGCAACCAGGTGCCGCCCTCCGCGAGAGCGATCGCTTCACTAGCGGGGACAGAAGAGATGGTCATGGTTGAGTCCTTGTGATCTGATCGACTACTTCGCCGGAACGACGAGGCTGGCCTCGCGCACCGCTCGCGTGCGCTTGTCCCGCTTCTTGATGGCATCCTCACCGCTCCGCAACTGCGCATAGAGCGGCGCAGCGATGAAGATCGTGGAGTAGGTGCCGACGATGATTCCGATGAACAGCGCGAGGGAGATGTCCTTCAACGTGCCGGCACCGAGCACGAAAGCGCCGATGAACAGGATGGAGCCGACCGGCAGGATTGCGACCACCGAGGTGTTGATCGAGCGTACAAGAGTCTGATTCACCGCGAGGTTCACGGACTCTGCGAAGGTGCGTCGCGACTCCGCGCCATCCTCACCGGTATTTTCACGGATCTTGTCGAAGACAACGACGGTGTCGTAGAGCGAGTAGCCGAGAATGGTGAGAAAGCCGATCACCGCGGCGGGGGTGACCTCGATGTGGAACACCCCGTAGACACCGGCCACAATCACCAGGTCGTGAAGCAGGGCGGTAATGGCCGCAACCGACATCTTCCAGGTTCGGAAGTAGAGCGCCATCACGATCGCCGCGAGAATCACGAAGGCAATCAGGCCGGTGAGAGCCTGCCTGGTGATGTCCTGCCCCCAGGTAGCGCCGATGAATGACGTCGTCACCTCGGAATCCTTGATGTTGAAGGCCTTGGCCAGGGCCTGCTGGATGGCAACGCTCTGCGCGCTCTTGAGCTGATCCGTCTGCACGCGCACCGACTTGTCGGTGCCCACCAGGGTCACGCGGGGGTTCGCCCCGGGTTCGACGGCGAGGACCGTGTTCTGCGCGAGGGTCTGAGCCTTCGTGGAATCGAGTCCCGCGGAGCTGGCGATCTGAAACTGGGATCCGCCGAGAAACTCGATGCCGAAAAGGAATCCACCCCGCACGATCGGCACGACGATGACGATCAGCACGAGTAGCGCAGAGATGCCGTACCAGATCTTGCGTTTACCGATGATGTTGTACGAGCGCTTACCCGTGTACAGATCGTTGCCGAATTGCGCGAAGCTCGCCATCAGGAGTCCTTCCCGTCGGTTTTCGTAGCGGAAGTTTGTTGTGAAGGCACGGTACCCGGGGACTTCTTGGTGCCCGGCCTGGTCGCCTCGAGCTCTGCGGCCTTCCGCTCTGCGATCGTCTGGCGCTTCTGTGCTTCCTTGTTCGCCCCCGCGTTTCTCACCATGGCGACCGCTGTCGGCTCCCGGAAGGTGGCGCGACCGCGGTACACCGCCCCGAGTGCACGCGGATCGAGCCCGCTGAAGCGGTGTCCCTCGCTGAAGTAGGTGCGGCGCGCGATCAGCTGCAGGATCGGGTGGGTGAACAGGGCGACGACCACGAGGTCGACAAGAGTTGTCAGCCCGAGAGTGAGCGCGAAGCCCTTCACGTTGCCGACGGCGAGAATGAAGAGGATGGCGGCAGCGAGGAAGTTGACGGTGTCGGACGCGATGATCGTGCGGATAGCTCGCTTCCAGCCCGCTTCGACGGCGGATTCCAGCGCACGGCCGTCGCGGAGCTCATCGCGTATTCGCTCGAAGTACACGATGAAGGAGTCCGCGGTGATACCGATCGCCACGATAAGACCCGCGACGCCGGCGAGGGAGAGCCGGTAGCCCTGGCGCCACGACAGCAGGTCGACGATGAGGAAGGTGATCGTCGCGGCGACCACAAGCGAGGCGACGGTTACGAGCCCCAGAGTGCGGTACTGGAGCAGAGAATAGAGCACGACGAGTACGAGGCCGATCAGGCCGGCGAGCAGCCCGCTCTGCAACTGACTCGCACCGAGGGTGGCCGAGATGCTGTCGTTGCTCTGCACCTTGAAGCCGATGGGGAGTGCACCGAACTTGAGCTGGTCGGCGAGGGCTTTAGATGACGTCTGATCAAATGATCCGGTGATCTGAGGCTTGCCCGAGGCACCTTGCACGACAGGCGCCGTGATGACACGGCCGTCGAGCACCGCCGCGAACTGGTTACGCGGGGGGGACAGCACGACGAGGCGCTGCGTGAAGGTGTTGAATTGCGAGGTTCCCTGGCCGTTGAAGACGATGTTGACCGCCCACTGCCCGGTGCTGATGCCCTGACTGTTGGTGACGACGCTATTGGTGGAGTCGGTGATGGTCTTTCCCGCCACCTCGACCGGGCCCAGAATGTATTTTGACTGCGGTCGCCCAATTTGCTTGACATCACAGGTGATGAGCGGCTGGGCGGCGGGTGCGACGTTCGTCTTCGCGGCCTCGACCTGATCACAGGTGAAGTCTGTGAATTTCTTCTGCAGCGCCGGCGTCACATATGCCTCGTCGCTACCGTTCGTCGGCGTGGTACTCGGTGTCGACTGCAGCGGCGCTTCGGAGGCGCTAGGGCTGGGCGTGGGAGTCGCGCTACCGACCGCGCTCGTGGCCGCAGCGCCCGAAACGAGAACGGCCCGGAACTCTAGCTTCGCCGAGGACTCGATGCGATTGATCGTCGCTTGGTCCGGGCTGCCCGGAAGCGACACGACGACGTTCGAGGTGCCCTGTGTGTTGATCTGCGCCTCGGACACCCCGCTCGCGTCGATCCGCTGCCGGATGATCGAAACGGCCTGGTTGAGCTGCTCCGTCGTCGGATTCGCAGCGCCGCTGGCAACCTGGGGAGTCAGGATTATCTGGGTTCCGCCCTGGAGGTCGAGCGCGAGTTTCGGAAGCCAGGAGCCTCCCGCGAAGATGGCGGCATACCCGTTGAGGCCCGCGAGCCCGGCAATGATGATCAACAGCCAGGTCAGTGACCTCAGGGCCTTCTTGACCGGCATCGTTCTTGCCACGGGGACTCAACTTTCTACGGGCGCGACCCGGGCGAACACCGGGCACACAGGAGGCTCGCGCACAGATCATGCGCGAGCACACATCAGGTTAGTGGTTAGTCGTCGCTCTTATTTGGTACTGCCTTGCCGACCGGCTCGGTGGCGTCGGGCTCAATGCGCTCACCGAACTCAGGTTCGGCCGAGACAGTAGCGGTGTCCTCGTTGAGCTCGGCCATCGACGCGGTCTCATCGTCGGCCTCGGTCTCCGATACCGCGGGAGTCTCGTCTTCAACTGCCTTGAGAATGGTCTGACGATGGATCTTGATCACGGTCCCCGGAGTCGTCTCAATCAGCGCCATATTCGTGTCTTCGTCGATCGAGAGGACCGTACCGTAGAGGCCGTAATTGGTCATGATCTCGATACCCGGTGCGATCGCAGCTTGGCGTGCGGCGGTCTCCTTGGATCGCTTACGCGAGGAACGAAACTGGAAGAAGACGAACACCGCGAGGGCGACAGCGATAAGGATAAGTTCGGGGCTCATAGAGGAAAAACCTTTCAAGGGCGTATAGAGAACACGAAGAGTTCATCCCCGTGCACTGTGACCAGCGTCAATCATAGATCATCTCCGAAAAGCGCGGACTCGATGCGAGGGATGCCGAAGTGTACCCAGGCCTGCTTTGTCGCGACGCGTCCCCGGGGGGTGCGGATGACCAGTCCGATGCGGACGAGGAAAGGCTCGACCACAGATTCGATAGTCTCCGCCTCCTCCCCCACCGAAACGGCGAGGGTATTGAGCCCGACCGGTCCCCCGTCGAAACGAGTGAGAATGATGTCCATCACCGCACGGTCGAGACGGTCGAGCCCGAGAGCGTCTACGTCATAGAGTTCGAGCGCCGCATGCACGGCTTCGAGCCCCGAAATCCCATGAACAAGCGAATAGTCGCGCACCCGCCGTAACAGCCGGTTCGCGATTCTCGGAGTTCCCCGGCAGCGACCGGCGATCTCGGCGAGGGCCTCCCGATCCATCTGCAGGGACAGCAGAGAGGCCGCGCGGGTGAGCACCTGCTCGAGCTCCGGTTCGGAATAGAACTCGAGATGGGCGGTGAAACCGAACCGGTCCCTCAACGGGTTGGGGAGCATCCCCGAGCGGGTGGTCGCTCCGACCAGTGTGAACGGCGCGAGATCAAGGGGGATGGATGTCGCGCCCGCACCCTTGCCCACCATGATGTCGATGCGGAAGTCCTCCATCGCGAGATAGAGCATCTCCTCCGCGGAGCGAGCCATGCGGTGGATCTCGTCGATGAAGAGGATCTCCCCCGGCACCAGCGACGAGAGCACCGCCGCGAGGTCTCCGGCATGCTGGATTGCTGGCCCGCTCGACATGCGAAGTGGTCGCCCACTCTCCTCGGCCACGATCATCGCGAGGGTCGTCTTTCCGAGTCCGGGAGGACCGGCGAGCAGAATGTGGTCCGGTGTGCGATTCTGCAGATTTGCGGCCTGCAGCAGCAATTGCAGCTGGGCGCGCACCTTGGCCTGGCCGACGAACTCTGCGAGGGTTTTGGGGCGTAACGCTCCCTCGAATGCGAGTTCGGCATCCGATTCCGGAGTCGGCCGCACGATCGCGACGGAGGGGTCGTCCGTCATCGCGCCACCTGCTGTGGTCCGAGCTGGGTGAGCGCGAGACGAAGCAGGGGTGCGACAGTGGCCGAGTCGGCGATGGACGCGCTGGACGCGGCATCCTCGACGGCCTGGGCGGCGACGCGCTCCGACCAGCCGAGACCGACGAGAGCCACGAGCACGCTCTCCCGAACTGAGGCGAGGCCCACGGCGGGGCGGGCTGCGGCCGGGGGAACCTGCATCTTTCCGGCCAGCGAGAGCACGATGAGTTTGGCCGTCTTGGGACCGATGCCGGAGACCTTGCGGAAGGCCGTATCGTCCTCATTCGCGACGGCGGATGCCACCTGGGCGGGGCTGAGCGCGGCAAGCACTCCCATGGCAGATTTCGGACCCACCCCGGTGACTCCACGAAGCAGGTCGAACACCGCGAGTTCGTCGACGTCGACGAAACCGAAAAGAGCGAGATCGTCCTCCCGCACGATGAGGGCGGTGCGGACCGTTGCCTCCGATCCGACCCGCAGCGAGAGGGCATGCTGAGGGGTCACGGTCACCGTGAGACCCACTCCCCCGACCTCGATAACCGTGGTGATGCCCGTCACCCCGAGTACCGTTCCGCGCACCGAGGAGATCATGTTGCCAGCCTACGTTTGCCCTGCGACTTCGACGCGGACCTCTCCGCGGCGAGCCATGTCTCCTGTGCCGTGGTGAGGGCTCCGGCGGGTGCGGCGATCGTCGCACCGCGCTTCCAGGCATGACAGATAGCGATGGCGAGTGCATCCGACGCATCGGCGGGTTTCGGCAGTTGCGCTAGTCCAAGTAGCTTCGCCACCATGGTCGCGACCTGTTTTTTGTCGGCAGAGCCATACCCCGTGATCGCGGACTTCACCTCGGACGGCGTATGGAGCCCGACAGTGAGCCCTCGCTTGGCCGCGAGATGCAACGCGACGCCGCTGATCTGTGCCACCCCCATGACGGTGCTGAGGTTCTGCTGCGCGAAGACCCGTTCGATGGCGACCGCATGCGGCTGATGGAGGTCGAGAAGTCGCTCGATCTCGTCGCCGACGAGCAACAAACGTTGTTCGAGTGGCAGCTCGGCCCCGCTCCTGATCACGACAACGTCGACAAGAGTCGCCGACCGGGTGGCCGTCACGTCGACGATGCCGACACCACACCGAGTAAGCCCCGGGTCGATACCGAGCACCCGCATGGTCGCCCCCTGCGGCGCAGCCACCGGGTGGCTACTCCTCGTCGTCGAGCTCGGCCTGCACGTCAGCCGGCACGTCGAAGTTGCCGTAGACGTTTTGCACGTCATCGTTGTCGTCGAGCGCGTCGATCAGACGGTAGATCTTGCGGGCAGTCTCCGCGTCGACCTCGATGGTGACACCGGGTACGAATTCGACATCCGCCGAGTCATATTCGATCCCGGCATTCTGCAGCGCTGTGCGCGCCGCGACCATGTCGTGCGGTTCGGTGATGATCTCGAAGCCTGCCCCACGGTCGTTTACTTCTTCCGCGCCGGCGTCGAGTACTGCGGTGAGGATGCCGTCCTCAGTGACCCCCTCCGTCTTGGTCACTGAGACCACACCCTTTCGGCTGAAGTTGTAGGCGACGCTGCCCGGGTCGCCCATGGTGCCCCCGTTGCGCGTCATTACGGTACGCACATCCGCGGCGGCGCGGTTCTTATTGTCGGTGAGGCATTCGATCAGAAGCGCGACGCCACCGGCCGCGTATCCCTCGTACAAGATGGTCTGGTAATCGACCGCCTCTCCGAGCTGACCGGATCCGCGCTTGACCGCCGAGTCGATGTTCGAGTTCGGCACCGAGGTCTTCTTCGCCTTCTGGATGGCGTCGACGAGCGTCGGGTTACCGGCGAGGTCTGCACCCCCCAGCTTGGCGGCGACTTCGATGTTCTTGATGAGTTTGGCAAAAGACTTGGCACGGCGGGAATCTTTGATCGCCTTCTGGTGCTTCGTGGTTGCCCATTTGGAGTGGCCTGACATGCTCAACATTCTAGCCAGCGCAGTCGCTGTACCCGCCCACCCCCGCGCACCGTCGTCCCTCGTACCCTCGCGCGCAATCCTCCGCCGTACCCTCGCGCCACGGACCGGGCGAGTGCGGACAATCGGGGCCGGCACGCTGGCCCGACGGGTCCGCGTTGGCCCGTTTTGGCAGCCGGGGCAGGCTGGCAGGCTGGCAGGCGGGGCAGGCGGGCAGGTGAAGCAGGCGGGAGTGGCCGGGCGAGCAGGCCAGGTCAGTCCGCGGCGCGCACCCGATCGAGGAAGTATTGATGAAACCGGGTGTCACCCGTCATCTCCGGGTGGAACGAAGTGCCGAGCAGATTCCCCTGCTCGACGGCCACTACGCGACCGTCAGACAGTGTGGCGAGCGGTACAACCGCTCGGCCCACCTCCTCGACTACCGGTGCACGAATGAAGACGGCATGCACGGGATCTTCCCCGAGGACTGCGACGGCGAGATCGGTCTCGAAGGAGTCGAGCTGCGAGCCGAAGGCATTGCGTCGTACCGAGATGTCCAGGCCCCCGAGGCTCTGCTGCCCTCCGATAGCGTCGAGCACCCGATCGGCCAACATGATGAGGCCCGCGCACGTGCCGTAGACCGGAAGACCCGATCCGATCGCCTCCTTCAGCGGATCCGCGAGTCCGAACATTCGAGACAACTTGTCCATCACGCTCGACTCGCCACCCGGGATGACAAGGCCGCCAACTTGGGCGAGCTCTTCCGGGCGGCGAACCGCGCGAGTATCCGCTCCCAGCGATTGAAGTACCGCGATATGTTCACGGAAATCCCCCTGGAGCGCGAGAACTCCGACTATTGGCGCAGGACCCTTCGACGGGCTCAGAAGGACCTACCAGCCACGTTCGGAAAGACGGTGTGGCGCGGGAAGGTCGGCGACATTGATGCCGACCATCGCTTCGCCGAGTCCACGGGACGCGGCGGCGACCATCGAGGGATCGTCGAAGAATGTGGTCGCCTTCACGATGGCAGCGGCCCGAGCTTCGGGGTTTCCCGACTTGAAGACTCCCGATCCCACGAACACCCCGTCGGCGCCAAGCTGCATCATCATCGCAGCATCTGCGGGAGTGGCGACGCCACCGGCGGTGAAGAGCACCACCGGAAGCTTCCCGGTGCGGGCGATCTCCAACACGAGCTCGTAGGGAGCCTGCAGCTCCTTGGCCGCAACATACAGCTCGTCATGGGTCTTGGCTGCCAGCGCGCGGATTTCTCCGGTGATCGTGCGAATGTGCTTCGTCGCCTCGGAGACGTCGCCGGTGCCAGCCTCGCCCTTCGAGCGGATCATCGCCGCGCCTTCATTGATGCGACGAAGTGCCTCTCCGAGGTTGGTAGCCCCGCAGACGAAGGGCACAGTGAAGGGCCATTTATCGATGTGATTCATATAGTCGGCCGGGGACAACACCTCGGACTCATCGATGTAATCCACTTTGAGGGTCTGCAGGATCTGCGCCTCAACGAAGTGGCCGATACGGGTTTTCGCCATCACAGGGATCGAAACTTCAGCGATGATCGAGTCGATCAGGTCGAGGTCGCTCATTCGGGCGACTCCGCCCTGGGCGCGGATATCCGCGGGAACCCGCTCGAGGGCCATGACCGCGACGGCCCCGGCGTCCTCGGCGATTCGTGCCTGCTCAGCGGTGACGACATCCATGATGACGCCTCCCTTGAGCATCTCGGCGAGCCCGCGCTTCACGCGGCTCGAGCCAAGGTTTTCGGTGCTGCTGCTAATAATGGTGGTGTCGGTCACTTCTCGCCTCTCTGGTACTCCGCAGATGCTGCGAAGCATTTCATTCTAAACCGGCAAAACTGAGCGTTGGGGTGGGTTAGGGGTGCGGCCAGGCCGCCGCGACCTCGGTGCGCACATCGCCGAGAAGTCGGGGCATGGCCTTGGTTCCGGCGATGATCGGAAAGAAGTTCGAATCCTGGGCCCAGCGCGGAACGACGTGCTGGTGCAAGTGCTCTGCGATACCCGCGCCGGCGGCACCGCCTTGATTCATGCCGATATTGAAGCCGTCGCACCGCGAGGTGATACGGAGTACGCGCATCGCAGTTTGGGTGAAGTCCGCTATCTCGGTGACCTCGTCGACAGTCGCATCGTCATAGCTCGCGACGTGGCGATACGGGCACACCAGCAAGTGACCGGCGTTGTAGGGAAAGAGATTGAGCAGCACGTAACAGGTCTTCCCCCGCGCCACGATCAGGGCCTTCTCGTCGCTCTTGGATGGTGCGACGCAAAACGGGCATTCGTCCGCGTGGGGTTGCCGGCCCGCTTTGACATAGGCGAGACGATGCGGAGTCCACAGGCGCTCGAACGCATCGGGGACCGCGGCGAAATCCTCGGAGGATTCGACCTCGACACCATCGAATTCCTCCGGGCGATAGATACCGGTCACCCTCAGACCTGTGCCCGCGTCGAGATCGCTGTGGTGATCCGCTCGATCGCCTCCGCGATCGGCACACCGTTGTCCTGACTGCCGTCGCGATAGCGGAAACTCACGGCTCCGGCCGCACGATCCTCTTCACCAGCGATGAGCTGGAACGGTACCTTCAGCTTCGTGTGATTGCGGATCTTCTTCGGCATACGGTCATTGGAGTCATCGAGCTCCGCACGCACTCCGATCTCCCGCAACTGGCGGATGACGTCGCCAAGGTACTCCACGTACTGCTCCGCCACCGGGATACCGACTACCTGCACCGGCGACAGCCAGACCGGGAAAGCCCCCGCGTAGTGTTCCAGCAAAATAGCGAAAAACCGTTCTACCGATCCGAGAAGGGCGCGGTGGATCATCATCGGCTGCTGGCGGGTGCCATCCGCGGCCGTGTACTCGAGGCCGAATCGCTCGGGCTGGTTGAAGTCGAGCTGCACGGTGGACAGCTGCCAAGTGCGTCCGATGGCATCGCGCGCTTGAACCGAGATCTTCGGACCGTAGAAGGCTGCGCCACCATTGTCGATCACAAACTCGAGCCCGGATTCGGTGGCGACCTGGCGGAGGGTCGCCGTCGCGTCATCCCATGCCCGATCGGTTCCGACAGACTTCTCCGGGTCGCGAGTGGAGAGTTCGAGGTAGAAGTCATCCAGTCCGTAACCGCGCAGTGTCTCGAAGACGAAGTCGAGCTGGCTCGAGATCTCACCTTTCACCTGCTCCGGCGTGACGTAGATGTGTGCATCATCCTGGGTGAGTCCACGCACACGGGTGAGCCCCGAGAGGGTTCCGCTCTTCTCGTAGCGGTAGACCGTACCGAACTCCGCGAGGCGCAGCGGCAGTTCACGATAGCTCCGACCACGGGCGCGGAAGATCAGGTTGTGGAAGGGGCAATTCATGGGTTTGAGGTAATAGTCTTGGCCCCGGCGGGTGACGTGACCCTCGTCATCCACCTCCTCGTCGAGGTGCATCGCCGGGAACATCCCGTCTTTGTACCACTGCAGGTGTCCGCTCGTTTCGAACAGAGTGCCCTTGGTGATGTGGGGAGAGTAGACCTGCTCGTAGCCGTTGGCGACGAGCCGCTCGCGCATGTAGTTCTCGATTTCCGCGCGGATGATGCCGCCCTTCGGGTGGAACACGGCGAGGCCGGATCCGATCTCCTCGGGGAAGGAGAAGAGGTCGAGTTCGGCGCCCAGCTTGCGATGGTCGCGCTTGGCTGCCTCCTCCTGCCGTGTGATGTAGGCGCGAAGGTCGTCTTTGGTGGCCCATGCCGTGCCATAGACCCGCTGGAGCTGCTTGTTCTTCTCGGAGCCGCGCCAGTAGGCCGCCGCACTCCGGGTGAGCGCGTAGCCGTTGCCGATCATCCGCGTACTCGGCAGGTGGGGACCGCGGCAGAGGTCTTTCCAGACCGTCTCGCCGGTGCGCGGGTCGACATTGTCGTAAATGGTGAGTTCCGCTCCCCCGACCTCGACCGATTCGTTGTCGTCGGTGCCCCCGGCGCCCTCGGTGGGGTGGCCCTTGAGGTCGATGAGTTCGAGCTTGTATGGCTCGTCTGCGAGTTCCTCGCGGGCTTGCTCCTCGCTGACGACACGCCGCACGAAACGCTGGCCGGCCTTGATGATGCGCTCCATCGCTTTGTCGATGGACTTGAGATCATCCGGGGTCAATGGAACTTCGACATCGAAGTCGTAGTAGAAGCCATCGGTGATCGGCGGACCGATCCCGAGCCTGGCCTTCGGATTGATGGACTGCAGCGCCTGCGCGGCGACATGGGCAGCCGAGTGGCGCAGGATGCTGAGCCCGTCGGGCGAAGAGATCAACACGGGTTCGACGGTGTCCCCTTCGTCGACGGATGCGGCGAGATCGCGCAGTTCGCCCCCCACCCGCATCGCGACAACCCGGCGGTCAGTAAAGAGTTCAAAACCGGTGCTCGCCGCGGCCGCCATGATCGACTCAAGAATGGGCTCGTTGCCGGCGGGCGATTCTGACACGACGAATGTGCTCCTTGGATTGCGATGACGCCTGCAAACAGGCAGTACCACAACTTTAGCGTCGGGGCCGAGCGCCGCTGTCGCGTGGCCGCACTGCGCTTGGGGCGGACAGATAACGATCGGGTCAGCTGCTACTGGGACAGTCTATGAAGAGCCGTCGTCCCCGGGTACGTCGCTTGGTGGCTCGCGCAACCGCGGCCGCAATATCGACCGATACGACGACGACGAATTCGACTGGAGCCCCGATTACGGCCTCGATTCGCTCAGCCCTCGAGGCATCCGGTATCCGGGAGGTAGCGACCAGCACCGTTCCGTTGGCCTGGTCCCGCACCGGAAACCAGTGCTGGGAGAGATAGACCTCGTCGGGCCACTGGTCCACGAGATCATGATCGACATGGGTCCGGGCGAGATTGATGGCCGGACGATTCCACGCATGGGCGAGTACCGATCTCAGCACGTCCGGGTCGACGACTCGATGCAATATGAGCACGCTGTCGATCGGCGCGCCCGTGAGCTCTCGTCCGATCGAGGCCCGAGCCAATTGCGCACTCGAGACGAGGCCCGATTCGACGAGCAGATCGTTAAAAGCGGCACACTCTTCAGAAGTGTCATTGCGCTCCGAGGTCATGTAACTCATTTTGCATGACCGTGTCCCCGAAGAGCATTCCCCAGTAGGCGGGACAGAACGCCCGGTCAGGCCGAACCGGCGTTTCACACGTGATTCCCCGAATTCGAGCGTGACAACCCAATCAACGTAGAGTCTGGTCCTCCCCGTCAGGTTTGTTCCCCTGCGAGTCGGCACAAACCTGACGCAGGGGAACACACGCACGGCCGAAGGCGCACGGGCAGCAACTGGGAGCGCCCCACTTTCCCCATGAATCGCGAATTGACGCTCCCTGTTACGGAGGAGTTGCTCACGAGGGATCCTGAGGGAGAAGTAGCTCGTGAAAAGTACTGGGGTGCCGAGCCGAACGGATCAATTAAACCTTCTGGATTGAACCCCTCGAACCGTGACAGCAAGAAAAAAACCCCGGTTTCCCGGGGCTTTTCTTGTGAGCGATACTGGGATCGAACCAGCGACCTCTTCCGTGTCAGGGAAGCGCGCTACCGCTGCGCCAATCGCTCAAACCTATGTCACATTGTCATTCGTTATTCGAGGTGGCGACGGGATTTGAACCCGTGTGGACGGCTTTGCAGGCCGCTGCCTCGCCTCTCGGCCACGCCACCGTGCGCGACACTTTCCAGTCACATACAGTGAAAACTACTCCACTCGAGCGGATGACGAGATTCGAACTCGCGACCCTCACCTTGGCAAGGTGATGCGCTACCACTGCGCCACATCCGCACTGCTACGCGTTTCCACGTGTGTCCCCGACTCTAGCTGATGCCCGGAGTCTCGCCAAACCAGGTGACGGAGCGGCGTGGCGTCATGAATGGTCGCCGAATATGGCAGGATTGGCGAGTCAGGGCGATTGGCGCAGTTGGTAGCGCGCTTCGTTCACACCGAAGAGGTCATCGGTTCGAGTCCGGTATCGCCCACAACCCTTCCTGGCCGATCTACAAAACCTGGCAGTCCGAAGCTCCGAATCTCGGGCTCAGCTATCGGCCGTGCTCCGCTGAATTGGGTCAACACTCCCGGCGAGAACAGCACGGAGTCCGGCGCTCCATTCGCAATCCCTGGCAAGCCGGCTGCGGCGAGCAGGCCATCGTCGAGTTCGAGCAGTTCGGCAGACATCAGGGGCCAGGCGCCATGCCGGTTCGCCTGGACCGCTGTTTTACCTCCGCGCCCGACGAATAGCCTCCACCGAGCCGTCAGAAAGTCGGCAAGCGGATCGTCGACCACCGGTACTGCGGTCACTCGACTCACGATTCTCGTGGTCGGTGCTCCGCCGCCGATGCGTCGGCTCTCGTATCGGTAGTCCTCGCCGTCGCGTCCGAAATCTGCCGAGGCCCAGAAATACGGCAGCCCGAATGCCGCGCGAGCGGCGAGGACCGCGGCGAGCCGGGATGCTTCCAGCGACGCGAACACGACGCCCCGTCGCCCGAACTCGTCCACTCCGTAGAGCCGCACGTTCACCTCGGTGAAGGTACCGAAGTAGGGCACAGCAGGTCCTCCAAAAAACGCCGAACCGATCATCCGGAAGGGAATGAGACCGACCCAGGAGCTTCCACCGAACACATCAGGCACGATCCCGGGAGGCAGGAGCGGAGCGACCACCGAGGCGTCCACCCGCCAGTGCAGGAAGGTGAGATCGGCCCAGAACTGTTGCAGCACTGGGCGGCCCGGAAGAATCGGTGCGGTTTGCGAGATCGGCTCCACACTGCCAGCCTATGCTTGCCCCATGTCCAGTCTCGCCAGTCGCCTGATGCCCGCCATTATGACCCTGCGCGGGTCGAAGCGAGTCTTCTCCTCGGCCGAAGCCATGCGGCACAAACTCGCGCTCCAGACGGCCGGTCGCCCGCCCAGATCGACTCCTCCCGCACGTCTATCGAAGACAGTCGACATCCAGGTGCTCACGATCGCGGGCTGGACGGTCTACGAGATCAGCCCGAAGGGGCAGACCCCGACTCGACGGGCCCTGTACCTGCACGGCGGATGCTACGTATTCGAGATCGCGTTGCAGCACTGGCTCTTCGTGGCGAGGCTCGCCGTCGAGACGAACACGCGGTTCCTGGTACCGATCTATCCGCTCGCTCCGGTCGAGACCGCCGACACGATCGTCCCGAAGGCTACCGATCTCGCGGCCGGGCTCATCGCGGAGGTAGGTAGCGAGAACACGAGCATTCTCGGCGACTCGGCCGGAGGCGGTATGGCCCTCGCCGTGGCGATGCAGCTGCGGGATCGCGGCATTCCGGCACCGCACAGCACCGTGCTCATCTCACCCTGGCTCGACATCACAGGAACAGATCCACAGCTTGCCGTGATCGCTCCGCTTGATCCGTGGCTCGCTGTTCCGGGCTCGCATTTCGCCGGCGGGGTGTATTGCGGTTCCCTGCCTGAGACTGATCCCCTGGTCAGTCCCATCTACGGCGACCTCGCTGGGCTCGGGCCGATAACGATGTTCAGCGGCACCCGGGACATCCTGAATGCGGATGCGACGAAGTTCCTGTCGCTCGCCCGGGTCGCCGGACTCGCGATCGATTACCACGAGGTGCCGGGGATGATCCACGTATTCCCGATCCTGCCAATTCCCGAGGGAACGGCAGCACGCGCCGTGATCGCGCGGTCGATGGCCCGCTGAACGCAGGGCACCGCTCACGGCGCATTCGCTCGTGGAGGCTATGGCTGCGGAACAGTTCGTCGGCCGGTGGGCCAGCGGTTGGTCAGCCATCCGAGCCCTGCACCGACGAGCAGCCCACCAGTGACGGCAATGATCGTGATGAAGACCTGGCCGAACACCAACTCCGGCTGGCCAGTGTAGATGAAGCCGATATTCGTGCCGAACGCCCCGAGCAGCACGACGCTGATGGCGCCACCGACGACCAGCGTAGCGGCCGGCCAGGCATGAAGCCGGTCGGGAAGAAGGGCGCTTATGGCACCCACGGCAACACCGATGACCGCCGCGAGGGGCGGTGTCACGAAAGCGCAGGCCGGCACAGCGGCGGCTATTCCGGCCAGAAGGCCGGTGATCAGGCCGGCCGCGGTCGTTCTCCGGGACCGGAGGCGTTCCACCACGGAGGACACGGCCGCACCGATCGGTGGAATCACCAGCGCGCTCGTCACGATGATCGGCACCATGTCGTCTGCAGCGAGTTCGAGACCGGCCATCCAACCGATTCCGGCGATCCAAGTGAGAATTGCGGGCACGAGTGTCATCCGTTTTGTCCTGCTGTGTCGTCGTTCCGACACCCGCGGCTGCTGAACCAATGCGATGCCGATGGCCACGCTGCCGCCCGCGACCAGGGTGGGCAGTGCTCCCCCGAGGTCGATGACTCCCAGCTTGGTCCCGAAGGGGTCGAATGGCGTACCGAACACGGTCGAGGACACCGGCAGGAAGAGGAGCGCCGTCGCGGCGGCGGCGACCACGATCCGCTTCGGTGTGGAGGGAGATTCCATCATCGATGTCGCGATCGTTGCGAACAGTGCGCCCAGCGCGACGAGAGGACCGACCAGCACCAGGGGCTGTCGGAGCAGCTGGAGGGAACAGGCGATGGCGACTATCGCCCCTCCCGTGCCCGCCACCAGGACCATTTGCGCCCAATCCTCAGGGTCGGCCCGCCTCACGAAAAGGCCGAGCAGCACGGTGACCGCCAGAATCGACACGATGGCGAGTGCGCTGAAGCCCAGGCTCACTCCCTCCATCCGATGCCCTTCTGGGTGGGGCGCCTCTGCGGCACCGTCCCAGCCAAGACTAGGGGGACACGGAAACAGGGCGCCGTCCCGAAGGACGGCGCCCTGACTGGTACAGCCGGGCTATACGGTCTCGAGCGCGTAGCCTTCTTCGCCATGGACGACCGTGTCGACTCCAGCGACCTCGTCTTCGGTCGTGATGCGGAAGCCCATTGTCCTCTGGATGACCGACCCGATGATGTAGGCCATGACGAAGGAGTAGACCATGACACCGATCGCGCCGAGCGCCTGGGCACCAAGTTGCTTGAAGCTGTGACTATCAATGAGCCCGATACCGCTGCCGAAGATACCGATGTAGAGCGTTCCGACGAGCCCGCCGACGAGGTGGATACCCACGACATCGAGAGAGTCGTCGAAGCCGAGCTTGAACTTCAGGTCGATGGCAAAAGCACACACAATACCCACGAGGATTCCCAGCACGATCGCCCACCCCGGGGTGAGGATGTTACAGGCCGGAGTGATCGCGACGAGGCCGGCAACCGCGCCCGAAGCCGCACCGATCGACGTCGGCTTACCGTCCTTGAATTTCTCAACGATCAGCCAGCCGAGGATACCCGCTGCGGGCGCCACCAAGGTATTGATCCAAGCGAGCGCGGAGATGCCGTCCGCAGCGCCCTCTGATCCGGCGTTGAAGCCGAACCAGCCGAACCATAGGAGTGCAGCACCCAGGAGAGTGAGCGGCACGTTATGCGGCTTGGAGAGTCCCTTCTTGAAGCCGACACGTTTGCCGAGTACGAGAGCGAGAGCGAGGCCCGCGGCACCGGCGTTGATGTGGACCGCGGTGCCACCGGCGAAATCGTTCACGCCGAGGCCGAAGACAGACCAGCCACCATCCGTAAGGACGCCTTTGCCGTCGACCGTGAAGTTGAACACCCAACTCGCGACCGGGAAGTAGACGAGGGTGGCCCACACGCCGGCAAAAACCATCCAGGGCCCGAACCGCGCACGGTCTGCGATCGCGCCCGATATGAGGGCGACGGTGATGATGGCAAAGGTGGCCTGGAAGCCGGCGAATGCGAGTCCATGAATGTCGAGCGACATCCCCTGAAGCGCCGTGCCCCCCTTGCTGTTGATCTCGTTCGTGAGGAACAGGTCATGGAACGGATTGAGCAGGACGCCCTTGATAAGCCAGTCAGACCCGCTTCCGAAGGACATCGAGTAGCCGTAAATCACCCATAGGACGCCGACAAGTCCCATTGCTCCGAAGCTCATCATCATCATGCTGACCACGCTCTTGGCTTTGACCATGCCACCGTAGAAGAATGCGACTCCGGGGGTCATCACGAGAACGAGCGCCGCGGCCACCATCAGCCACAGCGAATTCAAGTTGTTGGTTATGCCGTCAGTCGTGGCATTTGTCAGGAGTGTCAATGGAACCATGGGCAGGGGTTACCTCTCTCTTGCGCGGAATGACTCCCGCGTCGCTTTTCTCACGGTGCCTGGGAGTAGGCGGCGATTCGCAGATCCACATCGGGGATGGGGATAGCTTGGTTCGTCGACGTTTCCACGAGAGTGTCCCCGTGTTTCTTCGTTGTTACACGCCGAGCGCATGTGTAAACATCGTGTTTCCAAAGCATCCCTGACGGGAGCCAAGAGTCTGAACCGTGCTCGCAGGGCTCTCTCGTAGACTGAAGGAAATGCGATCAGGGGCCCGATGAAATTTCTCCGAAGCGAGCGCTATGCCGCTTTTCTTCTTCTGGGCGCCGCAATACTCGGTGTGATCCTCGCCAATTCTGCTTTCGGCCCTGCACTCCAGGGTCTGCGGGACCAGCATCTTCCGGTGCCGTGGCTTGGGCTCGATCTATCGGTCGGCCACTGGGTCACCGATGGACTTTTAGCCATCTTCTTCTTCCTCGCCGCGATTGAGCTGAAGCACGAACTCACGCACGGGGAGCTCGACAGTGCGAAAAAGGCCCTGGTGCCGACCATCGCCGCGGTGGGTGGAGTGATCGTGCCCGCCGCGATCTTCCTTCTGATGGTTCCCGACCGCGAGCTGTCCCTTGGATGGCCGATCCCCACGGCGACAGATATCGCTTTCGCACTCGGGGCGCTGGCGCTCGTCGGTCGAGCACTGCCCTCGCGCATCCGCGCCCTACTGTTGGCTCTGGCGGTGATCGACGATCTCATCGCCATCCTGATCATCGCGTTCTTCTTCACCGACAACCTCCTTCCCCTTCCCCTGATCGCCGCGGTGCCCGTCATTCTCATCTTCGGGTGGCTGAGCAAGCGTGCCAGGTCGGCACCGCTAGTGGCCCTTTTGATCGTGCTCGGCAGCGCGGCGTGGGTCCTTGTCTACCTCTCCGGCATCCACGCCACTGTCGCCGGGGTGGCGCTCGGGCTGATCATGGCGGGTAAGAGCGCCGGTCGCACCCGGCACGCCCTCGAACCGTGGAGCAACGGGATAATTCTGCCCGTGTTCGCCTTCGTCGCCGCGCTGGTCGTACTTCCGGCGGTCGGAATCGGCGAACTCAGCCCGGTGTTCTGGGCAATCATCGTCGCCCTTCCGATCGGTAAGCTCATCGGAATCACGGGAGGAGCTCTGATCGCAAATCGGTTCGCCTCCAAGCGACATCGCATCCCCTTCGGCGACATCGCCGCCGTCGGTGGCCTTGGCGGCATCGGTTTCACCGTCTCGTTACTCATGAATGAACTCGCCTACGCGAAGAACCCCGGCATCGTTGTGGAGGGTACGCTTGCGGTTCTCATCGCGTCGGTAATCGCTGCCGTTATCGGGGTGATCCTCACGGCGATCCGGGCACGACACTACCAATTACTCGACGCCGCCTGAACTGAGGTCGGAGTTCTTTCGCTCAGACCTGCCCGGCGGTGAGCGCGATAAGGCGAGACGCTGCCCGTAGGTACTTCTTTCGGTAGCCTCCCGCGAGCATGTCCGCGTCGAACACCTGGTCCATGGAAGTGCCGGTGGCGATGATGCGAACCTGCGCGTCGTAGAGCCGGTCGACGAAGGCGACGAGGCGCAGGGCATCCGTCTGATTCGAAAGCGGATGCACGCCGGTCAACGCGATTCCGTCCAGCCCGTCGATCATGCGCACATACCGGGACGGATGCACTGTTGACAGGTGCCGAACCACCGCGTCGAAGCTGTCGACCGTCACCACTCCCGAAAGCTGCTCGAGTGTGGCATCGAACGCTCCGTCAGCGGTGGAAACGGCGTGTCCCTCCGTGTCGCGACGGCGATAGTCGAGCCCATCGATACGCAGTGTGGTGAACCGAGCCGCCAGCGCATCGATCTCCCGCAAAAAGTCCTGGGCCGCGAACCGTCCCTCACCGAGCGCGTTCGGAGGGGTGTTCGAGGTTGCGGCGATGCGGGAACCCGAGGCCACCAGTTCCGAGAGCAAGCGTGACATAAGCCGAGTATCCCCCGGGTCATCTAGCTCGAATTCGTCGATGCAGACCAGCGTCGCTCCCTTCAACTGCGCAACGGCACCCGCATACCCGAGCGCTCCGACCAGGGCCGTGTATTCGATGAAGGTGCCGAAATACTTGGGTCCGGGAGCCAGATGCCAGAGCGCCGCAAGAAGATGGGTCTTGCCGACGCCGAAACCCCCATCGAGGTACACCCCCGGCAAATCCACGGGAACCTTACGGCGAGAGAAGAGGCCCCCTCCCTTGGCCGAGTATCCATGCGCGAAGTTGCGGATGACCGCGACCGCACCACCCTGCGAGGGATAGTCGCGGTCCGGCCGGTAGGAGTCGAGAGTTGCCGTCTCGAACTGGCGCGGTGGCACAAGGTGCTTCACCATCTCGGCCGGCGTGATCGACGAATCTCGGTCGACGAGGCTACCTCGGGAAATCACCTGTTCGGCGGTCACGTGTGGGAAGGACCTTACGGTTGCGGGAGGATGTGTCGAAGTCTTACGGAAATGACCTGTCGGTCAGGTCCAGTGCGTAGATTCATTACTTGTCAGTGTCGAGCCTAGCTCCCCGCCCATCGGCAATCCCCGCCCACCAAGGCGCCAACCGGAGGTACCAAATGACCGTCGAGGTCGACCCATCCCACAATTTCACGGAGTTCGCACACCCCGGGCGGCTGGTCAGCACGGACTGGCTCCGTGCCAATCTCGGCACACCCGGACTCGTTGTCGTCGAGTCCGATGAAGACGTGCTCCTGTACGAGACCGGGCACATCCCCGGTGCGGTCAAGATCGACTGGCACACCGACCTCAACCACCCCGTCGAGCGCGACTACATCGATGGAACGCAATTCGCCGCCCTGGTGGGTTCGAAAGGGATCGGCCGTGACTCGACCGTCGTGATCTACGGCGACAAGAACAACTGGTGGGCGGCCTACGCCCTCTGGGTGTTCACCCTGTTCGGCCACGATGACGTGCGGCTTCTCGACGGCGGTCGGGCGAAGTGGGAGTCTGAGGGCGGAGACTATGTCATCGAGACCTCGACACCGGCCGCGGTGGCGTATCCGGTCGTGGCGCGCGAGGATTCCGCCATCCGTGCCTACAAGGATGATGTACTCTCCCACTTCGGCAAGCCCCTTATCGATGTGCGTTCGCCCGAGGAATTCAGCGGTCAGCGCACCACCGCTCCGGCGTATCCGGACGAGGGAGCGCTTCGGGCCGGCCACATACCGAGTGCGCAAAACGTTCCCTGGGGAAACGCTGTCGCCGAGGATGGCACATTCCGACCGCTTCCCGAGCTCGATGCGATCTACCGCGTCGGCGCGGGTCTTGCGGAGGGTGATGATGTGATCGCGTATTGCCGTATCGGCGAGCGATCCGCGCACACCTGGTTTGTGCTCACCCACCTGCTCGGATTCGAGGGCGTCCGCAACTACGACGGATCCTGGACCGAGTGGGGCTCCGCTGTACGGGTACCGATCGCCACGGGCTCCGAGCCCGGAGCTGTCCCCATCCGCTGACAGCCGGCAGCTCTGCGACGGATGGGATACTTGAGTCCTATGACCAGCAACGAATTACCCGATTCCCTCGCCCAGATCCGCGAGGACTTCCTTGTGCTCGACCGCGGCGACCGACTCATCATGTTGCTCGAATTCGCCAATGAGCTTCCCGAACTCCCCCCGCCCTTCGCCGACCATCCCGAGCTTCTCGAGCGGGTCGTCGAATGCCAGTCGCCGGTTTCCATTTTCGTGGAGGTGGACGACAACCATCGGGTGCACCTGCATGCCACCGCTCCGAAAGAAGCGCCGACAACCCGCGGTTTCGCCTCGATCCTCGTCCAGGGGCTCTCGGGGCTCACCGTCGACGAGGTTCTCGACGTGCCAGAAGACTTTCCCAACACCATCGGCCTGACCGAAGCGGTCAGCTTGCTGCGCATCCGTGGTATGACCGCGATGCTGGCGCGCGCCAAGCGCCAGCTGCGGGAGAGAATCGCCGCGTGATCGTGCGGCAGGTCTACCCGGAGGCCGGCCAGCCGATAGAACTCGAAGCGGCGGATGCTCGCAGCCGGCTCGCCGAATTGTACGTGCTACCCGGCTCCGAGACACTTCGCATCAATCTTGTCGCGAGCGTCAGCGGAAGCGCTGCCGGCGCCGATGACACCTCCGAGACGCTCACCAACCGCGCGGATCGCAAGATCCTCGGCGTCATCCGGCGTGACAGCGATGTGGTGCTCGTTGGTGCGACGAGCGTGCGCGCCGAGGGCTACCAGCTCCCGCGGACTGCTCCTCTCGCAATCGTCACGAGCACAGGGGATCTCGGAGGACACCGATTCAGTGTCCACCCCGATCGCTTCACTCCGCTTGTGCTCTGTCCCGCCGCGGCCGCCGAGATCGCTCGCGCCGGACTTCCCAGTGCGGAGATCGTGATCGTTCCGGACATTGCGGGACGCATGTCCGCCACCGACATCGTCTCCGCCCTGCGCGGCCGTGGGCTTCACCGTATCGTCTGCGAGGGTGGGCCCTCTCTCGCTGCGCAGATGCTCGATTCCGGGCTGGTCGACGAGCTGTGTCTCTCCACCAGTCCGACGGTCGGCGGAGTGCACCTGCCCATGTTCGGAGTGGCTCCGATCTCGGCTCGTCGACTCGAGCTCGTGCAGTTGCTCGCCGACGACACCAGCACCCTTTACGCTCGCTGGCGGGTGCTCGACTGAACGGCGCCGTCGTCGCTAGAGGGCCGTCGACAGCCAGCGTGCGATCGCGTCATTCCAGCGTTCCCGGTCGAAATTCCACAGTCTGGTGTGCCCCGCAATGGTGAACCTCTCGTAGGTGACGATGTCCGGTCGCGCCGCAGCGAGGGCGAGTGAGGCCGTCGACGGGATGAACCGGTCGTCGTCGCTGTGCATGAGGAGGATCGGCAAATGCAGCTCGGCCGAGCGTTGCACGAAATCAAGCCGCGGCAGGTCGATCGGCACATGCTGCCCGGTAAGCCGCCCGGCCCACTTCATACCGAGAAGCGCGATCACGCCAGAGCGGATCGGGTTCGGCAGCCCGAGGAGCTCCCCCTGGAAGCGCAGCGCGGTGACCCAGTCGATCACCGGGGAATCCAGCACGATACCCTGCACCACCCCCGCAAGCGCGGATCGGGTGACGGTCTGGAGCACCGTCGCACCACCCATCGACCACCCCATGAGCACCACGTCCGTCGCACCGTGGCTCACCGCATAGCGAATGGCCGCCTCTACGTCGTGCCACTCGATGTCGCCGAGTCCATAACGCCCGTCGAGACTCGCCGGGGCATCCTCATCGTTGCGATAGGAGATCAACAGGGATGTGTACCCGGCGGAACGGAAGACCGGCACGGCACGAAGAGTCTCTTCGCGGCGTACTGCGCGACCGTGAACGCCGATCACCCAGCGGCTGGTCGGTAGGCCCGCCGGCACGAGCCAGGCGGGAGCGGGACCGAGCTCCGTGTCGATTTCGACGTTGTCGAAGGGGAAGCCCAGGTCGGCCGGACCGGTATAGAACCAGCCGCTGAACCGGCCACGACGGGCACGGCCCAGTTCCCCCCGGTCCACACCGAGCAGACGACGGATCACCGTTCCCGGATCCTCCGAAACGATATCGCCCACTCGAGCATGACCGGCGCCGTCGTCGAAGAAGAGGCTGTATTCACCGGGAAGGCGGGAATCCACGGTCGAAGACAGCCCGACCAGGTCTCCCGCAGCATCCACCGAGCGGATGAGGATGTCCTCCGGCCGGCGCTTCGGTGGGGTCACTACGGTTCGAGCTACGGTCAGCGTCACCGCGGCGATAGTCACAGCCGCGACAGCCGCGATGGCACCGACGGTTGCAATCACGATGGGAAGCATGGGAAAGGCTTTGACGGCGTGCCTTCGGGAATCTGCCACAGGGGAACTTTAGTCTTCACTCGTGCCCGAAAACGCCGCAGGACAAACGGAGCCGGCCGCGTTCACCGCCGCGCTCGACGCCATCCGACGTGCTTCGTTGCGCGCAGAACTCGTGCTCACCGAGATTCCGTCGCCCGGCGGGGATCTCGCTCCGTACAGCGTTGCACTCGCCGCCGATGTCACCCCCGCAAGGCATAACTCAGACTCCGATCTCGGGACCGGCCGATTCATCCTGCTGTACGACCCGTCATCGCCTCCGGCATGGGGCGGCGAATTCCGTGTCATCTGTTACGCCCAGGCTCCGTTGGAGACCGAGATCGGCCTGGATCCATTCCTCGCGGATGTCTCGTGGTCTTGGCTCGTCGATGCCCTCGATGCCCGTGGTGCCCGCTACACGGCGGAATCCGGCACCGCCACTCGCATCATCTCCACCGGGTTCGGCGAACTCGCATCCCAAGGCGATGGTGCGCAGATCGAGCTCCGCGCGTCCTGGACGCCCTTCGATGCTCACGATATCGCCTCACATGTGGAAGGCTGGGGGGAATTGCTGTGCATGCTGGCGGGACTGCCGCCGGCTGTCGAAGGAGTGAGTGTGCTAGCGGCCCGCAGAGATCGGACGTGAGCGACACCGGAAGAGAACCGGTGTTCCTCGACGGCACCAAGTTCCATAGCCCCGTCGACGGACGTGCGAGCGAGCCCACAGTCGAAACGCCAGTAGAGCCGGAGCCCCGCGTCGTCGTGCACGCGGCAGCAGAGCTTGAACAGGCACCCCACGTCGAAGTGCACGTCATCGAGACCCGCGAGGAATACCTCGAAGCCGTTGCGGCCATCGCCGCCGGTCATGGCCCGATCGCCATCGATGCCGAGCGGGCCTCGGGCTTTCGATATTCGCAGCGGGCCTACCTCATCCAGATCTTCCGTCGAGGGGCCGGCGTATTTTTGTTCGACCCCCCGGCGATCGGTGATTTTGCCGAACTGGATGAGGCGATCCGCGACGAGGAATGGGTGCTCCACGCGGCCAGTCAGGACCTTGCCTGCCTCCGGGAGGTCGGCCTCGATCCCACCCGGATCTTCGATACCGAGCTCGGGGCACGGTTAGCCGGACTCCCCCGTGTCGGCCTCGGCACGGTGGTCGAAGACCTACTCGGCATCCACCTTGCGAAAGAGCACTCCGCGGCAGACTGGTCGACGCGCCCCCTCCCGCAGTCCTGGCTGGTCTATGCCGCACTCGATGTGGAGCTGCTTCCCGACCTGAGGGATGCAATGGCGGCACTCCTCGGCGAGTCAGGCAAGACGGAGATCGCGAATCAGGAATTCTCCGCAGTTCTGGGTCGCGAAGCGAAGGTCGTTACCGCTGAAGCATGGCGCCGACTCTCCGGCCTTCACACTGTTCGTGGCGCCCGCAATCTCGCCGTCGCCCGCGAACTGTGGGAGGCACGCGATGCCTACGCCCGCGAGATCGACACCGCCCCCGGCCGCCTTGTTCCGGACGCCTCCCTCATTGCCGCCGCCAAGGCGGTGCCGGAATCCCGGCACCTCCTTGCATCCCTCCGGGAGTTCAATGGGCGTGCGAGCCGTTCCGAACTTCCCCGCTGGTGGGCTGCAGTCGAAGCCGGACGCACCACGGAAGATCTACCGGCGCTGCGGGTGCCAACTGAATCAATGCCACCCGCGCGGGTCTGGAGCGATCGCAATCCCGAGGCAGACAAGCGCCTCAAGGCCGCCCGCGCGGCGATTGCCCTCGTCTCGACCGAGGTGAACATCCCGGTTGAGAATGTACTGACTCCTGAACTACTTCGTCGCCTGGCCTGGACTCCCCCGCAGCCGCTCGACCTCGAAACCATGCGGGACGGGCTGGTCGGGCTGGGTGCACGCCCGTGGCAGGTTGACGCTATTGCACAGATGATCCTCGATGCCTTTGTGGATGCCAACCAAACGATAGAACCGGGCGTCGAACCCGTTTCGTAGGAACAGTCAAACGATTCTTGAGGCGATTTTCGTCGGTTTAGGCTCGTTATCGTTACCTATGAGCGAAAAGAGGCATTGTGGCCGAGAGACATGAAGTCGTGTTCGTCGACGGGGTTCGTACCCCCTTCGGACGCGCGGGTGAAAAGGGAATGTACTGGAATACCCGAGCAGACGACCTGGTCGTCAAAGCCATCGTCGGCCTGCTCGAGCGCAACCCGGATGTACCAAAGGACCGGATCGACGAGGTAGCGATCGCTGCGACAACCCAGCAGGGCGATCAGGGCCTCACCCTTGGTCGCACCGCGGCTCTCCTGGCCGGTCTGCCGAAGTCGGTGCCCGGCTTCGCGATCGACCGCATGTGCGCGGGAGCGATGACCTCGGTCACGACCTTGGCCGGCGGCATCGCTTTCGGAGCCTACGACCTCGCCCTCGCGGGCGGTGTCGAGCATATGGGACGTCATCCGATGGGCTTCGGCGCGGACCCGAATCCGCGGTTCCTGGCGGAGAAACTTGTGAGCGGTGAGGCGCTCAACATGGGCTCGACGGCCGAGCGCATCCACGATCGTTTCCCCGCGCTCACCAAGGAACGGGCCGATCGCTTCGCCCTCGCGAGCCAGCAGAAGACCGCCGCGGCGTACGACAACGGCAAGATCCAGCCCGACCTCATCCCAGTGGCAATCCGCTCCGAGTCCGGCTGGGGTCTCGCCACCCGTGACGAAGCTCTGCGCCCCGAGACCACCCTCGAAGGACTCGCCGCCCTCAAAACCCCGTTCCGTCCGCACGGCCGAGTCACTGCCGGCAACGCATCCGGCCTCAATGACGGCGCAACCATCAGCCTCCTCTCGAGCGAGGCCAGCGCTAGAGAGCTGGGTCTGACCGCCAAGATGAAGCTGGTGAGCTTCGCATTCGCCGGCGTTGAGCCTGAGATCATGGGGATCGGTCCGGTACCGTCGACCGAGAAGGCGCTGAAGAAGGCCGGACTGGCGATCACTGACATCGGGCTCTTCGAGCTCAACGAAGCATTTGCGGTGCAGGTGCTGTCACTTCTCGACCACTTCGGCATCGACGATGACGATCCTCGTGTCAACCAGTGGGGCGGGGCCATCGCGATGGGGCATCCGCTCGCCTCCTCTGGCGTGCGCCTCATGATTCAGCTCGCTGCCCAGTTCAAGGAACACCCGGAGGTGCGCTACGGCCTCACCGCGATGTGCGTCGGACTCGGCCAGGGCGGCTCTGTTATCTGGGAGAACCCCCACTTCGACGGAAAGAAGAAGAAATGACCGACGTCACACTGCAGAGCCGGTTCGCGGAACTCATCGCAGCATCCGACGATGAAGTCGTCACACATTCCTACGTCCGCGATCTCCCGATCTCGGGTGGCCGAACACTCGCCCTGGTGACCCTCGACAACGGTCGCGATCACACCCGTCCCACCACGCTGGGTCCGGTCACGCTGGTCGAATTCGCCGCGACCCTCGACATTTTGAGGGAACGCGCCGCAGGCGGAGAAATTGCCGGTGTCGCCGTCACGGGTAAGCCATTCTTCCTCGCCGCCGGTGCCGATCTCTCCAAAGTGGGGTCAATTTCGAGCCGTGCCGTCGGCAAGCAGATGGCCGAACTCGGCCACTACGCGCTCGGTAAGCTCAGCGATCTCACTGTGCCCTCGTTCGTCTTCATCAACGGGCTCGCACTCGGAGGAGGACTGGAGATCGGCCTGAACGCCGACTACCGCACCATCGACCGGGGCACGCCTGGCGTTGCACTACCCGAGGTCTTCCTCGGCATCATCCCGGGCTGGGGTGGCGCCTGGCTGCTTCCGAACCTCATTGGCATCGAGAATGCCCTCAAAGTGGTCATCGAGAACCCACTGAAGAACAATCGGATGCTGAAGGGGCAGGAGGCATTCGACCTCGGAATCGCAGACGCGATCTTCGATTCGGTGTCGTTCCTCGAGCATTCAATAGCCTGGGCCGACGGGATCATTGCCGGCACGACGACGGTGAAGCGTGCGAACACTCCCGGCAAGATCGAGCGTGCCGTCAAATGGGACATCGCCATCGGTGTCGCGACCAAGATGCTCGAAAACCGCATCGGACGGGTCGCGAAGTCTCCTTATCGGGCCCTCGAGCTACTGAAAGCCGCGAAGAACACCGATCGCGTGACCGGTTTCGCCGCTGAGGATGAGGCTCTCGCCGACCTCATCTCCGGTGACCAGTTCAAGGCGAGCATCTACGCATTCAACCTGGTGCAGAAGCGCACCAAGCGACCGGCAGGTGCACCGGATAAGGACCTCGCAAAGCCGGTGACCAAGGTCGGGGTGATCGGAGCGGGTCTTATGGCCAGCCAGTTCGCCCTGCTCTTCGTGCGCCGGCTCAAGGTACCCGTAGTCATCACGGACCTCGACCAGGCGCGCGTCGATAAGGGCGTGACCTACATCCACGACGAGATCGATGCCCTTCTCGCCAAGACACGAATCTCCGCGGATGAGGCTAACCGCCTCAAGGCTCTCGTCACGGGCACCACTGACAAGGCTGACTTCGCCGCCTGTGACTGGGTGATCGAGGCTGTATTCGAGGAGCTCGGGGTCAAGCAAGACGTCTTCGCCGATGTGGAGCAGTACCTCTCCGAGACCGCCGTGCTCGCGACGAACACCTCGTCACTGTCGGTGGAGCAGATCGGTGCCAAGCTGAAGCATCCGGAGCGCCTGGTGGGTTTCCACTTCTTCAATCCGGTGGCCGTCATGCCGCTTGTCGAGGTGGTGAAGACTCCGAAAACGGATGACGCGACACTCTCTACGGCGATGGTGACAGCGTCAAAGCTCTTCAAAAACGCGGTGATCACAACGGACACCCCTGGTTTCGTGGTGAACCGTATTCTGGCGAAGGTGCTGGGCGAAGCGATGAATGCCGTCGACACCGGAACGCCGTTCGAGGTGGTGGAGGAGTCTACAAAGCCGTTCGGTCTTCCGATGACTCCCTTCGAGCTGCTCGAACTGGTGGGGCTCAAGGTCGGGGCGCACGTGCTCGACACGCACCACGCCGCCTTCCCCGATCGTTTCTTCGAGAGCGAGAACCTGCACAAGCTTGCCGAACTCGGTCATATCTTCGAACGGGACGCCAAGGGCAGGGTGACGGGGATCGACAAGAAGGCCCGCTCGATCGTGGCTGGCGGCACCACTCCGATGACTGCGGAGGCCCTCCGAACTCGCATCGAAGACGGCCTGGCCGATGAGGTGCATCGCATGCTCGATGGCAACGTGGTCGCAGCGGCGGAGGACATCGACCTCTGTCTCATCCTGGGAGCGGGCTACCCATTCCAGATGGGTGGTGTGACACCCTATCTCGACCGTGTCGGTGCCTCGGAGCGCGTATTCCACGACACCTTCCACCACCCGGTGCTGCGAGGAGCCGAGTAGGGCGACACTGTCATACGATCGCAGGTCCGTCGGAACCCCCGGCGGACCTGGTTAAGGTTGGACTCGGGGTCAGGGACGGTCCGAGCCGAGGGACCGTTCCTCGTGAACGGCATCGCTGAGCGGTCGCGCCACCGGAATTTTGCTTCCGAGCACCTGCTCCACCACATCTCGGGCGATCTGCTGCGGGGTGAGGCCAGCCTCTTCCATTATCTCGGCCCGGGACCCGTGTTCGAGGAATTCATCAGGCAGCCCGAGCTCGGTGAGCGCGGTGTCCACTCCGGCGGCACGAAGTTCCTGGCGGATGCGCGTTCCGACACCACCGACGCGGATGCCGTCCTCGATACTCACCACGAGACGGTGTTCGGCCGCCAACTCGATGACGCTCTTCGGCACCGGCACGACCCACCGGGGATCGATGACTGTTGCGCCGATCCCCTGGTCGGCGAGCCGCGCCGCCACTGCGAGGCCGATCTCTGCCATCGGCCCAACAGTGACGATCAGAACGTCTTTGTGCGTCGCTTCGCTCAGCACGTCCACACCGTCAGCGAGGCGCCGAACGGCGGGTATCTCGCTACCGACATTGCCCTTGGAAAAACGCACGACAGTCGGCCCGTCCGTCACTGCAATGGCCTCGCCCAGCTCCTCCCGGAGCCGAATCGCGTCGCGGGGCGCGCTCAGGCGAATGTGTGGCACCACCTGAAGGATCGCGAGATCCCAAATACCATGATGGCTCGGCCCGTCGGGACCGGTGACCCCGGCCCGGTCGAGCACGAACGTCACGCCGGCCCGATGAAGCGCTACATCCATCAGCACCTGGTCGAATGCTCGGTTGATAAATGTCGCGTAAAGCGCAACCACCGGATGCAGGCCACCGAACGCGAGCCCGGCGGCAGAGGTGACCGCGTGTTGCTCCGCGATCCCGACGTCGAAGACCCGCTCCGGATACTTGGAGGCGAGGGGCTGGAGACCGGTGGGACGGAGCATGGCGGCGGTGATCCCGACGATGGTGGGGTTGCTGTCAGCGAGGACCACGAGCTCCTCGGCAAACACCGAGGTCCAGGATTGCTTATCAGAGGCACCGATGGGCTCGCCAGTCTCCGGGTCGATATGGCCCACAGCATGAAACTGGTCCGCCGCATCGAGCACGGCCGGCTCGAAGCCCTTCCCTTTTTGGGTGATCGCGTGCACGATCACCGGAGCGCCAAAATTCTTGGCCTGGGTGAGCGCCTCTTCCATCGCGTGCAGGTCGTGACCGTGGATCGGTCCGATGTACTTGATGTCGAGGTTCGAATACAGAGCCTCGTTATCGGAGAACCGGCTGAGAAAGCCGTGGGTACCTCCGCGGATACCTCGGTACAGCGCCCGTCCCGGCGCACCGAAGAGATCGAAAAACCGGCGGCTCGAGGCGTAGAGACTGCGATAGGAGCGACGGGTGCGCACATCGTTCAGGAAGCGTGCCATGCCTCCGATAGTCGGCGCGTAAGAGCGCCCGTTGTCGTTGACGATAATCACGAGATTGCGTGAATTGTCATCGCTGATGTTGTTGAGAGCTTCCCAGGTCATACCACCGGTGAGCGCGCCGTCGCCGACGATCGCCACCACATGGCGATCCTTCTGCCCAGTCATCTGGAAGGCACGCGAGATGCCGTCGGCCCAGCTGAGGGAACTCGAGGCGTGGGACGATTCGACGATATCGTGTTCCGACTCGGAACGCTGCGGATAGCCAGCCAGACCACCCCGCTCGCGCAGGTGGCTGAAGTCTTGCCGGCCGGTCAACATCTTGTGCACGTAGGACTGGTGGCCGGTGTCGAAAACGATGGCGTCATACGGCGAATCGAAGACCCGATGGACCGCCATCGTGAGCTCAACGACCCCGAGGTTCGGACCCAGATGACCGCCGGTCTTAGAGACCTCCCTGACGAGGAACTCCCTGATCTCGGCGGCAAGCACGACGAGCTGCTTTTGCGAGAGTCGGTCCAGGTCTCGGGGTCCGTGGATACTCGGTAAAAGGCTCACCACTGCAGCCTAAACCAGCGACCTCAGAACGTACTGGAGGATGCCGCCGTTGCGGTAGTAGTCTGCCTCGCCTGGCGTGTCGATGCGCACGACCGCGTCGAACTCGACCATTTGCTTGCCCGCCGCGGAATGCTCGGTTGGAGCCGCTATCACGTGCACCGTCTTCGGCGTGGCCCCCTCATTCATCTCGTCGAGACCCGAGATGCTGACGACCTCTGTCCCGTCGAGACCGAGGCTCGTCCAGCTTTCTCCGGTGGGGAACTGCAGCGGTACAACGCCCATGCCGATCAGGTTAGAGCGGTGGATTCGCTCGAAGCTCTCGACGATGACCGCTGTGACGCCGAGGAGACTTGTGCCCTTGGCCGCCCAGTCGCGGGACGAGCCGGAGCCGTACTCCTTACCGCCAAAGATCACGAGCGGCGTACCGGCGGCCTGGTAGTGCTCGCTGGCGTCGTAGATGAACGACTGGGGTGCATCCGCCTGGGTGAAGTCGCGCGTGAATCCGCCCTCAACGTTGTCGAGGAGTTGGTTGCGCAGGCGGATGTTCGCAAAGGTTCCGCGGATCATCACCTCGTGGTTACCGCGGCGCGACCCGTAGGAGTTGTAGTCCTTGCGGTCGACCCCGTGGTCGGCGAGATACTGGCCCGCTGGGCTGTCGGCCTTGATGTTACCGGCCGGGCTGATGTGGTCTGTGGTCACCGAGTCGCCGAGAGTCGCCAGCACCCTGGCTCCCACGATGTCGCTGACCGGGCTGGTCTCGAGCGTCATGCCGTCGAAATACGGGGGCTTGCGCACGTAGGTGGACTCGCTGTCCCATTCGAAGACCTCGCTGTCCGGTGTCGGAAGTGAGCGCCAGCGCTCATCGCCATCGAAGACCTCGCCGTACTCCTTCGTGAACATCGCGGTGTCGATCGATGAGTCGATGGTGGACTGCACTTCTGCGGCATCCGGCCAGATGTCCTTCAGATAGACCTCATTGCCGTCGCTTCCCGTGCCGAGGGAGTCGGTCTCGAAATCAAAATTCATCGATCCGGCGAGAGCGTAGGCGATGACGAGCGGTGGGCTTGCGAGGTAGTTCATCTTCACATCGGGGCTGATCCTGCCCTCGAAGTTTCGGTTACCCGAGAGCACGGCAGTGACCGCGAGATCGTTTCGATTGATCGCGTCGGTGACCTCTTCGATCAGCGGGCCGGTGTTGCCGATACAGACGGTGCAGCCGTAGCCGACCGTGTAGAACCCGAGCGCTTCGAGGTCGTCGGTGAGGCCTGCTTTCGCGTAGTAGTCGGTGACGACTTTCGAGCCCGGCGCGAGTGTCGTCTTGACCCAGGGCTTAGAGGAGAGGCCCTTCTTGACGGCGTTGCGGGCGAGCAGACCGGCCGCCAGCATGACCGAAGGGTTCGAGGTGTTTGTGCAGGAGGTGATCGCAGCGACAGCGACTGCTCCGTGATCGAGGGTGTAGTCGAGACCCGACTTCGTATGGACGTCCGTCGGGCGGGACACGGACGACGGCGGATGGCTGACGTGCGTGTGGTGATGCTTGTTGAGCTCGTCCCCGGGATGATTGCTCGGCGGGTCGGATGCCGGAAACGACCCGGAGATCTCGAGGTCGACCAGATCGTGATCGACGTCGGCGTAGCTCGTGAGGTCCTTCGCAAACTGGGACTTCGCCGACGAGAGGGTGACTCGATCCTGGGGCCGCTTCGGGCCGGCGATCGAGGGGACGACGGTGTTCAGGTCGAGCTCCAGGTATTCACTGAAGGTTGGCTCGGAGTCGGGGTCGTGCCAGAGCGTCTGGAGCTTGGCGTAGGCCTCCACCAGTGCGACCTGCTCCGCGCTGCGTCCGGTGAGGCGAAGGTAGTCGAGGGTGACGTCGTCGATGGGGAACATGGCCGCCGTCGAACCGAACTCAGGGCTCATATTTCCGATAGTGGCCCGGTTGGCCAGGGGCACAGCGGCGACTCCAGCCCCGTAGAACTCGACGAACTTACCGACGACGCCGTGCTTTCGCAGCTGTTCGGTGATCGTGAGGACCACATCCGTCGCGGTCACGCCGGTGGGGATCACACCGATGAGCCTGAAGCCAACAACCTTGGGGATGAGCATGGAGACGGGCTGTCCGAGCATGGCCGCCTCGGCCTCGATGCCGCCGACGCCCCAGCCGAGCACCCCGAGGCCGTTGACCATCGTGGTGTGCGAGTCGGTGCCGACACAGGTATCGGGATACGCCTGGAGCACGCCGTTCACCGTGCGCGTCATAGTGACTCTCGCCAGATACTCGATATTCACCTGGTGCACGATGCCGGTGCCCGGGGGTACGACCTTGAAGTCGTCGAACGCGGTCTGGCCCCAGCGAAGGAACTGGTAGCGCTCACCGTTGCGCTCGTACTCGATCTCGACGTTTCGCTCGAGAGCGTTCTCGGATCCGAACAGGTCGGCGATCACGGAATGGTCGATAACGAGCTCGGCCGGAGCGAGCGGGTTGATTTTCTTGGGGTCGCCTCCCAGTGCGGAGACCGCCTCGCGCATGGTAGCGAGGTCGACGATACAGGGCACCCCGGTGAAGTCCTGCATGATCACGCGCGCGGGCGTGAACTGGATCTCTGTGTCCGGCTCGGCCGTCGGAACCCACGATCCGAGGGCCTCGATTTGGGATTTAGTCACGTTCGCACCGTCTTCGGTGCGCAAGAGATTCTCTAGCAGCACCTTCAGGCTGTACGGCAACTTCTCAGAGCCGGGCACGCGGTCGACCCGAAAGATCTCGTAGTCGGCAGAACCGACCGTCAGGGTGTCCTTCGAACCGAAGCTGTTGACCTGCGACATTGCGCGACTCCCTTGCTGAGCTAAACGGGGTGTGATTTCTCGAGAGACACTCGTTCTCATGCTGAACCTCGACCGGCAACCGTGCGAGCACTATCAGCCTAAGTCCCAACACAGCAGAACGACTGGGAAACTATCTCGATATCAAGATACTTTAGCATGCGGCTTACCCGGCATTCCCCGTCAGTCGGAAGCGTCGGACCCTTCGGACAGGAGTCGGCCGTAAACGGCACGCACCAGCAGCCAGGTAACCCACAGCATTGCCGCATAAAGCGGCACTCCGAGAAGGAGTTTCGTCGCGGCGAGCCACTCGGTCGACTTCGCGAAGTAGAGCGGCACCTCCACCACAAGACGAAGGGCGAACAGCCCCGCCCAGAAGAAGGTCGCGAGATAGAGCACGCGGCGCTTGGCCCGATCCTTCTTCCACGCCGTGCCCTCGTTGGTGAGGAATCCGACCACCAACCCGATCAGAGGCCACCGAATCGCGACGCTCACCAGAAGCACCGCGAGGCTCGCGATATTAATCAGGATTCCAGGCACGAAGTTGTTCTCAGCACGCCCGGTGACCAGCGCGAGGACGGCCGAGATCGCGATGCCGGCGACACCGGCGAACGCCTGAGTGAGCGGCGTTCGCGTGGCGATCCGCACCAGCACGAAGATCACTACCAGGGCGACCGGCGCGAGGACCGATAACACCAGGCTCTTCGTGAGCGTATAGATGATGAGGAATCCGAGGCCGGGAAGGATCGACTCGATCAGGCCACGTGCCCCGCCAACTGCGGCGAGCAGCGATCCAGCGGTCGGAACTTCACCCGGCGCGACCTGGCCGAGACCGGTTTTGCGCATTGCGTCGGCGAACGCTTCGCGGAAACTCGCCGATGAGCCCTCTTCGTCTGCTGCCACCCGACTCAGGCGCCCGATGTCGACGTCACGTCGTCCGCCGGAGCGGCGATCTTTGGCATGTGCAAGGGAATGAGGTCGCGCGGTGGCATCGGCGTCTTACCACGAACGACGACGACGCTGCGGAATAGCTCCTCGATCTTCGAGGCGGCCTCCTGATCGACCGCGCCGTCGCCGGCGATCACCCCGCGAAGAAACCAGCGAGGACCATCAACACCGATGAATCGGGCCAGGCGGGTCGAATCGGGCTGACCGGGAGTCGTGGCCGGGATCTCCGCCAGGAGCTCGGGGCCGAATGGACCGACGGACAAGCGGGTAGTGCCGCCCTGCTTCGCAATCTGCTCGGCGATCTGGTCGCGGATCTCGTGCCAGAGTCCTGAGGTGCGCGGAGCTGCGAAGGGTTGTACCTGCAGGGTCGAACCGGCGTAATCCAGCCCTACTGCAACGACGCGCTGGCTGCCCTCTTCCACTTCGAGTCGCAACTGGAGACCCTCCCGGGGAAGAATCTTGACTCCCCCGAGGTCGACATAGGGACGCACGGGATTGGCTTCTGACTCGTCGAGTGGCCCTTCCGTCTCCCGATCGGCCGGAGCCGACTTCTGCTGTTCATCCGAGGGGCGCGCATCGGTGCCGTCGGTCGGTTCGATCTCGCCGGAGGGTGAAGTGGTGTCGCTCACGGGAGCTCTCCTTGGTTGTCGTCATGGGGTTGGTCGTCATGGAGTGATGCACCATCACGTGTCGTATTGCCCGTGGAACCGAATCCGGATCCGCCGCGCTGGCTTCCTGGCAGCGTGGCAACGGGGATGAATCGTGCCTTCGACACCGGCATGATCACCAGTTGCGCGATGCGATCGCCGACCGCGACAGAATACGGTACTGAACTGTCAGTATTCATCAGGGTGACGCTGATCTCGCCGCGATAACCGGCATCCACGGTGCCCGGGCTGTTCACGATAGTGATGCCGTGTTTGGCCGCCAATCCGCTGCGCGGAACGACGAATGCGACGAACCCGTCGGGAAGAGCTATCGACACCCCGGTAGGGACAGTCGAGCGCGCCCCGGGCGCAAGCTGCACGGCGACGGCAGCCGTGAGGTCGGCTCCGGCATCTCCCGGATGCGAATAAGCCGGTATCCGGTCGGCAACGATCAGTACTTCGACGCTTTGAGCCACGTCACGAGGGTAGTGCAGAACGACTGCGCGGTCGGAGCACGGGAAAGTCTGATCGAATAGGACCATGACGGTGAACAGCCCTGACCGCCCGACGGCGTCCGCCACGCTCTACCGTGAGCGGATCTGGCCGTCGGCCTGGGTCTTTATCTCGACCGCGCTGGTCATCCCCGCGAGCCTGCTCGTATTCCTACCGATCAACCTGTTCGCCGGGGTGATCGTGGCTATCGTGCTCTACACGGGGATCGTCCTCATCCTCGTCGCGACATCTCCGGTGATTGAGATTTTCCCTGGCGAACTGGTCGCCGGGCGTGCCCGGGTACCGGTGGAACTCATCAGTGCGGTGAGCGCGTTCCGCGGCGAGGAAGCCACCCTCCAGCGGGGCCGCCTGCTCGATGCACGAGCCTGGCTGCTGATCCGTGGGTGGGTCTCGCCGGTAGTGAAGATCGAGTTGGCGGACGAGACCGACCCGACCCCGTACTGGATCGTGTCGACTCGTACCCCGGATGCCCTGGTGGCTGCCCTTACCGTGGCCCGCGCGTCCTGAGGCCGTCACAGCGGGATCAGGCAGCGCACTCCTGGCACATCGGACCGAGCTTCTCCTCATGATCGAGTTGCGAGCGGTGCTTCACCAGGAAGCAGTTGATGCAGGTGAATTCATCGGCCTGCGGAGGCAGCACTACGACATCGAGGTCGAGGTCTGAGAGGTCTGCACCGGGCAGTTCGAAGCCTCCGGGATTGTCCGAGTCATCGACGTCCACCACCCCGGACATCTTGTCTGGGACGCGCTCTTTCAGAGCCTCGATCGAATCCGAGTCGTCATCGGTCTTACGAGGTGCGTCGTAGTCGGTTGCCATGCCCATCCAGTTCTAAAAAATATCGATTGGTGTCAATCGGCGGCCATAGTTTGCATCATTAGTTTGCGAATAGCAAACCACTGGCAAATGCCCGTGAGTCCGACTTCTGTGCAACTCGCGGCACGCCCACGATATTCCCGCGATTTAGGGGCGGGCGTGCCACGCTAAGACACATCAGTGACCGCGAGAGGCGTTCAGTATGCAAGACCTGAGAGTCATCGGAGTGGAGAACGGCGCACTCCTCGTCGCATCGGATGAGGGTACCAAGTACCGCATCGCCATCGACGAAGTTATGCAGTCGAGACTGCGCCAAGTAATCCCCGATCCTGGATCCGGGCGAAAGCTCGCGCCTCGCGAAATCCAAGCCCACATCCGATCCGGAATGTCGGCCCAGGATGTCGCCTCCATCACGGGCGTTCCTCTGGAATACATCCAGAAGTACGAAGGCCCTGTGCTGGCCGAACGGGAGTTCGTCGTGAACTCAGCCCTTGGCGTACCCGTCCACACGGCGATGGAGACAGACCCGCTCGGAGGCGGCTCGACCTTCGGCACGGTCATCCGAGAGCGTCTCTACGACCTCGGTGCGATCGACGAACGCTGGGCGAGCTGGAAGGAGGTCGGCGGCGGATGGGTGGTGAAGCTGGCCTTTAGCGCAGAGCAGATCGAGCGGGATGCCCGCTGGAGTTTCGACCCCAAGAATGCCGCGCTCTCGCCCCTCAACAACGAAGCCATCACGCTCTCCCAGCAGGGTGACGCGTCCGGAGCACTCGTACCCCGGCTTCGCGCCGTCGGAGACGAGGAGCGCCAACCGGACCAGTCTCGATTCGACAGCGGAGCGTTCACCATCGACGAGCTGGCCCAGCGCGAGCCCAATACGGCGGGGGTTCGCTCGCGTCTGGAGGCAGTGCCCTACGGTCGCCTCGACGATGCCCCCACCGCCGTATCGGAAGCCGCCATCAATCGCGCTCCCACCGCCGATGAAACCGAGTCCAACCAGACTGCCGACCTTCTCGAGGCGCTTCGCCGTCGTCGCGGTGAACGCGAGACGGCAGGATTCGGCGACGATTCGATGGGCTCGGACTCCAAGTCCGCGCATCCCTCGACCGGCACAATCCGCCTCGTAGACGTGCCGCTCGACCTGTTCGGCGATGGGATCGACGACCGTCCGGCGAATACCGCCCCCCAGCCGAACGTGTTCCAGCCGCGCGCCTCGTCGCGGAAGGGTCGGGCTTCGATGCCCAGCTGGGACGAGATCGTCTTCGGCGCCCGCTCCGACGACGACCTGTAAACACGGCCGGTGGAGTACTGGGTGCCGCGCCGCATCGCGAGCAGCCACGCCGATCAGCGCGCGAAAGCACCGAAACGCAGGAGTGGGATGCTCAATTCCTCTGCCGTCCACGAGCCGTGCTGTCCCACCATGCTCCTGCCGCTGTTGACGGTGACCCGAGAGTCGTAATACGCGATGCCCTTGCGTGCCGCCACGATGATGTCTCCGATCCGAGGCACGACCTCCGGGTCGACGTGAGGCCCGAACCAGCCCGATTCGATAGCCTCCGTTCGAGACACGATCCAGGATCGTGAGCCCTCGATTTCGCGCCAGGCCTCCAGTACGGCCCCCCGGAGGGACGAAGGCGCATCGGGTTCGAAGTGCAGTTGGAGCGCGCGCGGTTCCCCCGCAACGAAACGGATGCCGTCGGTCAGGCGTGAGTGGGAATCGAACAGGACCTGGGAACTCGGCGGTACATCGAGCACCCCGTGATCGGCAGTCAGCAGCATCCCCTCACCGCGGCCGAGCGTCGGCGCAAAGGCCCGCACCACACGGTCGAGTTCTTCGAGCATGGTGGTCCAGTTAGGAGACTGCCAGCCGGCCGAGTGACCGGCCTGGTCGAGTTCGGGCACATAGAGGTAGATCAGCCCACGATCGACCTCGTCAAGCACCCGACGTGCCTCCTCGAAGCGGTCGGAGATCGTCGCACCGCTACGGTATTCCCCTCCGCGAAGCACTGCTCTGGTGAAACCCGAGGAGCGGTAGCGCTCAGTGCCGATGGTGAAACTCGGGATGCCGGCATCCCGCGCCGTTTCAAACAGGGTCGGGACCCGCTGCCAGGTTTCCGGGTCGAGGCGGTCATCCCATCCGCTCAGCTGGTTCACCACACGATCATTGGCCGCGTCGAGCACCCGGTAGCCCACCAGGCCGTGAACGCCCGGGGGCTGGCCCGTCGTCAGAGTCGCCAGCGCCGACGCGGTGGTCGACGGAAATCGCGCGCCGATCGTCGACCCTGCGGTCAGCATCGGAGCGAGTGTGCGGGCATGCCCGGCGCGGGCAGCCAGAACGGATGCCCCGAGCCCATCGACCAGGAGAACGATCGCTTTCTGCACCGGTGGCAATGACAACCGATTGGGCTCGTGGGCGATTGCACGAAGTGAACTTGGAACGATATCGGCAAGGCTAAACCGGTGCGTTTTGGTGGCCGGTAACATGGGGGCAATCCTATGACTACTCCCGAAAATCCTCCTGCGCAGCCCAGCGGGGAACGCATCGACACCGTTGATGTCTCCACCGAGATGGAGGGGTCGTTTCTCGAGTACGCCTACTCCGTGATCTACTCCCGGGCCCTCCCCGATGCCCGTGACGGCCTGAAGCCGGTGCAGCGTCGCATCCTTTATCAGATGACCGAGATGGGCCTGCGGCCCGACCGTGGGCACGTCAAGTCCGCGCGCGTCACCGGCGAAGTGATGGGCAAGCTGCATCCGCACGGCGATGCATCGATCTACGACGCGATGGTGCGCCTCGCACAGAGCTTCATCTTGCGGGTACCCCTGATCGATGGCCACGGCAACTTCGGGACCCTGGACGACGGCCCGGCGGCGCCGCGCTATACCGAAGCCAGACTCACCGCGGCCGCGATGGCCATGACCGAGGACCTCGACGAAGACGTCGTGAATTTCGTGCCCAACTACGACAATCAGCTGACCCAGCCGGAGGTGCTCCCCTCGGCGTTTCCCAACCTGCTCGTCAACGGTGCTTCCGGGATCGCGGTGGGTATGGCGACCAACATGGCGCCCCACAACCTCATCGAGGTAGTGAGCGCGGCGCGGCACCTCATTGCGAATCCGGGTGCCTCTCTCGACGATCTCATGTCGTTTGTTCCCGGACCCGACCTTCCGACGGGAGGCACGATCATCGGCCTCTCCGGCATCCGTGACGCCTACGAGACCGGCCGCGGAAGCTTCCGCACCCGGGCGCGAGTCTCCGTCGAGAACATCACCGCCAGAAAGGCGGGCCTCATCATCACTGAACTTCCGTACATGGTCGGGGCCGAGAAGGTGATCGAGAAGATCAAAGACGGCGTCAACTCGAAGAAGCTCAACGGCATCTCGGACGTCACGGACCTCACCGACCGCAAACACGGCCTGCGACTCGTGGTCGGCATTAAAACCGGCTTCAGTCCGGATGCCGTGCTCGAGCAGCTCTACCGCTTCACTCCGCTCGAGGACTCCTTCAACATCAACAACGTGGCCCTCGTCGATGGGGGGCCGAAGACGCTCGGTCTGCGCGAACTCCTGCAGGTGTACATCGATCACCGTATCTCCGTCGTCACCCGTCGAAGCCAGTTCCGGTTGGCGCGCAGGAGAGAGCGTCTCCACCTCATCGAGGGCCTGCTGGTGGCGATCCTCGACATCGACGAGGTGATCCAGGTGATCCGCGCCAGCGATGACACCGAGCAGGCGCGGGTCAAACTGATGGATGTCTTCGATCTCAGCCAGATCCAGGCCGAGTACATCCTCGAACTGCGCCTTCGCCGGCTCACGAAGTTCTCTCGCATCGAACTTGAAGCGGAGCGGGACCAGCTACTCGCCGAGATCGCCGCGCTCGAGCAACTACTCACCGGACCGCAACGCGTGCGCCAGCTGGTCTCGGACGAGCTCGAAGAAGTCTCGGACCGATTCGGTACCCCTCGGCGCACTCTCCTCACCGAGGCGCGACCCCCTGTCGGCACGAGCCTCGCCGCCCGGGCGGCCGCGGCCGTGCTTGAGATCGCGGACACGCCCTGCCATGTGTTCCTGTCGACCACTGGCCACGCCATCCGAGTCGATCTCTCGGATGTCAGCTCCGAGCGGCCTGAACGCGCCACCCGGCGCACCAAGCACGACGCGATCCTGTCATCGATCGTCACGACCCGACGCTCGGAGATCGGGGCGGTCACCTCGCTGGGGCGGCTCATCCGACTCACCCCCGTCGACCTCCCGGTCGTACCGGAGAACTCTATCCAGCTCGCTGCGGGAGTGCGGATTGCCGACTATCTGGCGATCGACACGAAGAAGGAGCGGGTGCTTGCACTCGTGTCGCTCACTTCTTCCGAGACGATCGCCATCGGTACCCGGCAGGGCATCGTTAAACGACTGACCGCCGGGGATTGGGCGAACAGACCGGACTTCGAAATCATCGCTCTCAGGCCAGGGGACGTGATCGTGGGGGCGCAACAGGTCGCCGACGCCGAAGAACTGCTCTTCGTCACCTCTGAGGCGCAGCTTCTGCATTTTCCCGCCTCCAGCGTTCGCCCCCAGGGCCGATCTGCGGGTGGAATGTCCGGCATCAACCTCGGTGCGAAAGCCACGGTGATCTTCTTCGGCGCGGTCGATCCGAGCGCCGAGGTCGTCGTCGTCACTGTGTCGACCAGCACAGCGACAATAGCGGGGATGGAGACCGGGCGGGCAAAGGTATCGATGCTGACCGAGTTTCCCGGTAAGGGACGCGCAACCGGCGGCGTGCGGGCGCACTCCTTCCTCAAGGGGGAAGATCTGCTTTCCGTGGCATGGGCCGGTGCGTCTCCGGCCCTCGCGGTGGGTACGGATGGCTCGGTGCGAGCCCTGCCCGACAGTGGCGCTAAGCGCGACGCATCCGGAACACCGCTGGACGGCGTCGTCGGTTCGATCGGCAGCGCGATCCGCTGACCCGCCGCCTCCCTTCTCCGAGCACTGCTGTTCGAAATGCAGGACTCAGCGTGACGGGTGGGGCGAACGAGGCTCACGTGTCACAGTGGCCACATGCTGTCCTGCATTTCGAGCGGGGCGGCACAGAAAACACCGCACACAGGGATCCCGACTCGCATAGCTGCCCGCGGGGCCCGGTGGGATTCCGCGCCTGCACGTCTACACGTCGATACGTTCGCGCGACAAACCTTCGGAGCCCGCGATGATGAAGTCCTTGCGAGGGGCCACGTCGTTGCCCATGAGTAGTTCGAACACCCGCTCGGCGTTCACGGCATCGGTGATCTGCACGCGCCGCAGCGTGCGATGCTGGCGGTCCATCGTGGTGGTCGCGAGCTGGTCCGCATCCATCTCACCGAGCCCCTTGTACCGCTGGATCGGATCCTGATAACGCTTATTGGACTTCTTCAGTGCGGCGAGCACGGCAGTGAGCTCAGTTTCCGAATAGGTGTAGATCGTCTCGTTGGGCTTGGTCCCCGGGTTCATCACAATGACCCGGTGCAGTGGCGGAACGGCGGCATAGACGCGCCCGTCGCGGATCATGTCGGGCATGTAGCGGAAGAACAGCGTGAGCAGAAGGGTACGGATGTGGGCGCCATCGACATCCGCGTCACTCATGATGATCACTTTGCCGTACCGTGCGGTGGCGAGGTCGAAGCTGCGCCCCGATCCGGCGCCGATCACCTGGATGATCGAGGCACATTCGGCATTTCCGAGCATGTCGGAGACGGATGCCTTCTGCACATTGAGGATCTTGCCGCGAATCGGCAGCAGCGCCTGGTATTCGCTGTCACGCGCAAGTTTCGCAGTTCCGAGGGCGGAGTCGCCCTCGACGATGAAGAGCTCGCTATTGGCGACATCCGAGCTCCGGCAATCCACCAGCTTCGCCGGGAGGGAAGAGCTCTCCAATGCGTTTTTACGCCGCTGGGTCTCCTTGTGTGCGCGCGCCGAAATGCGGGACTTCATCTCAGCGACAATCTTGTCGAGCACGAGGGCAGACTGCGTCTTGTCATCGCGCTTCGACGAGCCGAACTTCTCCGTCATGGTTTTCGCCACGACGTTCGCCACGATGTTGCGGACGGCGGGTGTTCCAAGGATTTCCTTCGTCTGCCCTTCGAATTGTGGTTCAGGCAGGCGCACGGTGAGTACCGCCGTGAGGCCGGCCAGGATGTCGTCCTTCTCTATCTTCTCGGTGCTGGTCGCGCCCGTTCCGACCTTGAGCCGGCGCGCGTTCTGCTCGACCTGCATCCGCAGGAACTTGAGCATCCCGGCTTCGAAGCCGGCTTGGTGGGTGCCGCCCTTCGGCGTCGCGATAATATTCACGTAGCTTCGGAAGACTGTTTCGTACCCGGTGCCCCACCGGAGGGCGATCTCTACCTCGCACTCGCGTTCGAGTTCGGTGGCGACCATGTGCCCCTTGTCGTCGAGCACCGGGACGGTCTCGTTGAAGGTGCCAGAACCGGTCAGCTGCCAGGTCTCGGTGAGGGCGGAATCCGGTGCGAGGAAGTCGACGTACTCACCGATTCCGCCGTCGAACCGGAACAGCTCATGAGTCGGTTCGGCTCCGCGCTCATCGGTGATGTCGATGCCAAGGCCGCGCACGAGAAAGGCGGTCTGACGCGCGCGGGCCGCCAGTTCGTCGGTCTGGAAGGTCGTGCCGCGGCTGAAGATCTGGGGGTCAGCCCAGTATCGGATGCGTGTGCCGGTGACGCCGCGTGCGACCTTTCCGACCACACGCAGCTCACTCTTGCTCTCGAAGGGCGAGAACACGGCGTCTACCCGCGGGCCGTCTGATGAGTCGGCGAAGATTCCGGGCTCTCCGCGATGGAAGGACATCGCCCAGGTCTTGCCATCGCGGTCGACCTCGACGTCGAGTCGTTCCGACAGCGCATTGACCACGGAAGCCCCAACGCCGTGCAGCCCGCCGGACGCGGCATACGATCCGCTGCCGAATTTACCTCCGGCATGAAGCTTCGTGAACACGACCTCGACCCCCGAAAGGCCCGTTTTGGGCTCGATATCGACGGGGATGCCGCGGGCGCGGTCGCGCACCTCGACGCTGTTGTCACTGTGCAACACCACGCTGATCTCGTTACCGTTTCCTCCAAGGGCCTCGTCGACGGAATTGTCGATGATCTCCCACAGGCAGTGCATGAGGCCGCGCGAATCCGTTGATCCGATGTACATGCCTGGTCGCTTGCGTACCGCCTCGAGCCCTTCGAGCACCGAAAGGTGTCGTGCGGAATAGTCCGAACTCGCCACGTGAATCTCCTTCGCGGCACCGCCAAATTCGTCGAACGTCAGGGAATGGACGGTGACTGGGCCGGGTTAAACACTAATGACAGCGCACGCGGTCACCGGCGCACGACACCCCCACCACTGGGTGGTACGCGTTCAGCGAAATACAGGGGTTTTGTCGTCGCAATATCACACCGTCGTGTTTGGATAAGAACAACGAATTATTGATAGGAAACCGGAGGAGCAACTCATGGCTCAGATTGCACCCGACACGACGGCAGCGAACGAACTCGACTCGAGCCACCAACTCACCGCATCGGACCGCTGTGACAGCTGCGGCGCGCAGGCTTACATTCGCGTGGCCATCGGTAAGAGCGAACTTTTGTTCTGCGCTCACCACGGCAAGAAGTACCAAGAGAAGCTCGCAACCATCGCCAGCGACTGGCACGACGAGTCCGATCGCCTGCTTCAGGGCAACCGGGCCTAGCCCGTCCCCACTGCTTCATGGCGCCCTCGGCTTCGGCCGAGGGCGTTTTGCATCACCACCGGCTCGAGCTCACTCGAAAAAGCGACGACGGATGCGCGGATTCAGGCGCGTGACGATCTCTTCGCCGATCGTGCCGAGTTCGTCGGCCCACTCCTGGAGGGTGGACTCGCCGTCCGCACCGCTCCCGAACAAAACGACGGTATCACCCGGCCTCACGAGGGTGTGGGCCGTGTCTACGATCAGTCGGTCAAGCTGAACCGAGAGGATCTCGTGCAGAGTTCCGTGAATCGATACCTGGATTGTTCCGGCCGCTGAGCTGGGAATGCCGTCTCCATAGCCGATATCTACAGTCGCCTGGCCATCCAGCACGGAGGTCACCGGTGCGGTGAGCGTCATCACCGGTTCGAGCCGGAGAGACGACGGGGTGACGCCGCCGCCAGGAGAGATTCCGTAGGAGAAGGCACCGATCCGCACCACATCGAAGCGCGCGTCGGCGCGGGAGAAGGCGGCGGCGCTTGCCGCGAGATGCCGCACCGGAACGTTCGCTCCGAGTCCTTCGGCAATACCGACCGCCCAGTGGAATCGCTCGATTGCGACGGAGTCATCATCCTCAGACGCCTCCGCGATGTGAGTCCAGATACCGACAAGGTCAATGCTGTCATCCAGTGCGAGGGCGCGGGCCACCAGGGCGGGCCACTGCTCGATACTCGCCCCGTTTCGATGCAGCCCGGTGTCGATCTTGAGGTGCACTCTCGCTCGACGCGAAGCGCCGACACGAGCGATCGCGTCCAACTGGCCGAGCGTCGAAACTCCGAAGTCGAGTTCGGCTTCGATTGCGGTGGCATAGTCCTCGTCAGGGCTGAGAAGCCAGGTGAACACGGCAATGTCGCGAGGGATGCCGCTCGCCCGCAGCTCGAGGCCGGAATCGATGTCGAGCGAGCCGAGCCAAGAGATGCCAGCCTCGACTGCCGCGCGCGCGACCGGCACCAAGCCGTGACCGTACGCATCCGCCTTGACCACGGCCATCAGAGCCGCCGGTGCAACCCGCTCGGCGAGCCGAGCGAGATTGCGCCGATACGCGGAGAGGTCGATGGAGGCCGTCGGTCCGCTCATCAGTGAATCAGTCACCATCAGTAGACCCGCGGCAGATGGCTACCGAAGACGGAGACGATCTCCGCACTGGGACGCCCGAGTGCGCCGGCCCAGTCCCAAACGGCGGGCTCGCCCGCGCAAGGATCACCGAAAACAACCGCTTCATCGCCAACCGCAGCCCAGTCCTGTCCGAGGTCGAGCACCAGGGCGTTCATCGCGACCCGGCCCACGATGCGACGTGCCACCCCGTTGAGTCGGAGGGATCCGACGTTGCTCGCGATGCGATCCAGCCCGTCGGCATAGCCGATACCGATGAGCGCAAGGTTGGTACGCGAACTCGCGGTCCAGGTATACCCGTACGAAACGCTCTCGCCGGAGTCAATCGTCTTCGTCCCCACCACCAACGCGCTGACCCGCATTGCGGGCTTCAGCTCGAGATCGGCGGAGAGGCCATAGAGGTCTGCCCCCGCGCAGACGAAATCCCGATCAGCCGCAGATTCCAGGGAGAAGTCGATGTCGCGTACGAAGGCGCCCCCGTCGACGGCGGCCTCGGTCGCAGCGGCGAGACCATGCCCATAGGCATCCGCTCTGACATCAGCGACAACGATTCGGGAACCGGCCCGGCGCACGAGAACAGCGGCGTTGTCACGGATTGCCGAAAGATCGATGCTCGCACTGTGGATGTGTGAACCGGACAGCGTTATCACCTCTCGGGCTGAACAAAAGATTCTCGAGCAACTAGATCCTCGAGAATACGTGCTTTGCATGGGAAATGATCACTTCTCGAGCCCGCGCAGCATAGTTCTCGAGAGCTCCGTCCAGGTCTGAGGGCAGCACGGTGAATCCCCGGCGCCCACCGATCGACGCGATGATGGCATCGCTCAGGAGCGGGTTGAGAGGCAGTACCGGGCCACCCACCTGGGTTCCGATCGCCACGGTTCCGATTGTGCTGATGTCGAGCACACCCTCGACGGAACCCGCGCTGTTACCGCTGCCCGCCTCGAGGGTGCCCAGGGGCGTTGCACCGACATCCAGTGTCCATCGGGAGGCGTTGTCCTCGAAGCCGACGATCCGGCCGAAGGGAGAATCGACGATGACGTAGCCGACCGCCCGTGTGGGAATCCGGGTGGCTCGCAGTGGCAGGATTGCAAGTCCCTCAAGCGAGGTTCCGTCGGCCAGCGTAATCGAATGGCCCATGAGCTCAGCGCCGGCCCCGTAAGCGAACACCGACACACCGCGCGCATGCAGTGCTCGTAGCCGGTCACCGTTCGCCAGCAGGTCGGTGTGGATGTTGCGCATCGCCGACAGCGGCCCGTTGCCGACGACGACGAGGTCGATATCCGTCGGGAGTTCGGCGCCAACCTCGTGGGCGACGACGGTCACGGAATGCCCGGCGTGCGTGAGTCGGGCTATCAGCGCCATGACATTGCCGCGGTCACCGGCCACTCCGAGCTCGTCGGGGTAGAGCTGAACGATCGTCAGGTCGCTCATCGCTGGTTCTCCAGTTCGAGGAACCCGATCTGCTTGCGCGCAAGCATCATGATCTCGTAGTTGACAATCCAGGTCTTGAGCCCGGTGGAGGGCTGAGGAAGCGCACGCATGATGTCGATCGCCTTCCTGAGGTCGGGCTCGACCGCGCCAATGGCGACTCCTTCGTGCTCGAGGCGCAGGGCGATCTGCCAGGCCTTCGCGCCGGTGATCACGTCCACGTGGTCGAGTGCGGCGAAGTCTATGTCGTAGATCCAGGAGATGTCGGGCGTTCCCTCGTCGATGGCGAGCAGCACCTGAAGTGGAGGCTCGGGCAGCGCGTCGAGGTTGAGCTGAAGGCTCGCGGCGTTTTTGAACATCACGAACTCGACCTGTTCGTTCACGCCATCGCGGTTCGTGAAGTCGAGCAGCTCACCCCTGCCGTAGGCGGGCTTCATCGCGGAGAATGCCGCCGCCGAAGACGCACCGTCGAAGCGATCCCCGAGGATGACCGCCGCCGTAGCCAGAGCCGCTGCGGCATCGATAGCGTAGTGGAGGCCCTTGGCTGGCAGGGTCACGTCGACCGCAGTGCCGTCGACGATGATCTTCGCTCCCGCGCGATCGGTGGCCACCAGCTCTGCCAGCGCGCGATGCGCCTCTGGCGCCACCGTGGAGTCGCGGTAGTCCGTTGCGTTGAACAGGCCGTGGGGGGCGCGGGCGATGACCTCCCTCGACGCTCCGAAGTAGGTGATGTCCGGCGCGGTTGTTGCGTCCCCGTCGGTGTAACGCCGGGCAATCTTCGAGAGGTACGGGTCTTCGCGATTGGTCACTATGTGCAGCGCGGCCTGCTGGGCCGTATCGAGCATCATGTCGGCTACGCGTTCGGTCTCGTAGAACCGGTAGAGCTGGTCGACCTGGGTGTTCAACACGAGAACGGTGGATGGAGGAACCACGGTGGCGAACTCGAGCGCGAAGGCCTCATCCACCTCGAGCACCCCGATATCGGCATCGAGCCTGCCGAGCACGCTGGACTCCGCGAGGATCGATGACGCGATTCCCTGGGGCAGGTTCGCGCCCGAGGGATTCGTGAAGACCTTGAGGCCGTGCCCGCGAAGCACCTCGGTGAGCATGTGTGTGGTCGTGGATTTGCCGTTGCTACCCAGCACGTAGACGATGCCATACCGGAACTGGCTCGTGACATCCCGAAGGAAGTTCGGTGCGAGTTTGGTCGTGACATAGCCGGGAAAGGCCGACCCACCACCGCGAATTTTCGCGAGGGCGCGCACCGCTTTCCCTGCGACAACCGGGATAAAGTACTTCAGGCCGTTGGGCTTACGCTGCTGCGCCGTACTCGATTCTGACTGGCTCACGGCACGGTTTACTCGAGGTAGTCGCGCAGCGACTGCGACCGCGACGGGTGACGAAGCTTTGCCATCGTCTTTGACTCGATCTGGCGGATGCGCTCGCGGGTCACTCCGAACGTATCGCCGATCTGGTCCAGCGTCTTCGGCATGCCGTCACCGAGACCGAAGCGCATGCGAATCACGCCAGCCTCGCGCTCGGATAGCGAGTCGAGCAGGGACTCGAGCTGCTTCTGGAGCATGGTGAAGCCCACGGCATCGGCCGGGACGACCGCCTCGGTGTCCTCGATGAGGTCACCGAACTCGCTGTCGCCGTCTTCACCGAGAGGGGTATGCAACGAGATCGGCTCGCGGCCGTACTTCTGCACCTCGATGACCTTCTCCGGCGTCATGTCGAGCTCGCGGCTCAACTCCTCCGGAGTGGGCTCCCGTCCAAGGTCCTGCAGCATCTGGCGCTGCACGCGGGCGAGCTTGTTGATGACCTCGACCATGTGCACCGGGATGCGGATGGTACGGGCT
>JBKJLH010000042.1:0-3035 GCA_046597035.1 Lacisediminihabitans sp.
AAAGCATTGAAGACCGCGGCAAGCTTCAAAGCGCCCTACGACACAAGCGGGACATGGAGTTTCGGCCTTGACCTGACCAACACGACCGGTGGTGGGGCCGACACCGGGGTCCTTGAAACCGACCTGACAAAACTCCTTCGCGATCTGACCGGAGCTGCCGAAGAAGAAGGCGTCGGGGTAGCGATCCTGATTGACGAGGCGCAAGATCTCACCCCAGACGAGTTAAACACGATCTGCGCGATCGCCCACGAGGCCTGGCAACGCCAATGGCCCCTGATGATCGCACTGGCCGGCCTGCCGAGCCTGCCGCGCCTGCTGGCGGAGGCGAAGTCTTACGCGGAGTGACTTTTCACCTACGAGCGGATTGAGAAACTCGTCGACACACTCGCAAAAGACGCACTGAGTGTGCCCGCCGGTCAAGAAGAAGTCGCATGGGAAAAAGCAGCGGTGGCGTTCACTGTCAACGCCACCCGCGGCTACCCGTACTTCGTACAACAATTCGGGCAAGACACATGGAACGAAGCCCCAGACTCCCCTATCACCCTCGTCGACGCAAGAATTGGTGCAGCCAAAGCCAACGCCGCGTTAGACAACGGCTTCTCGCGGGTGCGGTGGGATCGAGCCAACAAATCCGAAAAGAAATATTTACGAACAATCTCGATCGATGGCGAAACGGGAAGCTCGTCCGGCGCTGTCCCTACCCGGCGGGGGCTCCAACCCAAAAGCCTCGGCCCGACACGCGCAAATCTGATCTCCAAGGGTCTGATCAACGCCGCCGAGCACGGAATAGTCGCCTTCACCGTCCCAGGGATGGCCGACTTCATCCAACACCAACCAGAGAACTAACCTGCGGAACACGGCAACCGGCCCGCGATGATGGCGTCAATCGGGGTTTGGCACAGCTTGGCGTCAAGGATGGCCCGACCAACCGGTCGAATTAGGGTCCAATTCGGGTTCTTGGACGATCTTCATCCCAACATCCAAGGGCCCAACTGGACGCAGGCGACGTGCACAACGACATTTCCAGGCCAAGCAGCACCGGCACATCGTCGCCCCCTCCTCCGCCGCGCTGGCACCATCGGATTAAGTACTCGAGCATCGAGCTGCTTGGTCTCATGAAAGAATCCGATGACTAGACGAACCGGGGACACCTCCTCACACCGAAGTTTCTCGGCGTGCCCAGGCCATAGCTTGTCTCAGCAATATCTCTCACGTTGTCCTTCCCGAAATCACGTGAGCATTGGCTGTGGCGAGAAACCAGCGTGAGTACGGCGGACCAGAGCGCCAAAAGCCACGCCCTGTGACGAAGTAGTGCGTGACGGGCGTCAGAATTGAGGCCATGGCCACACCACTACATTTTTCTGCTTTCGTCATGAACACGAACTCACATATCCAGCACGGGCTATGGCGTCATCCGTCTGCCCAGCAGGCCGACTTCAACGACGTGAACCTGTGGGTGGCTCTCGCGAAGAAACTTGAGGCCGGCAACTTCGACGCCATCTTCTACGCGGATGTCGTCGGACTCTATGGTCCGGTTAACGGTTCGTATGAGGTGAATGCGCGCGAGGGTCTTCAAATCCCGTCGAATGATCCGTCGGTGCTACTCTCGGCGCTGGCGGTGTCGACGGAGCGGCTCGGACTCGCGTTCACGAGTTCCATCATCCAGTCGCATCCGTTCGAATTCGCCCGCCGCGTATCGACGCTCGACCATATCTCGAACGGGCGGATCGGCTGGAACGTCGTCACGAGCTCGCTTGAGAATTCAGCCCGCAACTTCGGTATGGACCGCCTGATCGAGCACGACGAGCGCTACCGCTGGGCCCAGGAATACATGGATGTCGTCTACAAGCTCTGGGAGGGATCGTGGGATGACGGTGCTCTGCTCAAAGACCGGGCGAACGGTATCTACGCCGACCACACGAAGATCCACAAGATCAATCACCGGGGGGAGCGGTACAGCGTCGAGGGTCCACACCTGCCGTCGCCCTCACCGCAGCGCACGCCGATGATCTTCCAAGCCGGGGCATCCCCGGCCGGCCGGGCATTCGCGGCCCGCAACGCGGAGGGTGTCTTCCTGCTCTCGCCGACACCCGAGATCGCGAAGAAAGACATCGACGCCACTCGAGCTCTGGCCGTCGAGGCCGGCCGAGACCCCCGCGACATCCACTTTCTGCAGGGGCTGACCTTCATCGTCGGTTCGACCGAGGAGGAGGCTAAGCGCAAAGAGGAGGAGATCGATAGCTACATCTCGACCGATGGATTCCTCGCCCACATCAACATCGGACTCGACCAGGAGACAGGCACACCGCTTGACCCGGACATGATGCTGAAAGACATCAAGCAAGAGGGTGGTCTGAGCCACATCGCCTGGCTGCGCCAGACCATGACCGACCGCGAACCGACAGTGCGGGACCTCGCACAGATCACAGCCCGTGTGCGCGGACGTTTTGTTGGAACACCGGAGCAAATCGCCGACCGCCTCGAGGAGTTCCAGCGCGCGGGGGTCGACGGTATCAACGTAATGAATTGGACGATTCCCGGTTCCTACGACATCTTCATCGACGAGGTTATGCCGACGCTCGCCAAGCGCGGACTTGTGAAGGATGAGCCATCCACCGGCACGCTACGCAGCCGCTTCAACGGCCAGGACGAGCTGCTGCCGACCCACTACGGCCGGCAGTTCCGGGGCGCTTTCAGCAACTAACGGCAACTGATGCGCTTCGCAGCCATGCCATGCGTATATGTCGTGCTCGGTGCCACCCTCCAAGAACGACGCGTCGACCCGCGCGTGCTCGAACAAAGCACCGACACCACCCGAGCGGAAGCCCATGCCAGATTCAGAATTATCTCGGTCGTCGCAGAACCCCGATCACGATCGAGCTCGGCGCGGCAGACAGGGACTCATCCGTCATGGATCTCGTGGGTTCGGCACACTTTAGTGACGAGCCACATCGGACGATTGCGAGCACCATGCGGGCGTCCGTTCTACGATGCCTCACCGCAACGCAGATTTAGCGCGCCTACCAGTCGCAACC
>JBKJLH010000051.1:0-7645 GCA_046597035.1 Lacisediminihabitans sp.
CCATCGCGAGAGCACGCTCTGGACCTCTTTTCTTCCGGATCAGCCGCCGGCAATCGGAACGACTGGAGGACGCTAGCTCAATCGTTGGGCTGCCCCGCAACTTATGACTCAAATGCGCCGATCCAAGTGGTGCTGACCCTCGGTAGGGGCTTAGCCCACTCAACGTTTCTGAATCTCGGCCGCCGCGTTGTACGCCGCATACTTCGCTCCGACTTCGCCCGTAGCCGGCATTCACCATCAATAGTCCCAAACTTGATAGAGCTTGTTCCCGGTCCGCCAGGCAACAGCTCAGGTGATTGTCCTGTTGTCGCGGGCGTGACCGCTGAAGGTCCTAGGCTCGCGTCATGAATGATGCCAAGAGCAGGCGTACCCAATCTCCGAAAGAGCGTTACCGTCGCATCCTGAGTTACGGCCAGAACACGGACCGAACAATATTCTTCGCGGACGCAGTGATGGCGATCGCACTCACCGTACTTGTCCTTGAAATCCGCATCCCCCAGGTATCCGCAAACCACCTCTCCGATCTGCCTCAGGCGCTAGTGGAGAAGGATCTGAACGGAGTCATCGCCTACGTCGTTGCATTTGTGTTGATCGGCGTGAATTGGTTAACACACCATCGCAAGTTCACCGTGATCGAGCGCTACGACCCCGGGCTGCAGATATTGAACCTCGGGTACCTTTTCTTCATCGCGCTGCTGCCACTTCCGGTGAGCATCGTCGCGGAATATGGCCTCGTCCCGATCTCCGTCGAACTGTACGCGCTGTTCATCGCGGCACCTTTTCTTTTCCAACTGCTGATCTGGGTGCACGCCTGGCGCGCGAAGCTGTTCAACCCCGTCGTCGACCTCGGCATGTATCGCACGATCCGGCGCAGCCACTATTCCGTGATCATCGTCTTCTCCCTCTCGATCTTCGTCAGCGTTCTCTTCGGTCCGATCACCGCCATGGTCAGTTGGTTCGGGGTGCTCCCAGCGGGCATCATCGTCGGACGTTGGCGCTCACGTGCTGAGCGAGTGGCCGAAACATCTCGCACTACCGCCGCCAACGGATCACGAAGATGACCACCGCAGCGCAGAATGCACGCAAGCAGGACGATCACCGAACGGTATTTCCCGCTGTCGCAAGAACGCGCTCTGGACTAGCCTTCGCGCGGATCGGGCGGCCGTAAGTAAGAAGAACCTCAACTGACACCGCGACCGCGAATGGATCTTGTAATTCGCCAGCTGAACTTTTATCCCTCCCGTCTATTTTTCCCGAGGAGTGCGCCGACGCTCATCCAACGCGGGCACGGGTAAGCGTGCGGGTGGCCTCAAAACGTCAATGAGTTGAGGGCGGCAAGAGCAGCCTTTCCCTTTCTTCTCTCCCCGCCAGATTGTGAAGGTTACAGCAGCATCTCGCTGATAGCTTCGTCCATCGTGTCAACGGGCCTACCGTCCGGACTCGAGTCTCCGGGTGCCCAAAAGAAGATGAGAACCTCCCGGCTGATCGCGATACGGTCGTGAACCTGCGACTCGCTGGCAATCTGGTACCAATCGAACATGGGATCCAAGTGCTCGTTATCGAGATGGCAATCGGCGATCCAACTGACCGTTATTTTTTATTTCGCTGAAGTTGGTCGGCCCGTAAACGCCGGCGGGGATGCTTTAACTTCCTCGGGTGTAGGCACGGGGAAACTACCGCGATCTGAGAATTGAACAAGATGGTCGAGCTCAGTCACTCTCAGACTGGGCACCTCCATATAGTGATGACGTGGCGCTCGATCGCTTCCATGCGCACGAGGCACCGAGGGCATTGGCTAGTCTCGAGGTCGTCCATCATCTGGATCTCAGTAGCGCCAGGCTCCTCCACGGGAACTGCACTAAGTGACGCCACAGATTACACGTGCTCTTGCACGGCGCTGAGATATGAGTTCGGACCTGAGGGTTCGCGCAGAGAAAAAGCCCCGAAATAGGCGAGTGTTCAAGGGGCTTTTCGTATCCCCCTGGGACTTGAACCCGGAACCCACTGATTATCAGATGGTCGACATTACTGGGCATCAAGTAGCCCCACTAGGCCCTAGTTCACTGGGCTAGCCTCCTCGGCGAATGTCACCCGATGCCGCCACATATCGGTGAATGTTCGGAGTCAGTTCGGATCGATCGAACGGCCACCCCGGTGAGCCGCTGCCCTATCCCCAATGCGATGTCGTGGAGCTCGAGATCGGTGACGTCGGCCGTTTGAGCAGCGGCCTGCTCCGCGATGGCGAAGGGGTTCGTAATCATCGAACGGGTGTCAGGAGTCGAACGCTGCAGGGCCGCTGGACATGGGTCTGACTCTTTTGTGATTGACCCAAGTTCGAGGCGGTGCAGCGGGCTCATCGCGCCAGCAAGCTCAGCGAAGTCAGAACATTGGCGTGGTGCTCTTGGCAGACACCCCCGATGGTGCCCCGCCGAAAACGCGATGCGACGAGGACGAGTCCGCCCACGAGGAAGTGGGCCGCCGCGGTCGCCAGGGCCGAAATCGGATTGTCTCCGGTCGCTGCCAGTTCCCGAGCTACTGCCGCCGCAGCAGCTGCTTTCGCCGCCGCAGGAGCTGTCACGGCTGCGGTTTGCGCCGCCGTCGGGGTGCTGGCCACGACCGCGCTGCGCAATCAACGCGCCGCATGATCATGTCGGAGATCAGAGCCACCGCCTGATTGCGCGCAAGCATGGGTCCTTCGATCGTGGCCCCAGCATTGGCGATGATCGAACTCAGAGCCGGTACAGTGCTGGCAAAGTGGGAGCCGCTGCCGATTACGGCGGAAGATCCGACCAGCCGAAGCACGTTGCATAGCCCCGGGGTACCATTTTTTCCAGCAGCTTGAAAAACCATTACGCCGCTGCCCGCAGTGCTCAGCGTACTCGCGGCCTGGAAGATCCAGACCGAGTTCGCATCACCACTGAGAGTGATCGTTCCCGTGAGATCAAGCGCGCCGCCGTGATAGTTACCCCGAGTCCAAGGTAAGCCACCCGGGCATGTCGCCGATAATGGGGGCGTCCAGCGGTGCCCCGGAGGACCCAGACAAGACCGACAACATCGACACCCCGTGGAAAACCCGTCCGGCTGACCAAAACACGGGGAAGGTGCAGGCACGAGCGGTCGAATGCTCAGAGGGGCCTCCGGAATCGCCACCGTCGCGCTCGGCGCGGCGGCCGTCGTCTGCATCCCCGTCGGAATCAGCCTGTTCTTCTACGGTGATTCAGCCTGGCTGATCGCCTCCGGAATCTTCGGTGGTCTCTACGGAGCCACGCTCCTCCCGATCAGCATCGGCACCCGGGTGCCACCCGACAAACAGATGATCCCGGGGCCACCTGAATGTTGCTGAGCGCGATCCGTCGGTGACCTGCCGACCCGACTCTCTGTTCTCTGCCTCGAAGGCTGGAACCCCGCATCCGTATCGCGCTCCACCGAGCCACCACGGAGGCTCACAGGGGGTTTCTTCGGGTGCACGGTGGGAGCGGCGCTGCGAACTCGAAGCAGTCAGACAGGCCCGGGGATGCGCGCCCGGCCGCGTCGACCTCAGCCGAGCAGCGCTGCCTCGCGCGCCTCGAACTTTTCCGCGGTCAGGATGCCCTGATCCCGAAGCACCGCGGACCTGGCGAGCACATCGGCGTCGCGATACGTTGCGCGTCGCGGTCCATGACGCCGAGTCGCGAAAAAATGCGCTGCCGACGGCTCGCTAGTCTGTCCACATGGTTCTTCCGACGCGACCCTGGTATCGGCGGCCGAGTCGTCTCATCCCGATTGGATTGCTCGTCCTGGGTTTGATGTTGTCCCTGGTGTCAACTCTGAGCCCCTGGCCCGCGGCGCTACTCATTCGAGGCGCCTTTGAGAACAGCGCGCGAAACACCGTCACCGAGATGCAGCCTTTCGTGCCAGGGAATGCGGTGGACTCGCAGCTGGGGCTGAGCTACGACCACGACAAACCCGACACGGGGTTCGATGTCTTCACTCCGAAGGGCACGGTGTCTCAACTGGCGACCGTGGTCTGGATCCACGGTGGGGCATGGATCTCGGGCTCGAAGGAGAACGTCAACCCCTACGCGGAGATCATCGCCTCTCACGGTTACACGACGATCACCCTCGACTACACGATCGCTCCGGATGCCACCTACCCGACCGCGCTGGGCCAACTGAATACCGCGCTCGGCTACCTGCTGGCGCATGCGGCCGACTTGCACATCGACCCAAGCCGGATTGTAGTAGCAGGCGACTCGGCCGGCGCGCAGCTCACTTCGCAGCTGGCGATGATGGTGACGAACCCGGCGTACGCCACCGAGGTGGGCATCACTCCCGCGCTCACAACCGCACAGTTGCGGGCGGTGATCCTCGACTGCGGGATCTACGACCTGCGCGACATCCCGTCCGCCCCCGGCATCGGCGGATGGGGCTTCCGCATCGCGCTCTGGGCCTACCTCGGCACCAAGGACTGGTCGCCGATCCAGGGCGCGAAACAGATGACAACGCTCACCAACGTCACCTCCGCCTTTCCGGCGACCTGGATCTCGGGCGGCAACGCCGACCCGCTGACCCCGCACCAGTCGAAGGCTTTCGCCGCGCGCCTGCAATACCTGGGCGTGGATGTCACGCCCGTCTTCTACTCGGACGGCCGCGAGCCCGCGCTCCCACACGAGTACCAGTTTCATCTGAAGCTGGCTGACGCGCGGGCCGCACTCCAGTCGACGCTGGACTTTCTCGCACGCGTGACGAGCCGAAGGGCGTGAGCTGCCCGCAGCACGTCAAATCTCGACCCGACCTGCCCACATGCGCCTGCGTTCGGGGTGCGCTTGCCTAGATACGCGGCTCTTCGTCTGTAGGTTCTGAGACGAAGCCGATCAACACCATGCAGGCACCCAGGGAGACGCAACAAGCCTCTGCGGATCAGGATAACTCGGAACGAGCGCCACCCTGATGCTGATTGGGGCATCATGGGCAAATGGAAGCCAAAGTGTTCCGGGTCTTGATCGGCTTGGTCATTCTCGTCGCAGGGGCTGCGATCGAATTGGCGCAATACATCCCGGGGCTGATGGCTTCAGAGCAAATCGGCAACACCGTGATCGACGGAACACTCGCCACGCTTACCCTTTTCGTCATCTTCTGGCCATCGCTCGTGAACTGGCCTGACGGTCACCGCGGCGACGGAGACAACACACCGCGGAACGGCTGGTCAAAGAAATAGCATCGGAAGGCTCAGCCTCGTGAGTGCTCAGGGGACGTGATGTTTGATCTTGCAAGTCGGCTGGGTGAGGCCGGTGCCGATCAGTCTGTCCGGTTTGCCTTCCCGAGATTGATTCGAAATGGTCGGCGTGTCGACCGGCGGCTGCATCGCCCTGCAAGTGGCGGCCGACCATCCGGAGCTGGCCCGGCGGCTGATGATGGTGTCCTCGGCGCACCGCCTCGGCGACGACGGCCGCGAGACACAACGGGCTGTTGCGAAACTTCTTACAAAGGGGCACGCGCGCCGAGCATCCGCGCTCCTTCTATCCAACGCCGCAAGGACGCCACCCGCGCGCGGATTTCTCGCGATGATCGGAAGACTCTCGTCGAGGCTAGGGATCGGCCGGCACAGCGAGGATCTTTGGATTCTGCTCGCCGCCGAGGACCAGTCCGACGCGACGGATCACTTCGGTCCATGCGAATCCCCACGATGATCGTTGCGCGGTCGTGCGACTGGTTTTACCCGCAGGCCTTCGAGAGGAGTTCGCGCTGTCATCATCGGACGCGTCGCTCCGGCTTCGTCGCCCAGGACACCTGACCAAGCACGGGAACCACCGTCTGACGGGCGCCGTTCTCGCCTTCGTCCGCCGACGAATTGCCGGTTTGCGGTCTGCGTGCCTGACCGTCTGCCAATCCCGTGGGAAGCCCTGCCGCGCTACATTCATCGTATCGACATGACTGCGAGGGATCGGATTCCGGCGCACCGCGCTCGACTTCGCGAGCAGGGTCTGCGACCCATCCAGATCTGAGTACCTGAAGTGAGCTCGGTGCGTTTTGCTGAAGAGGCGCGGCGGTAGTCACGGCTGGTGATTGACGCCGATGCACGGTCCGGAGATGAGGCCTTTGTCGACGCGATCTCGGCGAACTGGGACGAGTGAAGCGCGGAGAGATCTGGCTGGTCGCTGGCGGCGTCTATGCCTCGAAGCCACGGCCCACTCTGATCGTTCAAGATGACCACTTCGAGACGGATTCGGTAACGGTGTGTCCTTCGACCACGACCGATGTCGATGCTCCGCCCTTCAAAAGGAAAGAGCGAAACTAAACCCAGGCGATCCACTCGCCCAGTAGCCGAGCATTGGATTGTCTGGATAGGGTCGACGAAGATCGCGAGGTTTATGTAGAAATCGACTGAGTGCGCCGAACCATGCGCGGATTTTTGAAAGTTGAGAACTCCCCAGATGTCAGTTAGCGCCCGAACCAGCAAATCCCTCTTTCCGCAGGGCGGGTCCGACCTGATCGCGGAGCATCTCACGAAAAGAGTCACGTGCATCCATACGCTGATACTCGCAGAACTGGGGCTGTCTATGACGATCGGTCAATATTTAGACGGCTATACCCGCAAGCCGGACGATCAGCGGGCGGCATTTCTCGCCGGCGCAAGGCACGTTCGGGACTACTTTTCGATCTGATCCGCCGTCCGCAAGAGGAACGATCACCGGACGGGATTTCGAGCGTTCCGGAGAGCCCGCTAGAGAACACTTTTGGGCCTCAAGAGCCGCCCGTAAGCGCAAGGCGCGCCACCATGCCGTTTTAGTAGGTCGGGCTGCGTCACCGCCAGAACACTCGCCTAACCCTGGGGTGCGGGTCTCAGGCGTCCGGCGGTGGCCCAACTTTTGTACTGGCAACTATGTTCCGTCACGGCCCAAACCGGTAGACCCAGTTGCAAACCTCGCCGCCTCTCGGTAGGCGAGCAGAGAAATTCTCCTATCGTCTCGGAACGAGGAATACAACAATTGGATTCGAGGCTTCCCGCAAGCCTCCTGGCTGGGCTTTGGAGTGTCAATCCAGTCGCTCGCGCGACAGTCGGGTATGCCATGCCCATTGAAGTGCAAGGTCGCGTTCTAGCGATGCACCGCGATGTTGCGTTGACTTGTCATAGTCATCATCATCGGTGTTGCTGGGTGGGATTCAGATAACGGCTATCACCGTCGCCCGCGTACTCGGCCTGACCCGCGCTCACATGCACCAGCTCCTCGATGATCCAGAGAAAGCCACCGCATGATGACCTGCACTTGCAGCTACCGGGCCAGCAACGCTGACGCCGACTCGACCATAGTCTGCTTGCTTCGCGCACACGCTCCACAGGGCGCATTTGAGCCCAGCCGACGTTATGGGCAAATCGGACGAAGATACACCGTGCTTACAGATCGTGCCCGAGCTTGGCATGGGTAGCCGCCCAGCTGACAAGCTCGGACTGATCGTCGACCACCACGCCAACAGCCTTACGAGCAGAAAAGAAAGGAAACTCTAGAATTCAGTAATCGACAGAATTGCTGTCGATTACACCCCTGGCCAAAGGCTGAATGTGAAATATCTTGTACCTGCGTTCCGGGCGGCTGTCGCATTGTTGGGCTTGACGGCGATTGTGTCGACATTCTTCGACACAGCCACTCGCGCGACGATCAATCCG
>JBKJLH010000127.1:0-9542 GCA_046597035.1 Lacisediminihabitans sp.
CCGCCCCGCCGCGCCCCGCCCCGCCCCGCCCCAAGGGTCAACTTGACATGCTCGATCGGCTGACGAGCATGCAAACTTGACACCCCAAGGGTGGTTGGAACGCGGGCAGCAAGCGAGCTGACTGCTCTGCCGATCAGGGCGCGCCCAGGGGTCAACTTTGCAGCTTCCCGCCGCCCCGAGCCTGCGATGGTGACCCCTGACCCCAATCGGGCATGCGGGTCTGCGGAGAGTACGGGGCTGCGGGGCTGCGGGAATGCCGCAAGCCCGCATGCGCCGGGTGCCCAGTGACACAGGGCCGGACCCTCGCCGACCATCCGCGCGAGCGTCGCCCAGGGGTCAACTTCGCATGCTCGATCGGCTCGGGAACCTGCAAACTTGACACCTCGGCGGATGCGGACGCGAGTCACGGAGCGGGCAGCAGCCCGGCAACCCGATCCAGGTAGCAATCCACGAGCCGCACGGTACGGGCCCCGGCCGAGAGTTCTTCGGCGCGGGTGTGGGCGAGCATGGCATCCGGATCCTGCCCGTCAGCGGCCACCTTCTCGGCGCCACCAGCGATCAACCAACCCTCCAGGCTCGAAGCAGTGAGCTCGGGGTGGAACTGCACCGCGAGGCTCCGGCCGAAGGTGAAAGCCTGCGAGGCGGATGCCGTGCGCGCGATCTCGCGGGCGCCGGCCGGCACCGTCCAGCGGTCGTAGTGGAATTCGAACCAGGGGCCGGATGCAACGAGCTCGGGCTCGTCGGTGTGCAGCACCGTCCAGCCGATCTCGGGTCGCATCGCGGTGGCGACCGCTCCGCCGAGGGCCCGGGACATCAGCTGGCCACCGAAGCAGATACCCAGCACCGGGATGTCGGCGTCGAGGGCACTGCGCAACCAGGTGATCTCCGGAATCAGCCAGCGGCCGATGCCCCGGTCATCCCATGCCCCCCAGGGAGCTCCCATCGGAACGAGAAGGTCGTAGTCGCAGGCATCCGGAAAATCGAAGTGCACATTGGGAGTTCCAGCGTGCTGCTCGTCCACGATGAGCACTTCGTCGACGTCGAAGCCGCGCTCGCGCAAACGCATCGAAACCGGGCCGGTGGGGCTCACGTGGTCGTGCTGGATGAACAGGGCGCGCATCGGCATCCTCTCCGCAGGTAGTGGGCCGATCGCGGGGCCGCAAATCTCACGGATGTCGTCGTTGACCGGATTTAGCCCTAGTATCGCACTAATCGTTCAGGGCCGAACGATTTTCCAGTGGAGGATCAATGATCTTGGACGCAGCCGCACTTCGCACCGATCTCGAGGCCAAAAGTATCGACGTCCTTCGACTGATCTATGCCGACATCCTCGGGATCACCCGCTCGAAAGACCTGTTGGTGAGCCAGTTGGAACGCACGGCCACCCATGGCCCTACCTTTTGCCAGGGCGTCTGGGTCACCACCACCCAGGGTGGTGTTCTCGACGGCAACGGCATCATGTCCGACGGCCTGCAGGATCTCGTCAGCCGCATCGATCCGACATCGGTCACGCTGATGCCGTGGGAGCCCGGAGTGGCCTTCGCCATCGCGGATGCCTTCGAACCCGACGGTTCGGCGAGCGCTCTTGCCCCGCGCTCGGTGCTTCGCGGCGTGATCGCCCGGTACGCCGAGCTCGGACTCACCCCGGTCGTCGGCCCGGAACTCGAGTTCTACATCGCCGAGCGGGGCGAGAGCGGCGCCTGGCAGCGTGCCCTCACCCGCACCGGTCGCGTCTACACCACCGGCGCTTGGGTCGACCCGGACGGCATCTTCCTCAATCTGATACGGATGCTCGACCGCATGGACATCGGTGTCGTCGCCGGTAACCACGAGTTCAGCCCCTCGCAGTACGAGATCAACCTCTGGCATGGCGAGGCTCTGCGCGCCGCCGACCGCACCTTCCTGTTCAAAACCGCCGTCAAGGACATCGTGGCGCGTACCGGCAAGCTCGCGACCTTCCTCGGCAAGCCCTGGAGCGACGAGGGCGGCAGCGGTTTCCACCTGCACTTCTCGGTGGTCGATGCCTCCGGCCACAACCTGATGAGTGAGCCGGATGGGCTACTGTCCACGACCTCGCATCATCTGATCGCCGGCATTCTCGCGCACGCCCCAGCACTGGCGGCCTTCACGAACCCCACCGTCAATGCGTACAAGCGACTCGGACCCGACACCCTCGCTCCGTACCGGGCCAACTGGGGGCACGACAACCGGAGCTCAATGGTGCGGGTGCCACCGGAGCGCGGGGTCGGCACACGGCTCGAGGTGCGAATCGGCGACGGGGCCGCCAATCCCTACCTGATGATCGCGGCCGTACTGGCGGCCGGCCTGGACGGGTTCACGCGTCAACTCGAGGTGCCGCCGACTGCGGACGGCTGGTCCTACGAGAATGAGTCGGCCGCGGTGCTGCCGACGACTCTCACCGCGGCGCTGGATGCACTCGATGCCGACACTGTGCTACGCGAAGCGCTCGGCGCTCCGGTCGTCGACGTCTTCAGCATCCTGAAGCGTGACGAAGTGGCGCGCTACGAGCAGGGGTGCGAGGATCCTGGCACCCGAGATGTCACCCGCTGGGAGCTCGAGGAGTACCTCGAAGATTACTGAGCCCCCGAATGGACCAGCGGGTCACACGGCGCGCGAGCGGTCCTCCACGAGCTCTCCGCCTTCGAAGGTGACGCCGATCTCGCGGTAGTACCCGCCGAGAATCTCGTCCACGGGCAAAATCGAGTGCAGCTCGTCCCAGGGCGAGTCAGCAAGGGAGAGCTCGGCATCCCCGCGCCAGGCCGGTCCGAGGTCGGCGTCGGTACCACCCATGGTCACGAGCTGGTCGAGAGAGAGGCCTTCGCCCTGGCTGATCGACGGCATGAAGCGATTATGAAGCATCCGATGTCCGTTGACGAACCCGTTGTCTTCTGAGGGTTCGCGCAGCGTGACGACAGCGGATGCCAGCCGGTGATCGTAGGCGGCGAGCGAGGCGCCGATCTGCGAGCCGGCCTCGAGCCGCGGGGTGGCCTTTCCACGCGAGAACAGGCGAGTGACATTCACAGAGCCGAGCTTCTTGGGGTAGCCCTGAAACCATCCCCGTCCGATCGCGAAGTCCTTGGTGACCCAGATGGCGACGCAGCGGCTGTAGGTGACTCCGCGGTGCGAGCAGCGCACCACGACGAATGCCTCGAGGTACTGGGCGCGTACGGGGTCGAGGAGTTCGAGGCCACCGTCGCTACACGACTGCCAGTCTGCCCAGATGATGGCAACGGCGCCCGGGCGGTCGGGAGCGAGATCGATGTCCACCGGGAGGAGAGCGCGCACGTTGGCCGGATCGGTGAGATATTCGACCGTGAGTAGGGTGCCGGAGTAGTACCACGGCGGCTTGGGGATGAGCGCGCTCAGGCCGGTGGGAGTCAGCGGGGCGAGGAATCCGTTGAGTGCAGTCATAGCGCCAGAGTGTAGCCCAGATCCGTCACTTGTTCGTATCCGAATGAAATTCGCGGAATGACTTGACGGCACGGCTTCGATTCGCCATTGTTAGCTAACTCGTTCGGATACGGATGATTTGCCTACCCACCCAGCTGTCCCCGGAAGACCTTCGCCAGTACACCTTCGCCCGTAACTCAATGAGGAGTATCGCAATGGCACTCGCCCAAGACACCCCCACCTCCGAAACGGACGCCCACACCTCCCTCGACAAGGGACGGCTGGGCACTGTTGGAATCGTCTTTTTCGTCGTCGCTGCCGCCGCCCCACTGGTCGGTATGACCGGCGCCGTTCCCGTTGCCATAGTGCTCGGCAACGGCGCCGCCGCCCCCGGTGCCTACCTCGCCGTCGGAATCACTCTGCTGTTGTTCAGCGTCGGCTACGCCGCAATGAGCCAGCGGGTGACGAACGCCGGTGCCTTCTTCGCATACATCGGACGCGGACTCGGCCGTCACGCCGGCATCGCCTCGGCATTCGTCTCGATCCTCGCCTACCTGGCGATCCAGCTCGCGATCTTTGGATTCTTCGGCGCGGTCATGTCCGGCCAGGTGGGCCTACTGCCGTGGTGGGCCTGGTCGCTCATCGCCTGGGCGCTCGTCACCGTGCTCTCACTTCTCCGGGTGGATGTCGGAGCCAGGGTGCTCGGAGGCCTCATGCTTCTGGAGCTGACGGCCCTCGTGATCACGTCCATCGTCATCCTCGCAAACGGTGGACCGGAGGGAATCAACTTCTGGGCCTCTTTCAACCCGGCCGCGATCATCGCCGGTGGGCTTGCGGGCTCCGCCGGCATCGCGTTCGCCTTCGCCTTCGCCTCGTTCATCGGGTTCGAAGCCACCGCGATATATGGCGAGGAGTCCCGCGATCCGAAGAAAGTCGTGCCGCGCGCAACCTACCTCGCGGTCGTCGTGATCACCGTGCTGTTCGCTCTCACCGCCTTCGCGATGGTCACCGGAATGGGTGCATCCCACGTCGTCGACAAGACGGTCGAACTCTCAACGGTGGCCAAGGTGCCGCTCGCCGCTCCCGCCGAGGTCCTCTTCTCACTCGCGACCCAGTATGTCGGACCGTGGATGGCGACGGTCATGTCGATCCTGGTGCTCTCGAGCCTGTTCGCCGGCCTGCTCGCCTTCCAGAATGCGGCCAGCCGCTACCTCTTCGCGATGGGCCGCGGCGGCGTGCTGCCGGCCCGACTCGGCACCGTCAACGGTCGCGGGGCGCCGGCGGCGGCATCCGTCATCACTTCGGTGATCACCGGAGTGGTCATCATCATCTTCGCCGCGTTCCAGCTCGACCCCGTACTCAACCTCTTCTATTGGTTCAGTGGGCTGTCGGTCGTGGCGATCGTACTCATCGAGATCCTCGTCTGCCTTGCGATCATGGTTTATTTCCGCCGCAACAAGGGTGAGGAGAACGCGTTCCAGACGATCATCGCCCCCGTGCTCGCCACTATCGGTCTCGTGCTCGGTGAGTACCTGCTGATGTCGCGCTTCGGTCTTCTCGCCGGTACCGTCGCCGAGGGCGTCGACCCGACGGTCACCCCGTGGGGGCTCAGCCTCATCGGTTGGATACTCGTGATCCTGCCCTTCGCGCTGCTCGGTGTCGGCTACCTCGTCTCCCGTGCCCGCACCGCCGTGAACGAGGAACTGCTGCGCGACGTTCTGTCGTAACGAAAGGAGACGGATCGGCGAGGTTAAAACGCCGGCGCTGGTTTCGCAACCGGCTCACCGACCGCCGGGGCAGCATCCACCTGCCGGATCTCGAGCGTTAGACGGCGCGCTAGGCGACCAGCCGCTGCGGTGAAAGCACCAGGTGCGAGCTCCCTCAGCGCAGGCGTGTCGTGTTCGACACGGACGTCAACGAATTGACAGATCCGCAGTGAGCGCCAGCCGTGCACTCATCGACGAGCTGGAAGCCAGCGCCAGTGTCGAACCCCGGGAGATCAGCGGCCCAGACTGTCAAGCGCCGCCAGATCAGGACTTTGCCCGCGAACGATTAGGGCTTGTGGTCCGCTCGCTCGAGCAACGGCGCGAGATGCCTCCGTCACTGTTCCCGACCGCCTCACGAGGGCCGCTCACCGCTCAGTTCTCGAGCACGGCGCGAGAGCGCACCTCTCCGCTGGCCAGCTTCAGCAGGACCTCGGGCGCGTCGGCCATCGGGAAGCGGTCGACCACGGTTCGCACCTTCCCCTCCGCGGCGAGACGCAGCACCTCGTTCATCTGTGCGCGGTTGCCGAGGATCGTACCGATAACGGTCTGATTCTTGTTGAAGGGAAACCCCTCGAACGTCAGGGGCACACCTGTCACGAGGGTGCCTCCCCACTTCAGCGCTCGCAGCGCGCCGGCGTTCACCACATCAGAGGGGGCGAAGGTGAGCACCGCGTCAAGCGAGTCTTCCAGGTACTCACCCGGGTTGACCTTCGTCGAATCCACCACCTCCGCTGCGCCCAGTTCTTGCGCCACCTGGAGGTGGCCGGCACTGCGACCCACGGCGATGACGTCGGCTCCGGTGAGTACCGCGAACTGCAGGGCCATGTGGCCAACCCCGCCGATGCCGAACACGCCGACCCGCTTTCCCGGACCGAGGTCGAGCTTCGAAACGGCGCCGAAGGCAGTAATCCCGGGGCAGAACAGCGGAGCCGAATCCACCAAGTCGATCGACTCCGGCACGTGGTAGCTGTGGGCAGCGTAAGAGAGCATGAACTCCGCGTACGCGCCGTTCACGTGCTCACCCGTGATCTTGCGGTCATGGCAGAGTTCTTCGCGGCCGGAGAGGCAGAACTCGCACTCCTCGCAGGTCCACCAGAGCGGCTGCACCCCAACCCGATCACCGATCTGAAATGTCGTCACGCCCTCCCCCAGCGCCGCGACCGTCCCGGTCGCCTCGTGCCCGGGAATGATGGGGCTGATCGCCGGAACGCCGCCATCCACCCAATCGCCCTCGATCATGTGCAGATTGGAACGACAGACCCCACAACCCGCCACTTTAATCAACAGTTGGCCGGGACCAGGCTCCGGGGTTGCGACCTCACGCCAGGCGAGAGGATGCTCAGACAGCGGGGCAGGGGTGTCGAGTTCGATTGCGTGCATCATTCCAGATTACCCGGTGGGCAGCTCCCGCCTTGGCGCGCCAGACTGTGGATATCGAGCGTCGGTTGCATGCCTATACCGTGCGCCCGCTTGCTAGGCGCGGGAGACATCAGATTAGGCCGCGATAAGAGTTCTCTCATGTTCGTCTTCACCAAGGTCGGTTGATGGGGAGGCATTCTCTATTTGCGGGGGAATTCCAGCAGGAGTTCTAGGCGGAGGATGGCTTGTACCGAGGGAGTGAGATTTCTTTCGGGTAGATAATCACGAGCTCAGCTTTGGGGGGTGAGCAGTTTCCCTTAGTGCAACCCTTTCTCCATCTGTTTTCACTTGGTACCGGTTCGGGTCCGGAACAAAGTGAGGACAGTGTCTGTGCCCGGCCTGAACAGGGCCGGGCACTTCCCTGTTTAAGCGCCATCGGATCTGACTGCGCTTACTGCTCCAGGTTCTCGAGCGCGTCGAGCAATCCGCAATCAACCACAAACACACCTCAGCAAAAAGTATGCTTCCGGCACGCTTCTTTGACACCAGAGTGGTGTACCTCCCTATCTTTGGGGGCGCGATACCACCCCGTGCGAATGCTCGGCACCGACATACTGGGAGGGTGAATGGTCTCGGGGGACGCCGGTTTCGCTGGCCGTTCCAATCAGTGCGCGCGCGCCTCGTGGTTGCGCTTGTACTCGTCTCCGCCCTCGGCATGGCGGCAGGCGGTGCCGCAACATTCCTCATCCAGCGGGAGCGGATCCTGGCGGCGGTAGATGTGTCGCTCCTTTCTCGTGTGGAGGCAGCACGCCGTGTCGTGCTCGGAGCCTCCAACAGCACTGACTCCGTGTCCGGCGGCACCTCGGGGACTGTCCCGGAGCCGTTCCATACCGGAGCCGACGCGCTCCGGGCCGTGGTCGGGCGAGTGCTTCCCGGCCAGCACCAGAGCGCGCTTGGCATCCTCGACGGGCAGCCGCGATTCGTGCCAGGCGTGACAACTGGCCCACAACTCGAGACTGTTCGCGCCCTCGTGCGAACCGCAGTGCGTGAGGCCAGCGACGGCAAAGCACACATTGGCACTATCACCTCCCGATTTGGACCTCTGCGGTATGTGGCGATCCCGGTGACCGTCGCGGGGAATCCGGACCGGGGAGTCTATGTCGCGGCAACAACGCTCGATGGTGAGCTCGGAGACCTGTCCTCTGCGTTCACCACATACTGGGCTGTTATCGGGATAGCAATGATCGTGATCGGGTCTTCTGCATGGTTTCTCGCCGGTCGATTACTGGTCCCCATCCACAGCCTGCGTCTCGCCGCCTCCCGGGTTACCTCCACGAACCGAAGCGAGCGGATAGCGGTTGTCGGGCACGATGACCTGTCGGTTCTCACCCGCACCGTGAACCTGATGCTTGATCGCTTGGACTCCGCGATGATCGAACAGCGGCAACTGCTCGACGACGTGCGGCATGAATTGCATACCCCGGTGACGATCGTTCGTGGGCATCTGGAGATTATGAACGTGAGGGACCCCGAGGAGGTCTTCGCCACCAGGTCCCTTGCAATCGAAGAGCTCGACCGGATGACTGACCTGGTTGAGGACCTTGCACTGCTAGCCGAGTCACAGCGGGGGGATCCAGTGCTTCTCCCGACTGGTATCGCAGCGTTGTCACGCGGAGTTTTCGCGAAAGCGTCCGTGCTTCCGGCGCACGGCTGGACGTTGGCCGAGTCTGCGGATATCACGGTGCCGATCGATTCGGCTCGCATCACGCAGGCTTGGCTGCAGCTGATCAACAATGCAGCAAAGTACTCACCGGACGGATCAATGATCACGCTCGGCTCGACCCGTCATGCCGGAAGCGTCGAGTTGTGGGTGGCGGACCGCGGACCTGGAATACCACCGGAGGCCGCCGAGAGAATCTTTGCCCGGTTCGGTCGGGTCAACTCGGGACGAGGGATTGCCGGCTCCGGACTCGGGTTACCGATCGTCAAAGCAATCGCGGAATCTCACGGCGGCACAGTCAGCTTCGTCTCGTCCCCGCACGGTACCCGGTTCTCGATCACTCTCCCACACCTATCAGCCCTGCCCGATGAGGCGGCGAGATCGTGACGCGGCTGCTGATCGCCGAAGACGAAGTTCGGATCTCCGCATTTGTACACCGCGGGCTGCGGGCTGCCGGGTTTGCGTGCACCGTCGCAAACGATGGACAGGAGGCCCTCGCCCAGGCGCGGACTGGCCAATTCGGCCTGGTGCTCCTCGACGTGGGGCTCCCCTCCCTGGACGGATACGAGGTGCTCCGCCAGATCCGCCTGACCGACGCCAGCACCCCAGTGATCATGCTCACCGCACGACATGCATCGGAAGACATCGTGCGTGGCCTCGACGGCGGAGCCAACGACTACATCGGCAAACCCTTCAAGTTCGATGAGCTACTGGCGCGGGTCAGGCTGCGGCTACGCGAGTGCACACCGGCCGACCTGACCGAACTCAGACGCGGCGATCTTCGCCTGAACCTCGCCACTCGTCGGGCATATCTCGGAGACCTGTTAGTAAATCTGACATCACGCGAGTTCGCCCTTACCCGCGAATTCCTTGAGCATCCCGCACAGGTGCTCAGCTCCGGACAGCTACACGATCGAGTCTGGGGTAACGAGTCCGATTCGTCGGCAAGCGTGGTGGCATCCGCGGTCGCTGTGCTTCGATCGAAGATCGGCGCTGACAGCATCGAGACGGTCCGCGGAGTCGGCTACCGGCTGAAATAGGAAGGGGCCGGGACGGTCGAGTGGTCGGGTGACACCCCGACGATTTTCCGTGACTAGATCCCGAACTGGTTGTTTAGGGAAGAACCCAATTGCCCGGGCCGCTGTTTGTCAGGCTGCCAACCGACGGCACCACGATCGGCGACGACGGCACCACGATCGGCGACGACGGCACCACGATCGGCGCGGGGACCGGACCTCCCGGCAAGGCTATCGGCGCCTGGCCAGTCGCCGTTCCCGCTGGCACAC
>JBKJLH010000138.1:0-16939 GCA_046597035.1 Lacisediminihabitans sp.
AGGCACTCCAGCCGCTGGGCGTCGGTGAGGTCCCCCGCGACCGCCACGATCCGCCGCAGCATCGGCAACGACATGCGACTCGTCTGTCCGAGCCGGAACTGCCGCTCGGAGACGTGCGCCTCCTGGGCGGCCCGCCACTCCACCGCCTCACGCTCGGCGAGAGCGTATTGCCGGGTGTCCCTCCCCGCCTTCGCGAGGGAGAGCGACAGGGCGTGCGACACAGCGACCCACCCGACGCTGCCGACCACTCCGAAGGCGACCAGCCCACCCGGGCCGGCCCAGGCCACCGTCTGCACCACGAGGGCCGCCGTACCGATCCACGCGAAGGTATTGCGCCGACGAATAGAGGTGATGACCATCAGTGTGCCGATCGCGGCGGTGTGCCACGCCGCGTAGGTCACCTTGGCCGCTGCCGGCTCGAACTGGCTGGTCACGAGTACCGGCACGACCACTGCCACGGCCACATTGAAAGCCGCGATCCAGGCGGGCATCCGCATCGTGCGCGAGAACAGCAGACTGAGCACTGTCGCGAGGCCGTACAGCACCATCGCGGAGATATATGGTTCCTTGAGCCTCGGGACATCGATCGAGACAGCAGCAAGCAGCAGGTGATAGGCCGAAAAGACAGCCGCGAGGCTGATGATGAGCGCGCGCGGCACAGAGACGATCACTGCTCGTACCCTTCTGTGGTGGCAGCAGTCGATGCGACGGCGTTGAGGTCGGAGGCCTCTTCTTCCGGTGCTGCAGGCCTCGGCCAAGTGATCCAAATCACCGTGCCGCGATCCGCGCCGGCGTCGACCTCGACAGAGCCGCCGGCGTTTGAGACACGCTCGATGATCGATACCCGAAGGCCCAGTCGCTCGCTCGGAATTGCATCGAGCGCGAATCCCGCTCCGTCGTCACCGATGCCGATGCGGATACCGCCACCGGCCGCCTCCTCCACGACCAACCAACGGTTCACCCCGTCGCCGGTGCCGGCATGCTGCAGGCTGTTGACCATGGCCTGCATCGCCGCCGAACATACCGCCTCCGAGGATTGAAGAGGGATGATGCCCGACTCGACGCGGCGGGTGCGCAGTTCGAACGGGCCAGAGAGGGTCGCGACGGAATCCGTGATCCGCTTCGCCAGCTGCTGAAGGGTGACGGTGGCGTCGTCGTCGGGCGAGGCGGACGCCGCGGCCTTCAAATGCCCCATCGCGTTTCGCGCCATTCGGGTGGCAAGCGCCTTTGCTTCGGGCGTGTAAGCGCGCGCGGCCGAGAGCAGGGTCGTCAGTACGCTGTCATGAACAATAGAGTCCACCTGCACACGCTCGATTTCAGTCGCATGCTGTCTCACAGCGTGGGCGTAGCGGTCGAGTGCAGTCTCCTGGGCATAGTCGACGGAGGCAGCCGCCTGGCGGAGCAACGTGATGAGGATCAGCACGGCACCGCCGAGAATGATCGCGTACGCAATGTCGAGCGATGCCGAGGACACGCTGGCACCGCCACCCGCAGGCGCGATCCGCACGAGCCCGTACACCACCGGAGTCAGGAACAGGTAGGTCGTCGCCTGCCAGGTGGAGAATGCGATCGCCGCCGTCGAGGTCGCGACCGTGCACAGCAGCCAGAGCCACGGGCGTTCGGTCGCGACGGCAAGTGGGTGGTCGACGACGAATGGCCAGCCGGCGAGCCCGAGCAGATAGGCGAAAGACACATAGGCGTTGACCCCGCGCACCCACCGCTTCGCGAAGGAGGCGACGATCGTCGCGACAATTCCACCGTAGATCCCGACGGCGAACACGATCGCCCACACGGTCTGGGCCGTCGGAAGCTGCTGGATCACGGCCGGAATGGCCTGGAGGCCGAACAGCAACCCGAAGATGGCCACCGACCGAGAGACGACGGTCTCGATTTGCGGCCGGCTGATCGGATTGTGCGGTTGCCGGGCCAGTGATCTGAGCGGCGGCAACCCTGCTCTAGCGGCCATCACCGCCATCCGGGTCGAGACCTGGCAGGATTCCGTCTTCTACGGCGCGACGCAGCAGATCGACCTTGGTGGGTGCGGGACGTCCCACCTCCACGTATTTGACGCGAATACGATCCAGATATTCCCGCGCGGTGGAGTATCCGATCCCCAGCTGCTGGGCGGCGAGCTTGAGGGGAAGGCCCGACGCGTAGAGGTGAAGGATCTCGCGCTCCCGACGTCCGAGCTGCGCCTTCGCGAAATCGCGGTCCGCGTCGATAGCGGTAGCCCACTCGAGGTTATTGAGCACCTCGCCGCGTGCGACGGTCTCGACGGCGGACATCACGGTCTTGGTCGCGGACGACTTGGGGATGACCCCGGCCGCGCCGGCAGCGAGCGCCTCGCGAACTGAGGCCACCCGGTCGGCGATGGAGTGGATGAGCACAGCGGATCCGGTGGCTTGCACCCGCTTCACATTGTCGGTAACGGTCGAGCCGTCGCCGAGCGACAGGTCGAGCACCACCACATCGTTCTCACGCCCGTCGAGGTTATCGACGAACTCCTGCACCGATGCTGCGGCGAGGATGAAGTCGAAGCCCGCGTCGATACAGGCTGCCTTCAGCCCGAGGCGCACTGATTCATGATCGTCCACGACCGATACCCGAACAGCACTCTGGTGCGCCTCAGGGTTGGATTGCTCTGTTGTGATCTGCACCATCGTCGATCCTGTCTGCCCCCGTTGTGCTGGTAGTTCAGCCATTCCCCCGGAGACCATGGTAGCGGGCAGCCGAACGCGAGAGTGGCGGGATGAGATCACGTGTGTCGAAAATCGTCCCGGGGCTCGAATTCTCCGCGCTCGCCCTCGCCGGATGCGCCCTCGGCTCGACGAGTTCGATCGGAACGCGACGGACACCCGTGGACACGTGCCGATCAGCTAGGCGACGGTAACGGGACCGGACGCCAGGTGCGCGGTCAGCGATCCGGCCGTAGAAACTGTTCGCTACGCCCTCGTGAGAGTCGCCACTGCTTCGACGTGGTGAGTATTGGGGAAGAGGTCGAAGGCCCGGAGCCGAGTGAGCGCGTATCCCCCGGCGGCGAACAATGCGACATCCCGGGCAAGGGCAACGGGATCGCACGCGACATAGACGATCTGGGCTGGTTCGAGCGTGACCAGCTCGTCGACCACGCCCGTGCCGGCACCCGCGCGCGGAGGATCGAGAATGATGGTCGCCGCGCCGAGCCTGCCGCGCTCGCTCGGGCTCGCGGTGGATCGTAACCGGCGGAGGAAGTTGTCGACGCGCGCGGTGACGGCGGCGGCACCCACCCACTCCGAGAGATTCTCGGCCGCGTGATCGGTCGCGAGCGGATCGCTCTCCACCGTGGTGATGCGCAGGTTGTTGCCGAAGTGGTCCCCCACGGCGGCGGCGAGCAGCCCGACCCCGCCGTAGAGATCGAGGTTTGCGGCGCGCGGATCGAACAGGCTCGGGTCGATCGCCTCCTGCACGGCGAGCGTGAGCGCCTCCGCGGCGTGACGGTGTACCTGCCAGAAGCCGCGGGCATCCAGGCGGAATTCCCGGTCACCCACCCGTTCGACAATGCGCTGCGGCTTCGGTCTTTCGGCCTTCTCGCCCTTTCCTCGCTCGCGGCCGGGCTTAGGGATGTTGCCGGTGAGCACAAAAGGATTCCCGGCGCTCGGTACGACGACGTCCACGTGGTCGAAACCGGGGAACTTCTCATCAAGAGGGGTGATCGCCGCCACTTCCCTGGTCGCCAGCGGAACGTCGGTGACTGCCACCACGTGGTGCGAGCGGGCGGCATAAGGGCCCGGCGTACCATCGGCCGCGAGGTGCAGCCGGAGGCGGGTGCGCCATCCGGTGCCGTCCTCGTTGCCGGCAATCGCGTCGACGGTGACGTCGCTTTCGATGCCAGCCATGCGGCGGAGCGAATCAGCAAGCACCTGCCGCTTGAGCTCGCGCTGGTGGGTGATCTCGATGTGCCCGAATTCGGCACCGCCGGCCCGCTCCGCCGGAGCACGATCAATGGATGCCGCAGACCAGATGTGCGGCTGCCGGTGCTCGGATGCCGTCACTACGGCAAGCGTCTCGGCCCGCCAGAACGATTTTTTCGAGTCATCCGAGATGCGGGCCAGCACGCGCTCGCCGGGGATGGCATCGCTGACGAAAATAACGCGACCGTCGTGCCTGGCGACCGCGACACCCCCGTGGGCTACGTTGGTAATGTCGATTTCGACCTCTGTGCCCAGCAATTCACCCATTCCTCGAGCTTGCCACAGGAGGCGCCGTGCCCGACTCGACCACGCCCGACTCGCCCGTGCCCGACTCGACCACGCCCGAGTCACCCCCGGGCGACGCGCCCGTGCGCCTGTACCTCGCCTCCACCTCGCCGGCCCGCCTGGCCACACTGCGAGCCGCGGGGATCGAGCCGGTGGTGGTGCCGTCCTCCGTCGACGAGGATGCCGCGGTCGCGGCCGCCGGCCCACTCACGCCGGTCGAGATGGTGCTCCTGCTTGCCCGGATGAAGGCCTCCGCGGTGCTCAGTGCAGAAATCGACGGGTTCGTACTTGGCGGCGACTCGGCTTTCGAGCTCGACGGCATCGTGTACGGCAAGCCGCACCGACCCGAGGTGGCGCGGGAACGCTGGATGCTGCAGCGCGGTCGCACCGGGCACCTCCACTCTGGGCACTGGCTCATCGATCACCGGGGTGGAGTCGCCCGCGGTGAAGTCGGCGATGTCGCAACGGCCGGGGTGACTTTCGCCTCCGACATCTCCGACCGGGAGATCGACGCCTACATCTCCACCGGCGAACCGCTCGAGGTGGCTGGCGCCTTCACGATAGACAGCCTCGGTGCGCCGTTCATCACCTCGGTGGAGGGGGATCCGCACGCCGTCGTCGGTCTCTCGCTGTCCACCCTGCGGTCGTTGCTCCGTCAGTTCGATGTGCACTGGCCCTCGCTGTGGAACCGATAACCTTGTGGAACCTGTCACGAAGTCATCCGTCATTTTTATAGCCCTCCACCAAAGGGCGCCTGACTGCGACCCATAGGCTAAAGAACTATGTCCCGCATCACGAAGGTCCTGGTCGCCAACCGCGGCGAAATCGCCGTTCGAGTCATCCGGGCCGCAAAGGACGCGGGAATCGCCTCGGTGGCCGTCTACGCCGACCAGGATCGCGATGCCCGGCACGTGAAGCTCGCGACTGAGGCCTACGCCCTCGACGGGGCCACCAGCGCCGACACCTATTTGCGTATCGATAAAGTACTGTCGATCGCGCGTCGTTCCGGGGCGGATGCAGTGCACCCCGGGTATGGATTCCTCGCTGAAAACGCTGAGTTCGCCCGTGCGATCATCGGCGCCGGGCTGACCTGGATCGGGCCGTCTCCGGATGCGATCGAAAAACTCGGAGACAAGGTCTCCGCCCGCCACATCGCCGAGAGGGTGGGCGCACCACTGGCGCCCGGAACCCTCAACCCGGTTTCCGGCGCGCGGGAGGTGCTGGATTTCGTGGACATCCATGGGCTCCCCGTCGCCATCAAGGCGGCCTTCGGTGGGGGCGGGCGCGGCCTCAAGGTTGCACGCACCCGTGAGGAGATTCCCGAACTATTCGAGTCCGCCACTCGAGAGGCGATCGCCGCCTTCGGGCGCGGAGAGTGCTTTGTCGAGAAGTATCTCGACCAGCCGCGGCACGTGGAGACCCAGTGCCTCGCCGACGCCTTCGGCAAGGTCGTCGTGATCTCCACTCGCGACTGCTCGCTGCAGCGCCGCCACCAGAAGCTCGTCGAGGAGGCGCCCGCGCCGTTCCTCACCGACGCGCAGAACGCCCTGCTCTATTCGGCGTCGAAAGCCATCCTGCAGGAGGTCGGCTATCTCGGTGCCGGTACCTGCGAGTTCCTCGTCGCCAAAGACGGCACCATCTCCTTCCTCGAGGTCAACACGCGCCTGCAGGTGGAGCATCCCGTCTCGGAAGAGGTCACCGGTATCGACCTCGTTCGCGAGCAGTTCCGGCTGGCCGAGGGGGGTGCTCTCGATTACGACGATCCGGCGCCGGAGGGGCATTCCTTCGAGTTCCGCATCAACGGCGAAGATCCGGGGCGCAACTTCTTTCCCGCGCCCGGCCCCGTGCACGCCCTGCGCTTCCCCGGAGGCCCCGGGGTGCGCGTCGACAGTGGAGTGACAACCGGCGATGTGATCAGCGGCGCGTTCGACTCGCTGCTCGCCAAGCTGATCGTCACCGGATCGTCGCGCGAGGACGCGCTCGAGCGCTCCCGCCGTGCGCTCGACGAGTTCGAGATCGCGGGGCTGCCGACCGTATTGCCGTTCCACCGCAAGATTGTGCGCGACCCCGCCTTCACCTCCTCGCCCTTCTCGATCTATACCCGCTGGATCGAGACCGACTTCGTCAACGACATCGAGCCATGGAGCGGCTCTCTCGTTGACGGGGCCACCGTGCCCGCTCGACAGACCATCGTCGTGGAGGTCGACGGCAAGCGGATCGAGGTCTCGCTTCCGGCGCGCCTCTCCGCGGCATCCGGTGGTGCATCCGCAACGCTCGGTGCCGCGCCCAACCGGCGCGGGAGTGCCGGGGCCGTCGTGACCGCCACCGGCGACTCGGTGAAGGCGCCGATGCAGGCCACCATCGTCAAACTCGCCGTCGCCGAGGGCGACACCGTGGTCAAGGGCGACCTCATCCTGGTGCTCGAGGCGATGAAGATGGAGCAGCCCATCGCCGCCCACAAGGACGGCGTCATCGCCAATGTGAACGCTGCCCTGGGTGAGACCGTCTCTTCGGGCTACCTACTCCTCGACATCAGGTCCTGAGCCCCGCCGCCCGTGTACTCCCTACCTTTTACTCGCATTATTCAGGAGGTTGTGGGACGCGAGTGAGTGAAGTGACAGCTGAGCATTACATCTGGCACTGCAGTCCCGCCAGCACCACATATTCCTGAATTTTGCTGCGCAAGGGTCTTCGGCGGACAGAGCCTGCCGTACCTCAGCGCTGCGTCGCAAGCGCGGCGAGGATCATCCGCTCACACCAGGGCCAGTCGGTCATCAGTTGCTGGTAGGTGAGCCGGATGACGGTGAACCCCAACGCGACAAGCTCGGCATCGCGCCGACGGTCGCGTTCGAATGCCTCCCGGTCGCCGTGATGCTTCCAGCTGTCCACTTCAATGATGATCCTGGTGCCCACCAGTCCGAAGTCGACTCGACCGATGAATGCGATCTGCACCTGCTGGCGATAGGGAATTCCCAGCAGGTCGAGCCGTTGGCGGACAAGAGACTCACTGCCGGAATCGCTGCCATACCGGCAGCGGGACGCGGTGAGACGATCGGATGCCGAAGCAGCCGCAAAGATCTCGGCAATGTGAGTGCGCGTGCACCACGTCACGGCGAGCGCGGTATCGAGGCAGGCGATTGCCGTCTCGGTGTCGCACCACGCGACCGTCTGGCGCAAGCAGTCATCCAACGCGGCTCTCCAGCATTCCGGACCGCGTTCGGGAACGGCCCCTCCCTCGATCCAATGCACAACAATCGGACGCGCTGATGAGTCAGGGGTGAGTATTGTTCGATCCCGAAACGACGGCGGTATGTTTGTGCGCAAACGAGCCGAATTGCGGCCGACGCTGATGTGCAGGCGCGGATCTGTGCCCTGCCATAGTCCATACGTGCCCGCCGCGCTCGGGCCAGCGAGCATCCCACCAACCCGGGCGGCGGCGACACGGTCGGGGTGTGCAGTCGGCGAGGCGTAGCGGGCCTGCCGCACTCGCCTGATCTGACCGGTGCGCACAGCACGGGTCAGGTCCGTGCCCGAGAAGCCGATTGCGAGCAACTGCTGCCGTGTCGCGATCCCGCCGAGGCCGTCGATGGAGTGAGCAATGTCTGTCATTCCGGAAGCGTGCGTTGCACGCATCCTCCGCGCGGTCCCGCAGCCTCGTCTGGTGGATAGCCATCATTCAGGAATTACTGTGAAGGATGGGACTAGAGCGACCGGTGTGAACCCCACCGTGCACTCCCGCAACTCCTGTCCCACGCCTTCCTGAATGATGCAGGCTGGATTAGGGGTACACGAAGGCTGCGTGGGCGCACCGCGGGGTTAGTTGACGATGTGCATTGCCCGGGCTGCATCCGTGATGCTGTCGGAGAGTGAGGGGTAGACCGCGAAGGCTCGGGCCACCTGATCGACCGTGAGCCGATGCTCGACGGCGATCGCGATCGGGAGGATGAGCTCGGATGCCCGCGGCGCCACGATCACGCCGCCGATGACGGTTCCCGAACCGGTACGGGCGAACAGCTTGACGAAGCCGTCCTTGATACCCATCATCTTCGCGCGCGGGTTCGAGGCGAGCGGAAGCTTGTAGATGACGCCCTGGGCGATGCCATCCTCGATCTGCTTCTGCGACCAGCCGACCGTCGCGATCTCCGGCTGGGTAAAGATGTTCGACGTGACGTTGCGGAGCTCGGTCGGACTAACGGCATCCCCCATGGCGTGGAAGACCGCCGTGCGGCCCTGCATGGAAGCGACGGATGCCAGCGGCAGGAAGTCCGAGCAATCACCCGCGGCGTAAATAGACGGCATCGAGGTACGCGCCACCCGATTCACCCGGATGTGGCCTGACTCGGTGAGCTGCACACCCGCCTCTTCGAGCCCGATGCCTGCGGTGTTCGGCACCGAACCGACGGCCATCAGGCAGTGGCTGCCTTCGACAGTGCGGCCGTCCGAGAGCGTGGCCAGCACGCCATCCGCGGTACGCACGATCGAATCGGCGCGGGACTTGGAGAGCACGGTCATGCCATTGCGCTTGAAGACATCTTCGATCACCCGCGCGGCATCGGCGTCCTCGCCGGGGAGCACCCGGTCGCGGGAGGAGATGAGCGTGACTTTGGAGCCGAGCGCGGTGAAAGCCGAGGCGAACTCGGCGCCAGTGACACCGGATCCCACGACAATCAGGTGTTCAGGAGTCTCTTTGAGCGTGTAGAGCTGCGTCCAGGTGAAGATGCGCTCGCCGTCGGGGACAGCGGACGGGAGGATGCGCGGACTCGCGCCGACCGACACGACAATCGTGTCCGCGTTGATCTCGTCGAAGTCTGTGCTGGTCTTGCCCTTGCCGGTGGCGACGATCACACGGTTGGGTCCGTCGAGCCGGCCGGAGCCCTGGATCACGGTGACGCCGGCCTTGATGAGCTGGGACTTCATGTCTTCGGACTGCTGACGAGCCAGGCGCAACAGTCGTTGGTTTACCGCTGCGAGGTTCACAGCGACTTCGGGGCGCACCGGTCGCCCGGAGTCGCCGCGCAAGAAGAATTGGACTCCAAGGTCTGCGGCCTCGCCGATGGCATTCGCCGCCTCCGCCGTCGCGATGAGAGTCTTCGAGGGCACCACGTCGGTGAGAACGGCAGATCCGCCCACTCCCACTCGCTCGACAACAGTGACCTCTGCGCCCATCTGGGCACCGGTGAGTGCCGCTTCATATCCCCCGGGGCCGCCTCCGACGACGGCGATACGTTGCTTGCGCTCGAATTCATAAGACATGTTTCTATTCTCCCGTAGCCAGGAGCGACGCCACGAATCACGGGTCGCAGCAATCGATCAGGATTGCCGCCGCTCCCATAGGCTGGGCGGATGCCGAATCCTCTCGACGACACCGCTGCCGACCCCTTCGAGATCGCGACGATCGCGGCGGCCGAGATAGCCGAACGCACCGGTGTCGACCATCACGACATCGGCCTCACCCTCGGAAGCGGCTGGGGAAAGGCGGCAGACCTCATCGGTGAGACCATCGCCACGATCCCGGCAGCAGAGATCACCGGGTTCAGCCCACCCGCTCTCGAGGGACACGTAGGCACGCTGCGGTCGATCCGCCTCGCCGACGGCAGGAATGCCCTCGTCATCGGTGCGCGCACCCACTACTACGAGAACCACGGGGTCAGACGGGTCGTGCACAGCGTGCGGACGGCAGCCGCCACCGGAGCCACGATCATGATTCTCACGAACGGTGCGGGCGGCATCCGCGAGACCTGGAAGCCCGGCACACCGGTGCTGATCAGTGACCACATCAACCTCACCGCGGCCTCTCCCCTCGAGGGTGCGACCTTCATCGACCTCACGGACCTCTACAGCGCCCGCCTACGCGCGATCGCGAAAAAGGTGGATCCGACTCTGGACGAGGGCGTCTACACGCAGTTTCGCGGGCCGCACTACGAGACCCCCGCGGAGGTGCAGATGGCCAAAGCCATCGGCGGCCACATTGTGGGGATGTCCACCGCTCTCGAAGCCATCGCGGCGCGCCAGGCCGGCATGGAGATTCTCGGACTGTCATTGATCACCAACCTCGCTGCGGGCATCCAGAAGACACCATTGAGTCACACCGAAGTGCTCGAGGCGGGTCGGGATGCCGAGCCGGTGATCTCGGCGCTCCTTGCGCGGATTGTGAAGGAGTTGTAGTGAGCGTCATCGACCTCGCTCGTGCCTGGCGCGACCAGGATCCGGATGACGAGACCCGCATCGAACTCGAGCTCTTGATTGCGGATGCCGAGACGGGCTCGGAGGCCTCCCTCGCCGAACTCCATGATCGCTTCGATACACGTCTCGAGTTCGGTACGGCCGGACTGCGCGGCCGCATCGAAGCCGGTTCCAACCGGATGAACCGGGTGCTCGTCGGGCAGGCGGCCGCCGGATTCGCGAGCTTTCTCCTCGCGCGCAATGATTCACCCAGCGTCGTCATCGGCTACGACGGCCGTAAGAACTCGAAGGTCTTCGCCACCGACACCGCCGAATTGATGGCTGGCGCCGGAGTGCGCGTGGTGCTGCTGCCTCGGTTGTTTCCCACCCCCGTACTCGCCTTCGCCGTACGCGAACTGGCCACGAGCGCTGGAGTAATGGTCACCGCGAGCCACAACCCGCCAGCCGACAACGGCTACAAGGTGTACCTCGGCGATGCGGATGAGGGATCCCAGATCGTGCCCCCGCTCGACAGCGAGATAGCGGGGCACATCCTCGCGGTTGCCGCGGCTCAGAGTGTGCTTGAACTACCCCGATCGGCGGCCTACGAGATCGCCGACGAATCAGTGATCGACGAGTACGTGCGCCGCACGGCCGCGCTCGCGGGGCATCCGAAATCCGCGGTCCGCTACGTGTACACCGCGATGCACGGCGTGGGATGGGAGATCGCCCATCGCGTCTTGGTCGCGGCGGGCTTCGGCGAGCCCACCGTCGTCGCCCTGCAGATCGAGCCGGACGCCGCGTTCCCGACCGTTGCCTTCCCCAACCCGGAAGAGCCGGGAGCGATGGACCTCGCATTCGACACCGCGATCACCGCCGATGCCGAGCTGGTGATCGCGAACGATCCGGATGCCGACCGCCTGGCCATCGGCATCCCCGATGTGGACGGCGAGTGGCGCCGACTGAGCGGCAACCAAGTGGGCGCGCTGCTCGGCTGGCGCGCCGCAGAGCGACTCGCCGCCGCCGGCACCACCGGAACCCTCGCCGCGTCCGTCGTCTCTTCCCCCGCTCTTGCAGAGATCGCCCGTCAGTACGGTCTGGCCTACGTCAATACCCTCACGGGGTTCAAGTGGGTGTCCCGCGTGCCTGGCCTCTCCTACGGCTTCGAGGAGGCCCTCGGCTATCTCGTCGACCCGGCGAAGGTGCGGGACAAGGACGGCATATCGGCGGCAGTGGACTTTCTCGGCTTGGTCTCTGAACTGAAAGCTGCGGGCCGTACGGTGACCGATCACCTCACCGATTTCGCGGAAAGATTCGGCGCATTCGCCTCGTCGCAGGTGTCGATCCGGATGACGGATCTGGCCGACATCCCGCGCCTGATGGCCGCCCTTCGGCAGTCCCCCCCCGAGCGGATCGGCGCTTCGATCGTTCGACAGGTCGACGATTTCGTGGCCGGGTTCGCTGGTTTACCGGCGAGCGACATCCTGCGCTATCAGCTCGACGACGGATCGCGCGTGATCGTGCGGCCGAGTGGTACCGAGCCGAAGATAAAGGTCTACATCGACGCGTCCAGTGTCGACGGCGGTGCGACGCAACGTCAGGCGGCTGCACAGGGCACCGTCGATCGGCTCGAGGCTGCCATGCGGGAGCTAGTGGCCGAGCGCTCCTGAGATCGTCCTGGCCGCCTCGCTCGCCCGATCCTCGACCGCCTGTGTTCGTGCTGCGCTGAAGCTCGTGGCCACGTAGGGAACCGTGATTGCCGCGACGGCCATGAGCGTTCGCCCGAAGATCGGAAACACGATGTCGGTGATCCCCGACGAGCAGGATTCCATCGCGGTCGGATCGGCAAATGCCGCGAGTACCGCCCCGGTCGCCGCACCGTCGATGGGAAACTCCGCTCCGACCCTCACCCAGAACCCGAAATTTGCCGGGCTCTCGACCTGCGCGAGCATGAGAACCCGACCGGCCACCGGCACGCCGAGATTGCAGGACTGCTGCACGTCATCCACGAACGCACGCATAGCAGGCACCGCCGCCGTTTCGAGACCACGCAGCGGCTCCGCTCGGTGAGCGAGTTCGAAAATCTGCAGGGACAGGCTGTAGAGACCCGACTTGTCTTCGCGGATCAGATCCCCCCCGAGCCTCGAGGGTCTGGAGAACTCGGAAGAGCTGACTGACGGAACGAGCCATCGCATCGGCGATGGCGGCTTGGCTGAGCCCACCGAATCGCCCGGCGAGAAGTTCGAGCGCCTTGTCGAGCGCCGGAACCGAGAAGTCCTGCCAGGGCGTGCCCGCCGCACTCATCGGTTCGACGACATCGCCTCGACCATTCGTCGCGCGATCAGGCGATTGATGTCATCGGGCACGGGCTGTGCGCCCGGCTCGAGTTCGCGGGCGGATCGGGCGATCCGTTCGAGGGAGAGCGCCTGAAGCAGGAAGCCGAGATCCATCGACTCGAGCGAATTGCCTCGCGGGTCACGGCCAGCCAGATTGACCATTCGACCACGGGCGAGAAGCACCACGTGTCGTCCATCAGAGAATTCCACCCGCTCGATTGCGTCATCCACTGGGATGATCCGGGTGGCGGATGCCGTGAGTGCCGGCACGTCGATCTCCCAGTCGAAATGCCCACTATTGGCAAGCACGGTTCCGGATTCGAGCAGCGAGAACTCAGGGGCCGCGAGCACTCCCGGCCGGCCGGTTGCGGTGACGATGGTCTGCGCCCATCCCGCAAGCTCGCCGATCGGCGCGACCCGGTAGCCGTCGAGCGCCGCCTCGAACGCTCTGAGGTCGTCGATCTCCGCGATCGCGACGCGGCCTCCGAGGGCGCGAAGATACTGTGCGATGCCGCGACCACACCAGCCGTAACCCACCACGACAAACCGGCGCCCGGGCACCATGAGACCGGTGATGCGCATCAGGCTCTCGACCACCGACTGGCCTACCGCATGACGATTCTCCCCGATGGCCTTGAGCGGACTGTCGTTGATGACGATGACGGGGAAGGGGATGTGGCCGGAAAGTTCGCCGCGCAGTCGGTCGGCACCGGAGGTCGTCTCTTCGGTCGCCCCGATAATCGTTGATGCGCTGCCCCGCGCGACCGAGCCGGCGATGAGATCCGCGCCGTTGTCGAGAATCAGGTCCGGTCCCGCATCGAGCACACTTGCCACATTCGCTCGGTGTTGCTCGATGGTGTCGTCACGGCGGCCGAACACCACGAGGCCCTGCTCGCGAAGCACCGCGACGATATCGTCCTGGGTTGACCCGTGATTGCCGGTCGCCACGATCTCGGCCCCTCCAGCAGCGAGCACCTCGAGCAATACGGCGGTCTTGGGCTCGAGATGGATTGCCACTCCGATGCGGCGCCCGGCAAAGGGCCGGCTGGCAGCGAACTCCTCGCGAGCGGCCGCAAGAAGACTCATCCGCGACCGAATCCATTCGAGCCGCTGGCGGCCTCGTTCGACGAGCTCACTGGCCATGGTCGCTCCCTCACCCGGTAACACTCGTTCGTATGTGCTGTACGCCAGTGAACTCGGCTTTTGTCTATAAGAGTTACCCGAGCGCCTCTTCGAGCTTGCGGGCGAGTTCTTCCGTGTCGAAATAGTTCTCGATCACAATCACGTCGGCGTTGGTCGGCCCGATCGCATCGACGAATTCGACAGACGTGAGGATGACCTGCGCATCCGCCGCGTCGGTGCTGAGACTCGCGAGGTGGGCGGCCGTGACATCTGCCTCGAGCTCGAGGCGCTTCAGCACGCGTTCGGCGTTGACCTTGAGGATCCCGGAGCTGCCGATTCCCGCCCCACAGATTGCCACGATCTTCACGATGCCTGCCCCATGATGTCCTGCACTTCGGCAACGGTCGCGGCGTTCGCGAGACGCGAAATCGCGCTCGAATCGTTGAAGACGTTGGCGAGTTCCGCAACCGTCTCGATGTGGGCATCCGCCGACTTGATCGCGAGGCCGAGCACGACGCTCACCGGGTCGTTGTGCGGATGCCCGAACGACACGGGCGTCGCCAGCGTCACGACGGCGAGACCGTCGGCCAGTACATCCGGGCCGGGCCGGGCGTGCGCGAGCGCGAGCCCCGGCGCAATGACCACATAGGGACCGTGTTCGTCGATCATGCGGATCATCTCGTCGGCATATCCCGGCGTCGTCGCGCCGGATGCGGTCAGGGCACGTCCCGCCACTCGCACCGCGGCACGCCAGTCGTCGGCTTCTGCGCCCACGATGATCGCCGACTCGGCGAGTATGGGTAGCGGCATCAGGCTCGCTCGAACCCGGCGCTGATCTGGTCGGCCAGTTCCTCACGCTCTTCGAAGGGCAGGAAGCTCGATCCGGCCGCATTCAGCTGGAAGACCTCGAGGTCGGTCAGGTCGTAGTCGAAGGTCTCGGCGAGAAGCGCGAGCTCTCGGCTGAGGGAGGTGCGACTCATCAGGCGATTGTCGGTGTTCACCGTCACCCGGAACCCGAGCTGGTAAAGCAGATCAAACGGGTGATCGATGAGATCGTCGCCCCACTGCGCGATGGCCCCGGTCTGAAGATTCGATGATGGGCTGAGCTCGAGCGCGATTTCGCGATCCTTGACCCACTGCGCAAGCCGGCCGAGTTCCACATAGGTGTTCTCGTCATCCGAGCGATCGACCGTGATGTCCTCCGCGAGACGCACGCCGTGTCCGAGGCGCAGCGCCCGCCCATCGAAGAGCGCTCCCCGGATACTTTCGAGGCCATCGGCTTCACCGGCGTGAACCGTCGTCGGGAAGTAGTGCTTCGCCAGGTAATCGAAAGCCTCGCGGTGATTGCCAGCGGGGAACCCCGCCTCCGCTCCGGCGATGTCGAAACCGACTACGCCGTTCTTGCGATGACGCACGGCGAGTTCGGCGATCTCGAGCCCGCGATCGGCATGCCGCATCGCCGTGACGAGCTGGCCGATCCGGATGGACCGACCCGCCCGGGTCACGGATTCGATGCCCTCCTCGATACCCTCCTGCACGGCCTCGACGACCTCATCGAGGGAGAGGCCGCTCGCCAGATGCTGTTCGGGCGCCCAGCGGATCTCGCCGTAGATCACGCCGTCCGCGTCGAGATCCTCGACGAATTCGCGGGCGACTCTGGTGAGGCCACCCGCGGTCTGCATCACTGCAGTGGTGATGTCGAAGGTGGTGAGGTACTCGACAAGAGAGCCGGAGTCCGCTTTCTCGGCGAACCAATCGCCGAGGGTAACGGCATCCGTCTCAGCTCCATTCGTGTGGGGAAGCTCGAAACCGATCTCCGCCGCGAGCTCGATGATGGACTGTGGGCGCAGACCGCCGTCGAGATGATCGTGCAGCGAAACCTTAGGGAGAGCGGTGATGTTCGCGCCGCCGCCTGGCATGAAAAAGTCTGAGGTCGTCATGCCCCAAATCTATCGGGTGCAACCGGCCGCTAACCTGTCGGGGTGGCGAACAAAATCATTCTGGATTGCGACCCGGGGCATGATGACGCGATCGCGTTGATCCTGGCACACGGCAATCCCGAGATCGAGCTCGTGGCGGTGACGACCGTTCATGGAAACCAGACGATCGAAAAAGTGACGCGTAATGCTCTGGCGGTGGCCCGTATCGCCGGGATAACGGGCGTTCCGTTCGCCGCCGGGGCCCACCGCCCGCTCGTGCGAACCGCCCAAGTAGCCGCCTCGATCCACGGTGGCTCGGGGCTGGATGGTCCGGAGCTTCCTGCGCCCTCGTTCGAGCCCGATGCGCGTCATGCTGTCGATCTCATCATCGATACGATCCTGTCTTCTCCGCCCCAGACGATTACTCTCGTGCCGACCGGCGCGCTCACCAATATCGCCCTCGCGGTGCGCAAGGAACCCCGCATCGCCGCGCTCGTCAAGGAGGTCGTTCTGATGGGCGGCGGGTACCACGTCGGCAACTGGAGCGCCGCCGCGGAGTTCAACATCGTGATCGATCCGGAGGCGGCTCACATCGTCTTCAACGAGAGCTGGAAGCTCACGATGGTGGGACTGGATGTCACGCACCACGCCCTCGCCACCCCGGATGTGGTCGCTGCCATCGCCGCCGTCGACACTGCACCGGCCCGGTTCGTCGTCGAACTGCTCGACTTCTTCGGTCAGACCTATCGAGATACCCAGGGCTTCGAGCATCCGCCGGTCCACGATCCCTGCGCGGTCGCTCTCGTGATCGACCCGAGCGTGATGACCGTAGTGCGGGTGCCCCTGGACATCGAGCTCAGCGGCTCACTGACCCTGGGCATGACCGTTGCCGACTTCCGTTCGGTGGCGCCGGAGAACTGCACCACCCATGCGGGCACGAACCTCGACCATGCAAAGTTCTGGGCACTGATCGTGGATGCCCTGGTGCGCATCGGCGATCCGGTGCAGTAGCCCGCTGCGCGACCTATTCCTGCCCGGTCCGGGCCTCCGTTCGCCCCGGGTCCGTCCGTCCCCGGCCCCATCCGGCGTCGGCCCCATCCCAGCCCCCCGCCCCCGCCCCCCCCCCCCGCCCCCCCCCCCCCCCCACCCCCCCCCCCCCCCCGGC
>JBKJLH010000169.1:0-18511 GCA_046597035.1 Lacisediminihabitans sp.
GAAGTGCGCTGACTTGCCCTCGGACTTGGGCCTCAGCAGCCGGCCGAGACGCTGGGCCTCCTCCTGCCGGGAGCCGAACGAGCCGGACACCTGGATTGCGACGGTCGCCTCCGGCAGGTCGACCGAGAAGTTCGCGACCTTCGAGACGACAAGGATCTTCGTGATGCCCTCACGGAACTCCTGGTAAAGCCGCTCCCGCTCGTCGACGGGCGTCGCGCCCGTGAGCTGCGGCGCATCCAGCACATCGGCGAGCTCCTGAATCTGGTCGAGGTACTGCCCGATCACGAGAATCCGCTCGCCGGTATGACGCTCGACGAGCTGCTGGACCACGTCGAGCTTCGCCGGCGCCGTCGCCGCGAGGCGATAGCGCACGTCGTCCGCCGCCGCCGCGTACTCGAGCCGCTCCTGCTGGGGCAGGTCGATGCGCACTTCGTAGCAGGATGCCGGGGAGATGAAGCCCTGGGCCTCGATCTCCTTCCAGGGAGCATCGAACCTTTTGGGACCGATGAGACTGAAGACATCGCCCTCGCGCCCATCCTCGCGTACGAGAGTCGCGGTGAGGCCGAGACGACGTCGGGCCTGCAGCTCCGCGGTGAGTTTGAAGACAGGAGCGGGCAGCAGGTGCACCTCGTCGTAGATCACGAGTCCCCAGTCGAGGGCGTCGAGCAGCGCGAGGTGCGCGTACTCGCCCCTGCGCTTCGCAGTGAGGATCTGGTAGGTCGCGATGGTGACTGGCTTCACCTCTTTGACCTGTCCGGAGTACTCGCCGATCTCATCCGCCGTCAGCGTCGTGCGCTTGAGTAGCTCGGCCCGCCACTGCCGTGCCGAGACGGTATTGGTGACAAGGATCAGAGTCGTCGTCTCGACCCGAGCCATCGCGCCCGCGCCGACGAGTGTCTTGCCCGCGCCGCAGGGCAGCACGACAACTCCCGATCCGCCGTCCACGAAGCTCGACACCGCGTGATTTTGGTACTCCCGCAGGTTCCATTCAGTGGTGTCCAGGGCGATCGGATGCGGCGTGCCCGGGGTGTACCCCGCGAGATCCTCGGCCGGCCAGCCGAGCTTGACAAGCTCCTGCTTCACCTGCCCACGTGCCCAGGCCTGGATCTCGTAGCGGTCGATCTCCGGACCCGTACCGCGCTGGTCTTCCGGAAGAAAGAGGAGCGGTGCGATGCGCTTCGCCCGCGCGATTTCGCTCAATACCGCGGCATCCGTTGACCGCAGGATGAGCGTGCCGTTCTCGTCTCGCTCGATCACGAGCCGACCGTAACGGCCGACGGTCTCGGCAATGTCGATGGACACACTTTGCGGAATCGGGAACTTTGAGTACTTCTCAAGCGTGTCGAGCATGTTTTGGGCGGTATGACCGGCGGCGCGGGCGTTCCAGAGTCCGAGCCGGGTGATGCGATAGGTGTGAATGTGCTCTGGTGCGCGCTCGAGTTCGGCAAAGACGGCGAGGTCGTGGCGGGCATCCTCGGCGGCGGGATGCGCGACCTCGAGCAACACGGTGCGGTCGCTCTGCACGATCAGGGGCCCAGACAACACATCCACCTCGTAAGCCTAGGTCACGCGGGTGGGTGGTTGTCCGGTGGGGATGGCTGTGGCCGACAGCGGACCAGGAAGTCGACTCGCCGTGTAGGCCGTCCGTGGCAGCGGGGTGTTGCGCCGATCTCCACCCTGCGCAACATCCACGTGGGCGGTGGGCGCGAAACCCGATCGCCCTGCCGGTGCTCGGCACTCCCCGCATAACTCCTGCACTTTGCACCGGACGCCGTCTTCAGCCCCACAGCCACGGAAGCGCACCGCCGCTGCATCCCGAATCGCAGGAGTTGTGCCGACGGGCGGGACGCGCCTATTTCGCCGGGGAGATGCCCGCGATGCGCGACAGCGGCAGGGTTCGCTCGATTGCGGCGCGGTTGTCGCGGCCGCGCAAGCGCCCGCCGGCGACGCTTGTCGGCTCGAGCTGATAATCGACGAGGGCGCCGTTAGGCATCGTCACGCTGACGGTGAGGGGTATTTTCGCTTTGATTGCGGCATCGAGTTGGCGGATCAGCCAGGCCTGACCGGCCTCTTCGTCCTCGGGTTCCCCTCCGAGGCGCAGGCGTTCGATGAGTGCGTTTACCGGGTCGACTCCAGCCGAGGAGACCGCTTTGGCATGACGTTGGCGGCGAAGTGACACGATCTCCCCGGCCGCATTCTCTGCAGCGACGGGATAGCGCGCATCGCTGACCGACCAGAAGACGAGGTCGAGGGCGAAGCGGCTCTCGGCGCGGGTGCTGGAACTGCGCTCGAATCCGAGGGACGACAGATTCTGGTCGACGAGGATCGTGCCGATGAGCAGTTCGTCGTCCGAACGGATGTAGCTGCGCGCATCCGGTCGAGGCTCGGCGATTCCGCCCACCCGCACCTGCCCGTAGCGGCTGGATGCCTCACCGATGAGGTAGTCAAGTGGTTGGGGGATACCCGTGAGCGAGATGCCGCCGAGAAACTCGAGAATCGACTCCGCCGTCTCACCCGCGGCCATCGCCCGATTGACGCTCGAAGTCGACACGCGGTAACTGGACGCGAGCGCGCGACTCTCCACATCGGCGAGCGACCGAAGCCGGGCATCCACTCGCGGAGTCAGCGGTCCGGGAGCCACTACCGAGAGATCGTGCTGGAGGTAGACCTGCTCGACCTCGGCGGGGAGCAGGGCCGTCATCGCCTCCTCCGCCGGGCGGATACCATCGGTGAGCAACCGGGACCCGGGCCCGGTGGGTGCCTGGTTAGCCGTGATTCCCAGCAGCTCGGCGTCGCGAGTGAAGGCGCTGATCCGCTCGTCCATCCAGTCACCGCCGGCCGGGTAGAGCCAGTCGATATAGCCGCGCAGTCCGGACCCCCAGAGTGCGTGCCTGCGCTCGCTGAGCAGCCCGCGGATGTCGGCGGGTAGGCGCTCGAACCAAGCGGAACCGAGCGTGGCCCACCGTGCACCCGTGGAGCGCAGTAACCATTCACCTCCACTGTCGGTGATCATCCACGATCCGGTCTCGCGTGCCAGCAGCCCGGCTCGTTCGGCAACGGCGAGGAAGACGGCCACCGACTCGAGCTCGACACTCATCGCCTGTGCGAGCCGCTTGCCATCGGGGAGGGCGATGCCGCCCTTTGCGAGTTCGCGGGCCGGCTCGCGCTCAACCTCTACGAGAAGTTCTGTGATTGCGGTGATGGCGGCGAAGGCGCGCTCAGCACCGAGCCGGTCAACGAAGCGGTGGTCGATATCCGGCACCGGTTCGGGGGCTGCCGGAGCGCTCGCCGTAGTGAGGTCGGCCAGCGAAGGGAGTCCGATCGAGGGCCAGGAGCGCAGCTGGTCACGCACGCTGCCATAGGCGGTGAAGCGGCCAGACTCCGCCTCGAGTAATAGCAGTTCCGTCGCGGCGAAGACGCGATCGGAGACGGAAACCGTCGAGACCGCTCGACCGAAGAGCGTCGAGAGCCGCGTGGCGACATCCGCGGACGCGGGCGGCGCAGTGTCCTCGCTGAGCTGGCCGATAACGCAGAGCGCCGCGAGGGTCTCCCGGTCGAGTCGCGTGAGGGTTTGCTGGATCGACGCCCGGTCGAGGAAGGCCTCGGCAAGGTCGAAGAAGTCCTTGATGCCGGACGGACTGATCCTGCGAGTGCGAATGGCCGCGGCGATCGAGGAATCGTCCAGTGCGCGCAGGCGCGTCGCCAACGACAGGGTGTCACTCATGTCTTCCCAACCGTTCCTGTGTCCGGCGACGACGCCGGATCGCTGCGTGCTACTTCTTGCTCGAGTTGGTGTTGCGGGCTATCGCGGCCTGTGTCTCACGGCTGCGACGACGCGCACCTACTGCAAGAAGCGTGATGATCAAAATAAACCCGACCATCAGCCCGACGAACGGAAACAACGTGAGAGCCTGCCACAGAGCCACTGGCCCGGTCTGGGAGAAACCCGCCCCTGTCCCGATCAGCACGACGAAGATCGCCACTATTGACAGCCCCACGATTCCTGCGATCATGAAGGCCAGCACGCGTTCGCTACGATGAATGATCACCGGGGATTCTTTTGCCACAGTGCTAAGGATACGGCCCCAGACTCCCCGTAGGCTTACGGGAATAGCCAAGTGAAAGAGGTACTGCCATGCCTACCGGCAAGGTCAAGTTCTACGACGAAGAGAAGGGCTTCGGCTTCATTAGTTCTGATGACGGCCAGGAAGTCTTCCTTCATGCCTCCGCGCTGCCCGCCGGCACAACGGTCAAGGCGGGTACCAAACTCGAATTCGGGATCGCCGATGGCAAGCGCGGAGCGCAGGCGCTTTCCGCGCGTGTGCTCGAGGCACCGCCGAGCCTCGCCAAGCTGAGCCGAAAGCCGGCGGATGACATGTCGATCATCGTCGAGGACCTGGTAAAGCTGCTCGACGGCATCGGGACCAACCTCAAGCGCGGCCGTTACCCCGACGGCAAGCACGGCAAGACAATCGCCTCCATGCTTCGCAAGGTTGCGGATGAGCTCGATGCCTGATTCGACGGCAATCGGTGTGAACTCAGCTGATGTGACGACAGCTGATGTGACGACAGCTGATGTGATGACCGCCAATTTGACGGCGCCCGGTTCGAGCGCGCCCGGTACGCTGACAACCGAGTGGGTGGCGTCCGACTCCGATTTCGAGCTGGGCCGACGTGCTCTGCTCGAAATAACATCCGCCGATTCGATCGGAGCCCCCGCGGGATCGATCGACCAGGGCGACGGCGTCACGACCCTTTATTTTGAGACTCTCCTCTCGGGATATCCGGGCTGGCGTTGGACTGTGAGCATCGCGCACGTGGCCGACACGCCCGGGAGCGTCCTCGAAACCGAGTTGACCCCAGGCGACTTTGCACTGCTTTCCCCTGACTGGGTACCGTGGGTGGATCGCCTCGCCGAGTACACCGCAGCGCAGGACACTGCGGTGGAGAATGACGGCGAGTCTGATGATGATGACGAGACCGACGACGACGAGTCTGACGATGATGACGAGACCGACGACGACTCTGATGATGATGACGAGACCGACGATGACGAGTCTGACGACGATGACGATTACGACGAGGACGACGAAGATGACCTCGGCAGCGATGTGCTGCACGGTGGGGATCTCGACGGTGTCGACATCGACGATCTTGACGACCCGGACGATGACGACTCGGACGATGACGACTCGGACGATGACGAGTCGGACGATGACGAGTCGGACGATGACGACTCAGAAAGCGAACACGAGCGCTCCGTCTGAATGTGCTGGGACCGTGATCGGTGATGCATATATATCGGTCTCCCACCAATCGCCTTTGTGCCCGGACTGATCTGATCCGTAGTGCGATGCCTCCGCGCTGGTCTTTTCTCCAGCACGGGGTCCATCACCCAGACCAGCCGCGTTATGCCCGCTTGCCGGATGAGACGCAGACTCCGCGCGGCGCGGCGTTGGTGTTCCTGGTCGGCGATGCTGGTTTTGTCGATCTCGTCCCGCATCTGGCGGGTCGGGTGGGCATCACGGTCTGCATCGAGGGTGGTCGCCTCGGCGCAAAAGTGTCCGCGGCAGCAACAGAGAGCCCGAGCGTCTGACTGTTTGTCTTCAGCCAAGGTTGGATGGGGGATCCAGAAACTGCGTCAGTGGTGAGGAGTCCTACCCGGATGCCGGTGGCCGCATCCCCGAACGTCGCCCCGGTGGTGACCCGGACAGGTTCCTGTGCCGGGCGGTACCCGGTGCGGTGCGGTAATCCGCTGTTGCCGAGTTGTGTGGCGGAGCGGCGGGCGACCTTCCCAGCAGCGACCGCAGTCACCGCATCGACCAGCCGACGTTCTCCCACCTCGAGAACATGTTCACAGGTCCTGTCACCACACGGGGACAAGTATTTTGCAGAGAGCCGGTGAAGGAGAGGGCGGGAAGGCAGGAGAGCAATCCGACCCAAAGCTCAGACAGCCTTATCCGCTCCGTGGAGTACGTCCACCCGCTGGCGCATCCCGAGCACGCTGGGGATTGGAGTTGATTTGCGGAGGCAGTCGTTGCGCCGGACACCTGACATCTTCGAATGTCAGGACACTGCGAGGGATCGGTGTGAGCTTCCCGTGGGATTGCACAACTCCTGCAGACTGCGGCGGGCAATCGCAACACCCCCAGAATTCCGGCGTACGAGGCTGCGCGCACCACAGAAAGCAGGAGTTATGCCGAGAAGTGCGGGGTGACTACCGGCGATGACCGCACTCTCCTCCCGATGGGTTATCCGACCCGGGGACTGCCGCTGGTTAACTGGCCCGCTCTCGCCGCGTTGGAGTCCGCTCATACTCACGACGAATCGGGTGCTTACTGCACCGCCGCTGTCAGCCGCGCCGTGTTGTCGAGCACCTTCGAGCGCAGCGGGCGGGTGAGCCACTGCTCGAGAGTGAGCTCGGTGCTCTGCTGGCGGTAGGTCTCTTCGATCTCCCGCAGCTGGGTGACGATATGACGACCATGCACCATCACCGAGATCTCGTAGTTGAGGGTGAACGAGCGCATGTCCATGTTGCTTGACCCGATGACAGCCACTTCCTCGTCGATGGTGAAGTGCTTTGCGTGCAAAACCGTGGGCGACTCATACAGCCAGATACGCACGCCGGCCCTCAGCAACGCCTCGTAATAGCTGCGCTGAGCGTGGAAGACCACGGGTTGGTCGGCAACCGCGGAGCAGAAGAGCTGCACGTCGAGTCCGCGATACGCCGCATTGGTGATGGCGTACAGCATCGAGTCATCCGGCACGAAGTACGGGCAGGTGATGATGACCCGGCGCTGAGCGTTGTACACGAGCGAGTCGAAGAGTCGCAGATTGTTCTCGAGATCGAAGCCCGGGCCGCTCGGCACTACCTGGGCGTCGATCGCATCCACAATCTTCTCATCGGGCATTCGGTCGGTCTCGCGGAGCAGCAATTCGTCGGTCTCGCTGTACCAATCGGTGACAAAGAGCGCGTTGATCCCTGCGACGATTGGTCCCTCGAATCGCACCATCAGGTCTTTCCACTGCAGGCCGCGCCGGATGTTCCCCCGCTTGTTGTAACTGCGGTCGATCATGTTCTGCGACCCCGTGAACGCCACAGTGCGGTCGATCACGAGTAGCTTGCGGTGGTTGCGCAGATCGGGACGCTGCCAGCGTCCACGCCAGGGCTGCACCGGCAACATCAGCTGCCACTTCGCCCCGATTTTCTTCAGCCGACGGATGGTGCGCAGATAACCCGGGGAGCGGATGGAGGCGATGTGGTCGAGCAACACCCGCACCGTGACCCCGCGCGCCACCGCGGCTTGTAGTGCATCAAAGAACGGCTTGGTCGTCGGGTCATAGGCCAGGATGTAGAACTCGGCGTGCACGAATCGCTTAGCCTGGCCCACCGCCTCGGTCATCGCGGCGAGTGACGCAAAATAATCGGTGTGGAGCTTCGCGGTATTGCCCCCGACCAGCGGCATCGATCCGAGGGTGCGGTTCTGCTCGACGATCGGCCCCAGCCAGGAGGGAAAATCGACCTCTTTCTCCACCCGATCCATACCCTCTGTCGTCTCGAGGATAAAGGAGTTGATCTCCTCCTGCTTTTCACGACGGCGCTTCGGAAGTTTCGTGCTACCGAACACCAGGAACAGCAGGATGCCGATATAAGGAATAAGGAAGATCGCAAGCAACCAGGCCATCGCCGACTGCGGCTTGCGGTTCTGTGGCACGACGATCACCGCGACTACCCGGATCGAGATGTCGACTACGAGCGCGATCGTGCCGAAGAGGGAGCTCGCGAAGAAGTTGACGAGGAAGGAGACCACTGGTCGGGGGGCGCAGTGGTGTCAGCGGAAGTTGACGAACTGCAGGTCGATATCGAGATCGGCAGCCTTGAGCATGGCCATTGTCGACTGCAGGTCGTCGCGGCTCTTAGAGGTGACCCGAAGCTCGTCGCCCTGGATTTGCGCCTTCACGCTCTTGGGACCATCGTCCCGGATGAGCTTCGACACTTTCTTCGCATCGTCGCTGGAGATACCGTTCTTCAGGGAGACATCGACCCGGTATTCCTTGCCCGAGGGGTACGGATCTCCGGTGTCAAGGCTGCGAAGGGAGATACCGCGCTTGATGAATTTGGCCTCAAGCACCTCGAGCACGGCCTTCACGCGATCCTCGGAAGACGCCTTGAGCAGCAGTTTCTCGCCGCTCCAATCCACCTCGGCACCCACGTTCTTGAAGTCGTAGCGCTGGGCGATCTCCTTCTGCGCCTGGTGGAGGGCGTTGTCGGCCTCCATCTTGTCGACTTTGCTCACAATGTCAAAAGTTGGGTCAGCCATGCCAGCAGTTTAACGGGCGTCCCAGGCGAAGATAGGAGCCGATGTCGATTTTGCGCGTGATCCTGATCTCCGTGGCTGGCCTGGTGGCCACCGTGGCAGTGGTCGGCGCCATCGTGGTGTTCGGCCTGCCCAACGGCGCACTGAGCAGAATTTCGGATAACGCAGGCCCGTCGACTCCACTCGCTCGGTTCGCCACGGCCGCGCCGGTCACCGCGGCCGTGGCTCCCGCTGGCCCAGCGCTCTCCGCGCTTGCCGATCCTGCCTGGGTGAAAATCACCGCCCAGAAGACGGGAATTCCGGCCCGAGCGCTTGCCGCCTACGCGGGCGTCGCGATCTCCTTCCAGAGTCGGAGGTGTGGAATCGGCTGGAACACCCTGGCGGGAATCGGCGAGATCGAATCTCGCCACGGCACGATTTTCGGCGGAAAAATCGCTGCCGACGGCGTGGCCACGCCAGCGATCTTCGGGGTGCCGCTCAACGGCGGAGCCGTGGCGAACATCCCCGATTCCGACAAAGGGGTGATTGATGGTGATGCCACGATCGACCGTGCAGTCGGCCCGATGCAGCTCATCCCCGAGGCCTGGCGCAACTGGCATGCGGACGGCAATGCCGACGGGGTGCAAGACCCGCAGAACATCGACGATGCGACCCTCGCGGCCGCAGGCTATCTCTGTCGTGCGGGCGACAAGGCGCTCGACACCGAAAGCGGATGGCGACAGGCTGTGTTGGCATACAACGGGTCGCAGCACTACCTCGATGACGTCATCCGCTTTTCCACAGGCTATGCGAGCGACCTCTCACCGGAAAAATAAGAAGGATGCGCGGTCGACGGATGACCGAAGGTGATCATGCCGGCGAACCCTGAGGGCGTGAGTTCGGGAAAGACGTACTCAAACGCGCTGCAAGCACCCGATTTCGCCGGGGCCATCCACCCTGTATCCTTGATTTGCATAGTCGACTATCGGTCGACGCAAATGGCAAGTTACCCAAGTGGCCAAAGGGATCTGACTGTAAATCAGCCGTCTACGACTTCGTGAGTTCGAATCTCGCACTTGCCACACAGCACTACCTGCACGACCGACGGCCCGCCTCGATCCGAGACGGGCCTTTCGTGTTTCGCCGGAAACGATGAGAACACCACGCACGGTGAACGAAAGAGTGGGACCTATGACTGTCGGACTTCTCGAGATCGCCCGGGCGGTCGCAGTGGAAGCGGGTTCGCTCGCGAAGCTGCGGCGCTCCGAGGGGGTCGAGGTGGCGGCACGCAAGTCGTCGAAGGAAGACATCGTCACCTTCGCCGATCGGGAGACCGAGGCACTCATCCGCTCGAGACTCTCGGAGTTGAGGCCGAACGACGGATTCTTCGGCGAGGAGAGCGCAGGGGAGACGGGCACGAGCGGCCTCACCTGGGTGGTGGATCCGATCGACGGCACAGTCAACTTCCTCTATGGCATCCCGCACTACGCCGTCAGTATCGCCGTGGTGGAGGGCGACCCCGATCCGCTTACCTGGCGGGCGCTCGCCGGTGCGGTGGCCAACCCGGCCAGCGGTGAGACCTTTACCGCGCGCGCGGGCGCCGGGGCGTTTCTCGACGGGTCCCCGATCCGGGTCGCGCCGGCGATCGAACTCTCTCAGGCGCTCGTCGGCACCGGGTTTTCATACCTGGCCGACATCCGTTCCGAGCAAGCGGAGGTGCTCGGCGGTCTGCTTCATCGGGTGCGCGATATCCGTCGGATGGGAGCCGCCTCCCTCGACCTGTGTGCCGTGGCGAGCGGCAGGCTCGACGCCTACTTCGAGCGGAGGCTGAGCCCCTGGGATCACGCCGCTGGTGCCCTTATCGCGCGGGAATCGGGTGCGCGAGTCACCGGGATGGATGGCGCACCGCCGTCGCACCAGTTCGTGCTGGCCGCCGAACCGCGGCTTGCGGAGGCCCTCGAACGGCTGTTTCGAGATCTGGAAGGGACGATCCCGGCCGCACTGCGATGATCCTCCGGTATCCCGTTGGCACTGACTGAGATTGCCGTTTTCGACCCGGTGACGTAGCCTTTATCCGTTCGTTATAAATCTGCTCGCCATGAGCTTTCGGATTTGCGGCCCATGCCGCGTCGATTCCAGACACGCCACAATCAGAGATACAGACGTACTCGAGTTCTCCAGCTCGTTGTATTTGTTGTTGGAGGACCACCACCTGTGAACGCCCAAGGCTTATCCATGCTCGCCCGACAGGCGACGGTGGAGGACCGATAGCGTGGCGGAGTCCACGGGCAATCTCGAGTCTCATGCGGACCCGAAACTCTCTCCTCCCGCCGCCACTTCCCGTCGCGCGCTTCGTGCCCAGGAGACCGCGACGAAGGCTCGGCGGGCGAAGGCACCGCGCGCGCTGAAGCCTTCCCGGACGCTGAAGACCCCCCGGACGCTGAAGACCCCCCGGGCGCGGGAATTAGCAGGGTCCGCAACTCCCGCGAAGGTCCGCCTCGCGCGGGGCACGCCGGCCAAGGTAGCGCCTCCGGCATCCCGCTCGCGGGCTCCCCGTCGCGGGCAGGTGCTTCGCAAGTTCATCACCATCAGCGCGATGTTCGGGGCTGGCGCCCTGCTCGTTGCGACCTCACTTCCCGCCGTCGCGTTCCACGCGACATCAGCGAGCGCCCTCACCCCGGTGGAGTCGACGACCGCCAACTCGGAGGTACAGACCTTGGCGGTGGACAGTACCGCCGTGGATGCCGTGCCGACGCGCGATCCCTACACCGTTGTCAACACCATTCAGCAGGCGCGCATGAAGTTTGGTCTCCAGAGCTTCCAGTACACCAATGACACGAACGGCACGATCCAGTGGCCGTTCCCCTCGCCCGTCCCGATCAGCTCGGGATTCGGAGCCCGAGTCTCTCCTTGCGGAGGGTGTTCCTCCTTTCACGAGGGCGTGGACTTCATCCCAGGGACGGGCGTCCCAATCGGGGCGATCGCTAACGGCACCGTCACATACGCGGCCTATGACGCCGGCTTCGGGTACCACGTGATCATCGACCACAACATCAACGGCCAGAAGGTGCAGAGCTTATACGCGCACATGCTCGCGGGGTCCATGACAGTCGTCGTTGGGCAGCAGGTCACCGTGGCCCAGGAGCTGGGGCAGGTGGGCAATACCGGGCACTCCACCGGAGCGCACCTTCACCTCGAGGTGCATCTCGACGGCACTCCGGTCGATCCCTTCGCCTGGCTGCAGGCGAACGCGAACTGACGGCGCCCCCTCTTGCGGGGCTGGTCTTCCCTGGCCCGTTTGACTAGTGTTGAGGGATTCGTTACTTTCGCATGCAAATTGTGATGTTTCGAGACCGAAGTACATCCGCGGTCGTACCAGCACCGTAGTGCCGCGTGTTGCAGCGCATTGTCGCAAGGAGCGCCTCTCATGCCATTAGCCTTCCGCGGTGAAGTGCGCCGCCGTGGGAGTGCTCCCTCCGGCCTTGTCTGTTCCGTCGTCGGACGCGTATGAGGGGCGATTTCGGGCTTCCGCCCGCGCGAACCCGTCGGGAACTGGCCGAACACCGGTCCCCGGTGTCTCGCACAAGCGTCCGGAACGCACGCTCGCAACGTCGGCCCGCTGGATCGCCGCTCGCAGTGCCACTCCGGCGCAATCGGATTCAGCGTGTCCTTCGCAAACTGATGACAGTCGGAGCCATGGTGGGAGCGGCAGCGCTTCTCATCTCGACCTCGCTTCCGGCCAGCGTGTTCCTTCCGGCCACGTCCGGGTCGAGCGCGTCGGCGACGACCGCACTGGTCAGCGCGGCAGAGCCAGTTCAAAACCTTCAAGTGGATGCGGCGGTAGCGGTCACTGCGCCCTCCCGAGATGCCTACACGGTCGTCTCCCTTGTGCAGCAGATCGCCACCAAATACGCCTCTGCGGCGCGCAGCACCGCGTACACGAACGACCCGAACGGCACGATCCAGTGGCCGTTTCCCGTACCCGTACCGATCGCGTCCGGATTCGGGCCGAGGTCGGTGGCCGGCTGTGGATTCTGCTCCACATTCCACGAAGGCGTCGACTTCACGCCTGGCTCCGGCGTTGCTATCCAATCCATCGCGGATGGCGTCGTGAGCAAGGTGGAGTTCGATAGCGGCGGACTCGGGAACAATGTGACGATCGACCACAACATCAATGGGCAGAAGGTGCAGAGCGTTTACGGCCACATGCTCGCCGGTTCGGTGCGGGTGGTCGTTGGCCAGATGGTCAAGGTGGCGGATGAGGTGGGCCAGGTCGGCAGCAGCGGAGCATCCACCGGTGCCCACCTGCACCTCGAGATCCACCTCAACAACACGCCGGTAGACCCTTTCGCCTGGCTGAAGGCCAACGCAAACTGACACCTTCGTCGGTCTCGACTCGGCTGTGGACCGGCATCCGCAACCTACGCGTGAATCCAGACTGCCGTGTCGCCCGGCAACGAGCGAGCGTCGAATTCCTCGGATGCCACGATGATTTCGCCCTCGGGCAGCTCCACCGGGTCGGGGCCGGTGTTGGCGATCACGGTGACGGTACCGTTGCGGAACGCCACGACGGAATCCGGGTAGCCGGTAAGCCATTCGACGTCGCCAAGTCCGAGATCCGCACTCGACCGTTTCGCGAGAAGGGAACGATACAGTTCGAGCGTCGAGCCGGGAACACCCCGCTGGGAGTCCCGCGCGTAGGGCGCCCAGTCGTTCGGCTGGGGGAGCCAGCTCTTGCCGCTGGTGCCGAAGCCGTAGGAGGGCGCGTCCGCTTCCCAGGGGATGGGCACGCGACATCCGTCCCGTCCGTACCGTGCGCCGTTCGTGCGAAACCAGGTCGGGTCTTGGCGTGCGTCATCGGGCAGGTCGATGACCTCGGGCAGGCCGAGCTCCTCGCCCTGGTACAGGTACGAGCTGCCGGGCAGAGCGAGCATGAGGGTCGTCGCCGCGCGGGCCCGCCGAAGTCCGAGGGAGCGCACTGGCTGACCGGCGGAACGCGGTCCGATACCGTGGCCTTGCGGGTTTTCGGCCGTCACGGCGAGGCGTGAGGCATGGCGCACGACATCGTGATTCGAGAGCACCCAGGTGCTTGGAGCGCCGACTGCGGTGAACGCGGCGAGCGAGGCGTTGATAATCGCCCGCATGGTCGGACCGCTCCAGGGCGTCTCGAGATAGGAGAAGTTGAAGGCCTGCTGCATCTCGTCGGGACGCACCCAGCGCGCGAGTTTGGTCAGAGGCTCTACCCACGCTTCGGCGCAGAGGACACGGTCGCCCTCGTATTCCTCGAGCACAGCGTGCCATTCGCGGTAGATCGCGTGTACGCCTTCCTGGGCCCAGTACGGGGGTGTCACATCGTTGTCACCCAAGTGGGCATCGATCTGCGGTTCAAGGCCGAAGGTGCCGCTTCCGCCCATGCTGCCGCCGTCGGCCGGCGGGGTGTAATCGGGCAGGCCCTGCGCTTTGATCAGGCCGTGCGCGACATCTACTCGGAATCCGTCGACGCCCCGATCCAGCCAGAAACGCAGGATATCTCGGAACTGCTCGCGCACCCAGGGGTTCTGCCAGTTGAGGTCGGGCTGGGAGGTGTCGAAGAGGTGAAGATACCACTGGCCCGCTGTGCCGTCGGCGTTCGTGAGGCGACTCCAGGCCGATCCGCCGAACACGGAGTCCCAGTTGTTCGGCGGTAGCTCGCCGTCGACGCCCCTGCCCTCACGGAACATGTAGCGATCGCGCTCGGGGCTGCCCGCAGGGGCGGCCAGGGCCTCCCGAAACCAGAGGTGCTGGTCGGAGGTGTGATTGGGCACGAGGTCCACGATGAGTTTGAGGCCGAGTTCATGCACGCTCTTCTCGAGCGCATCGAAGTCGGCAAGGGTACCGAAGATCGGATCGACGTCGCAGTAGTCGGCCACGTCGTATCCGGCATCCTTCTGCGGCGAGGTGAAGAACGGCGACAACCAGACGGCATCCACCCCGAGTTCGACAAGCGCAGGCAGCCTCTCGGTGATGCCGATCAGGTCGCCGAGACCGTCGTCGCCCCTGCCGTCGGCAAAGGATCTCGGGTAGATCTGGTAGATCACGGCGGAGCGCCACCACTGACTGCCGGAGGCGCTGGAGAGAGTGGTGGTCTCGGTTTCGGGCGCGGAAAAACCCTGCAGAATGTCGAGGCTCATGCCAAAACCCTATTGCATCCCCTCCCCGGGAAGTGCATCGGGGCGAGGGACAGTGACCCACAGGACCGTGGGCGTACTGTCGCGGAACGTGACCTTCTTCCCCTCCGGCTGTTGGCCGGCTGGTGGTGCTCGATGGGCATACCCGCTTCAACGTCGACGACGAACCGAGGTTTGCCGTCGCTTTGTCCGCTGCGGATGTCGAGTGGGCGGAGTGCGGGAAGTGGGGGAGGTCGCTGCCGTGGGGCATTGAGGCGGCGGGCGGATACACGATCGAGCGCCGAATGGGGCCTTGGAAGTTGGACGAGCGGCATTCGCAAGTTGTGTGTCAGCGACGAGGCACACGTGTTAACGCGCACGATGGCCGAGCAGAGCGCACTCGTCGTGGAGGCCCGGGATGGCTTCGAGGTGCGGCGTTCGGCGTCTCCTTCCCGCCTTCTTCGAGCCCGGGGCGTCCTGATGCTGCAGTGACGCGGTCTCGCCGGATGCTATTCTCAGACGGTGCCAAAATGGCGTGCACATATTCGCGCGCTGCTTTCGCCCCCTTAGCTCATTGGTAGAGCACTTCCTTGGTAAGGAAGAGGTAGTGGGTCCGATTCCCACAGGGGGCTCGCGTGACCCGTTTGTCGGGTGACGTCCCGGCGGGGTAGCTCAGGTGGTTAGAGCACACGGCTCATAATCGTGTTGTCGCGGGTTCGAGTCCCGCCCCCGCTACACAGGCCCCTTCAGTGAATTCGGCTGCATGCTTTCATTAAATGGCAGATGACTTCGCTGATCGAGGCCAGATAGTCGTTGCCCGCTCGATTCTGGTTGTGCCGGTGTGGTGCGCTTGTCTAAATTGGCCGGTGTTTGGTGGTTAACGCGGAAAAGCCTGCCGGGTGGGCAGGCTGAAGACGACCATGTTCTGTTCTTGTGAATGTTGGTTCGCGGACCCTGTTAGGGACTTGCTTGCGGAGCGACGAGCAATTGCTGGTGTCGCGCGAGGGCGTTGCCGTGCTCGTCTTTTCTTCGACGTGACCGGACCCGAATATCGGTGGAGCGGTTGGCTTCGTCGCGGAAGAAGGTGATGATGCGGCGGATGTTTGATGATACTGCGGCCAGGGTCGCGGCGATGTAGTGGAAAGCGAATCCTCTTCCCGAGCGCCTTTTGGGGTCGCCGATGTTGTCGCCGGATGCGAGTTTCAGCAGGTTGTTCGACGCTTCCACGAGTGAACGCATGCCGTAGTACGCAACCCAAATCTCTGATTCGTGGGTGTACTTTTGCAGAAATTTGACCGGTTGTTGTTTGTTTTTCGATGTGGAGTGGTGGCCCTCGGGAATGAGTATCGGCACTGTGATGGTTTTGCGCTCGTTTTTCGCACCCGAAGTCAGGTCACCGTCGAGGGAGGGGTACAAAAATCGTTGGTATCCCTCACTATCCGGCTTGCCTTTTGGCACCATCGCGTATCGGTGCCGGTTGGCGATACGGACGCGAAGCACCGCTTCGTGGGCATCGGCATCTGCTAAAACTTTTTTGGCTGCCGCTACTCGTTTTGCTCGTTCGGCCCGTTGGGCTTGGCTTGGCTCTTTTACCCGTTTGCCGGCTATTTTCGGTTCATAGAGAGTGTTTTGCGCCGCTGTTACCTGCTTGATGAGCGATTCGAGTTCGACGGTGGCGTTCAGCAGTCGCTCAGGAATCCGGTTGACGTGCCAGTTGCCGTCGAGCAGGACAAGGTCTTCGTAGTGGCCTTGGACGCTGACGTCGTTGCTCTTGTAGTCGATGACAAGTTCGGCGCCCATTTCGCGCAGCGGGATGTGGAACGTTTCGATGGTGCCGCCGTTGTAGGCGCGGTCGGCGATGACGAGGATTCGTTCGAACCCGTATTCGTCCTGAACCGTTTTCACGAGGTGTGCGCCGTGTCCGATGAGTTCGCCCGGTCGGTGGAAGGTGACTGCGGTGATGAGAGAGGGGAAGGTCGTGTTTTCGCCGGGATGGTTCCAGCCCATGATGGCGGTCTCCAATTCGTACGCAGCGACGTCTGTCTTTTTGCCTTGCCCGCCGTGAGAGCCTTCACGCATGTACCTCCCGGAGTGGCAGTCAGGGTTTCGTCGCTTCACGGTTGGGTCGGCGGCGTTCGGGGCGCCAGCGATTTGAAGTTTCGTGGCGTCGATGATGGTCGTCCCTCGGTACTTTTCCCAGATGTCCCGGGGGAGCATCTCGACCGATACAACGAGGAGGCGCTTACACAGCCAGTTAATCCGTTCGAGCTTTTCACGGGAATCTGTGACGGCATTTTCGGTCGCAGCTTCTTCCCGGTGTCGGGCGAAAGCGTCTGGCAACATGTTGCTGTTTCGTGGGGCGGGGTATGGGTCGATGAGGGCGAGCATTCGTTGGGTCGCCTGCCATATCAGTTTGTACCAGTTCTCCCCGTCGCTGTTGATGTTCTGAATTCCCAATCGCTCGAATTCACGTAAGCCAAAGCGTCTGTCGAGCGTCTTAGACATATCGAGATAGGTGACGCCGTAACCCATCCGAACGTTGAGCAGCAAAAGAACAAGGACTGCGTCGAGCGGAATCACTGCCTTCCTGCCTGCGGAAGACTTCCGGCGAAGGGCATCCCATTTTTTGAGTTCCGGCAGTACGCCTGAGCGGTCGACGAGGCGGATAGCTTCGGACAGGTACGCGGTAGGAACTCGCCCGACAGCGCTGTCGTCGTATTCGCGGAGTCCCATACCGAAGGTTGCCTGCATCCGTGCTTCCAGCAGGTCCGCCCCGACGGTCGCGGGCGCGCTCATTTGCTGTCTCCGCGAAGAAATCGGCGGTACTCGAACTGGTCCGCCGCGTGAATGTAGTGCAGGTACTGGTCCAGGTTGTCGAGCTGGGAGATTCCGCCGGCACGGAAGAGTTCCTTCAACGGGGTGCCCTTGGCCAGGTGCTCTGTTATCCACGTAGCGCGCAGGCGAGTGGTCACTGGCGCTTCACCCATCGAGGCTCTGGTGAAGTTGGAGAGCGCGTTCTCGCTGGTGTGACTGCGAGGTAGTCCCCATATCGGGTCGCCGGTGTTGCGTGACTCGGCGACGGTGACCATCCAGGGCTCCCAATAGCGCAGGACTGGGACGACTCTGGCCTTGGTTCCTCTGACGTGGATGACGACGCCATCGCTGTCGATGACCACGTCTTCTCGCACAACTTGGCCGATTTCACCGGGGGCAAGCCCAGCCCCAGCTGCTAGGGCGAGCAGCATCATCGCTTTCTCGCGGAGGACGAGGGTGTGCTGCCCTTTCGCCCACGCGCGGAACTTTTTGATTTCCGCCGTCGAGTAGGGGGCCTTGATGGTCCTTTTATGCAGCGGTGTCATCGCAGGAGTGTGAGCGTCGGGGAGAAGGGTTTTCGATATCGCCAGAAGTGCGGAGCGGTAGGTGGCACGCGTGGCGTTGCTGAGGTCGACCTCCGTGCAGTAGCTGTCGATGACTTTAGGGATGAACAGTGCCGCAGCTTCCATGGGGAGGCCCTGAGCACTGGTGCACCAGATGACGAAGGGGCCAGCCACGCTCATGAGGCGAGTGCTGTCGTAGGACGACTGGTTGCGGGCGGTGAGGTATGCGGCGTCGATAACGAACTTGCGGACCCGTTTCCACTCACGCTGGTTGACCTGGGGAACGTAGTCTTCGAGCAACCTCACCACCTCCTCTCCCGCTTGCTTGTAATTGCTGCCATCCAGAATGGGGCTGCCGATGGACACCGTGGTTTTCAAAAGCCTGTCGTGCGTGTGTGCTCGAAAGTCGCCGGCACTCAGCCGACCGAGCTCGTTGGTATTGGTATCGGTATCGGTATCGATTGGCCGAACATCTCCCGCGATGACGGCGTTACAAAGACGGGAAGATGTCTCCTGGTCGGCGCCGCCATGGACGCCGCCATGGACGCCGCCATCGACGCCGCGCTCACCGGTCAGCGGTGAGCGACCACCGTGACGCACGCCGAGGTCTTGGTCGAGTGGGTTGTGAGTGCCCTGTGGTTGGTCGGTCGAGCGAGGGAGAGTTGAGGAGTTCGTTGCGGTCATGGTGTCC